>JAMOBE010000203.1:0-2375 GCA_039908285.1 Alphaproteobacteria bacterium
CGGTCGACCGCGCTTCGCGCGGCCAGGGAGGGAAGTGTCCCTCCCTGGACCCTCCCTCAAGAGGCAAGGAAGCTAGGAAACAAGACTTAAAAAGGTCCTGGCGAGACGGAACCCCAGAAGGTTGCTCCGGAGGTCGGCGGAGCTCCCGTCGCGGTAGGCCGAGCGCAGGGACCTGGGATAGTAGTTCCAGGAACCACCCCGGTTGACACGGAAATTACTACCATTAGTTGTGCGCGCACTGCCATCAACAGGAGCACCCGTATAATTCTCGTGCCAAACGTCCTCGACCCACTCCCACACGTTGCCGTGCATGTCGTATAGACCGAAGGCGTTGGGCGGAAAGCTTCCCACCGGCATGGTCTGCCGCCGGTACTCGCCCTTGGCGCCGGTCACATACGTAAAGTTTCCATCGAAATTGGCCTGGCTGGTGCTGATGGTTTCGCCGGTATGAAATGGCGTCGTCGTCCCCGCCCGGCAGGCATACTCCCATTCCGCCTCGCTCGGCAGGCGGTAGGACTGGCCGGTTTCCACGCTGAGCCATCTCGCGTAGGCCTGCGCGTCCTCCCAGCTCACATCGATCACCGGCCGCCGCCCCCGGCCCCAGCCATGATCGCTCGGTTCCCGCCCCCCAGTCGCGGCGACGAAGCGATCGTACTCCTCGAACGTCACCGCGTAGCGTCCAAGGGCAAAGCGGTAGCCGATCGTCACCTCATGCCGCGGACCTTCGGAAGCAAAGCGCCCCTTCTCGTCCTCCGGCGATCCCATCATGAACCGCCCGGCCGGAATGGCCACCATCTCTGGCCCCGGCGTGCCATCGGCCAGCCGATCCCGGAACACCGCACCGTCGGGCAACCGCGTCACGTACCGTGCCAGCAGCATCTGGCATTCGCAAATCAGGACGGCGAAGACATCGCGGTCGAAACGCTCAAGATCGACCCGCACCGCGTCAACCGCGGCGAGAGCCAGGGGATCGTCATAGAGGATCTTCTTCAGCCGCGCCAGGACAGCCAGCGCTTCGTTTCGCGGTTGACTTTCTGGCAGTGCGCTCAGGACCGCCTTGCGTTGAGCGATCAAGTCCAGCAGCTTCCGAAAGTCCTGAACATGCGGCGGCGGCTTGTCTACGTCCCAGTCGTTGGGAACGACATCGCCTTTGGCTTCCGGCGCTATTCTGGCGGCGGTCTCTTTGAGTTTCGGCACTACGGTGGCCAGCATGGTCGAAAGTTGGTCCAGGCCGAAGGCATGGAAATGGACGTCAAGGTCCCTCTCTCTGGCCTTGCGCCACTGGCGCTCAAGCCCGGCGAGACACTCACATGCTTCTTCGATCCGCGCGGGGTTGGTGACCGCCTCTTCCAGGTCGGACAGGTGGTCTTGCAGTGCTTCGGGTATCTGGCGGAGCATGTTCGAATGACGACTCAGCGTATCGACGCCCTGGCGGGCAGCCGCGAAGGCGGGCGCGAGGGTGTTTTCCGCTGACTGGCCTTGTTCCGCCATGTCCGTATTGTACGCGGTAACAAAGGCCTCGTTGACGTAACGGGCCAGGATCAGCCGTGCCACGTTCCTGTTGTTTTGAACCTGTTCATTCCCCCTGCGCAGCAGGCCGATGACCTGTTGCGTGCCGTGCACGTACACCGGTCCACCGCTGAAGCCGGACTCGACAAACATCTCCTCATTCTCGCCTCGTCGAAGCAGTCGGGCCTCGAAGTCGATAATGGACATGGTCGGGATACGGCACTCCGCAGTCGCACCGTCCGGTTTGGAGGTTTTGCCAAAGCCGAAGCAGTCCACATCCAACGCCATCTCATTGGTCAGTGCGCCATCGAGGCGCCAGCCGTCGTGAAACGGTAGTTCACCCTCAATCCTGAGGATCGCCAGATCCCACTCGGGCCGCCAGCCGCCCCGCGCCAGGCGGGCGACGTAGGGCTCCTGCCGCTTGGCGACGTGTGCGGCGGAGGGAAAGCGCAGATGAACCCTGGTCGTCTCCGGCGGAACGCTCCCCCTCTCCAGCTTGGTCACCCCCCGCACCACATGGGCGCAGGTGGCGACGAAGCCGTTCAGTAGCAGAAGTGCCGTACCCGCAGAATGGCCACTCGGGTAAAGAATCTGTGCCACGGCAGCCTTGAGGTCGGTTGCACGGGGGGCGATCGCGGTCATGTCGTGGCCGTGCATCCCGGTCGTCCTGCTGAGTGAGTGTCGAACTCCTGCTGGTCCATCAACGTGCTCTCGCGGCGTGTGTCGAAATGGCTTCCTCGACTATCATCCCACGGCGGTGCGCCCGTTTCAATAGTGGGAATTGCTGGGCAATCGGGTGAAGGAAGGTGCACTGGCATTGGAACCATCAAAAGCCCTCTCCCCCCCCTTCAGGGGGGAGAGGGTTG
>JAMOBE010000067.1:0-20005 GCA_039908285.1 Alphaproteobacteria bacterium
CCCCCCCTCACCCAACCCTCTCCCCCCGGAAGAGGGGGGAGAGGGCTTTTTGGACGTGCCGTTTCGAAGCATCTTCGGCCGCTCAGCCGAGGGCGGCACGGCAGATGGCCGACACACGGTCCACCTCGGCCACCCCAAGCTCCGGATACATCGGCAGGGTCAGGATGCGACTCACCAGCGAGTCGGTCACCGGCAGCGCTCCTCCGGCCACCACTACCCGCCCCACATAGCCGGCGTGACGGTGCGCCGGCACCGCATAGTGGAGTCCGGCCATCACGCCCTCCCGCTCCAGCGCCGCCTTCAGGGCGTCGCGCCGGTCCGACTCGATGACGAACAGATGATAGACGTGACGGGTGCCGGGACGCACCGCGGGAACGGTCACCGGCAGCCCGGCCAGGCCCTGCCCATAGCGCGCCGCCAGGGCGATGCGGCGGTCGTTGTCGGCGTCGAGATGGGGCAGCTTGACGCGCAGGATCGCCGCCTGCAGTTCGTCGAGTCGCGAGTTGACCCCGGGCTCCTGGCCGACTCGGGCGTCGTCCCAGCCGTACTGGCGCAGCCGCCGCACCCGGTCGGCAAGCTCCCGGTCCGCGGTGACCACCGCCCCGCCGTCGCCGATGGCGCCCAGGTTCTTGGTCGGGTAGAAGCTGAAGCAGCCGGCATCGCCCGAGGCGCCGGCGAGGGTGCGTCCGAATCGGGCGCCCTGAGCCTGGGCGCAGTCCTCGATCACCTTGAGCCCATGGCGTCGGGCGATGGCCAGGATGGCCCCCAGGTCGGCCATCTGGCCATAGAGGTGCACCGGAATCACCGCCCGGGTGCGCGGCGTCACCGCCCGCTCCACCGCCGCCGGGTCCATCGTATAATGGGTGGGGTCCACATCCACCAGCACCGGAGTGGCCCCGCTCATCAGCACGGCGGCCACCGTCGCCAGGGCGGTGTGGGAGACGGTGATGACCTCGTCCCCCGGACCGATGCCCAGCGCCCGCAGCACCAGGCATAGGGCGTCAGTGCCGCTGTTGACGCCGATCGCATGGGCGGTGCCGGTATGGGCGGCAAGCTCGGCCTCGAAGGCCGCCACTTCGTGGCCCAGCACGTAATTGCTGCTATCGAGGACGCGGCGAATCGCCTCCTCGATCGCCGCCCGGTAGGTCGCGGTCTGCGCCGGGGGGTAGCTGCACCAGGTCACGTGGTCACCTTCACGTCCGGAACGTAGACCAGCCACTTGCCGCCGGCCTGAAGGAATCCCTGTTCCTTGTCCACGATCTCGCGGGTGTGGTTCCAGGCGAACAGCAGCGCCACGTCGGGATAGCGCGCCGTGAAGTCCTCATACGGCCGCACCGGGATGTGGGCGCCCGGGCTGTAGCGCCCCTGCTTGATGGGCGTGGTGTCGGAGATGAACTCCACGTGCGCGGGGGTGATGCCGCAATAGTTGGTGACGGTGGTGCTCTTCGAGGTGGCGCCATAGCCCACCACCCGCCGGCCCCTGGCCTTCAGGTCGTCGAGCACCGCCATCAGCTCGCGCCTGGAGCGCTCGCAGTTGTCGCGAAAGCGGGCATAGGTCTCCGGCCGATGCAGTCCCTGGGCCTCCTCGACGGCAAGCTGGCGGGTCACCGCCTCGGACACCGGATGGCGGCCGGTGCGGCCCAGGGTATAGCGCATCGAGCCGCCATGGGTATGCTGGGGCTCGACGTCGATGACCGCAAGGCCGTGATCGCGGAAGGCGTTGACCACCGAGCGCACCGAGAACAGGAACACGTGCTCGTCATAGATCTGGTCGTAGGAGGTCTTGGCGATCACGTCGCCGAGATAGGGATCCTCGAAGATCAGCACCCCGTCCGGCTTCAGCAACAGCTCGATGCCCCGCGCCACCGAGTTGAGATCGGGGATGTGGCACATCACGTTGGCCGACAGCACCGCGTCGGCCTGCCCGTACTCGTCGCGAATCTTCATCGCCGTCTCGGCGCCGAAGAAGCTGCACAGGGTATTGACGCCGATGTCCCGCGCCGCCGCCGCCACGTTGGCCGAGGGCTCGATGCCGAGATGGCGGAGGCCGGCGGCCGCGAAATGGCGCATCATGATGCCGTCGTTGCTGCCGATCTCCACCACGAAGGGATCGGCCCCGGGCAGGCGCCTGGCCATCACGCCCTCGGCGAACGTCTTGAAATGGGCCGCCATCGCCCGCGACGTCTGCGAAAAGAACGCATAGTTCTCGTGAAACATCCGGCCGGGGTCCGGCTGGTCGACGATCTGGAGCATGTGGCAGGACTCACAGAACGCCGGAGCAAGTTCAAAGAAATACTCCTGGCCGAACTGATCCGGCATCAGGAAACCATTGGCGATTGGCATCCGACCGAAGGTCATGAACGCCGATATGCCGTTCCCGCAAATCCTGCACTGAGCCACGTCGCCACCTTCTATTTCTATCTTGAACGACCGGACGTCGATGATTATAATCGGCCGGCAAGGTAGCCCAGAACGCGCCTCCACGCAAGGCCCGACCCTTTCGCTCGCAGGGCCGTCGGGTGAAGTGAGAACCGCCATCATCACTCCCTCTCCCCCCTCTTCCGGAGAGAGAGGGAGTGCAGTTTCCGAATACGTTTTCAGGCTCTGAGCGGACGCAGACGATGAACATTCTCGGGCTATCGTTCGATTATCACGACTCCGCCGCGGCGCTCCTCTGCGATGGGACGATCGTCGCCGCCGGCCAGGAGGAGCGCTTCAGCCGCCGCAAGCACGATGCCACCTTTCCCGACCGCGCCCTTGCCTTCTGCCTGGAGCGGGCTGGGCTGCGGGCCAGGGATCTGGACGCCGTGGTCTTCTACGAGAACACCCTGGAGAAGCTGGACCGGGTGGTGGAGAGTTTCTGTGAGACCGGCGACGGGTATCCGGAATACCTGGACTACGTCGCCGAGAGCTGGGTCGCCGGACGCAAGTTCGACCCCCTGAACCACATCGCCGATCGCCATGGAATCCCCCGCGACCGTATCCACGCCGTTTCCCACCATGTCTCCCATGCGTCCTCGGCATTCTTCTGCTCACCGTTCGCGGAGGCGGCGGTGATCACCATGGACGGCGTCGGCGAGTACGAGACCACCACAGTGTCGGTGGGCCGGGGCAACCACATCGAGAAGCTCTGCGCGACCCGGCTGCCGGACTCGCTCGGGCTGTTCTACAGCGCCTTCACCGCCTTTCTCGGGTTCGAGGTCAACGAGGGCGAGTACAAGGTCATGGGCATGGCCGGCTTCGGCAAGCCCATCCACGCCGATGCGTTGCGTGCCATCATCGACCTGACCCCCGACGGCCTGTTCCGGCTCGACCAGAGCTGGTTCTCGTTCCGCTGCCCACGGGATCTCCCCTACACCCCCCGCATGGTGGAGCGCTTCGGCCCGCCCCGCCAGCACGAGAGCGAGTTCCGCTGCGCGACGGGAGGGCGGCCGCCCGCCGACGCGGTGGAGGAGTCCTGCGGACGCTACGCCGACATCGCGGCCAGCCTGCAACTGGTCACCGAGGAGGCCATCCTGCACATCGTGGCCTCGGCCATGAAACGGACCGGCCTTGACACCGTGTGCATCGCCGGTGGCGTCGGGCTCAATTCGCTGGCCAACGCCCGGGTGCAGCGGGAGCTGGGCTGCCGGCTCTTCGTCCAGCCGGCGGCCGGCGACGCCGGCAGCGCCCTCGGCGCCGCCCTCCACCATCACTGCGTGACCCTCGGCCTGCCAAGGCCTCCGCCGCTGGTGGTCCCCTATCTCGGAGCCGAACATTCCGACGACGCCATCAAGGCCGAGTGCGACCGTCACAACCTGCGCACCCGCCACATTCCCGATCGCGAGGCCCTGATCCGCGCCACGGTGGATCTGCTGGAGGCCGGAGCCGTGGTCGGCTGGATGCAGGGACGGGGCGAATGGGGACCGCGCGCCCTTGGCAACCGCAGCATCCTCGCCAACCCGACTCGGGCGGACATGCAGACCATCGTCAACGTCAAGATCAAGTTCCGCGAGCCGTTCCGCCCCTTCGCCCCCTCGGTGGTGGCCGAGCGGGCCGCCGAGTTCTTCGAGTTCGCCGAGCCCCACTCGCCCTCCTCGCCCGAGCACTTCATGCTGGCCGTCGGCCGCGTCCGCCCCGGACAGCGCGCCCGCGTGCCCGCCGTCGCCCACGTGGACGGCACCGCGCGCGTCCACCTGGTGCGGCGGGATACCGCGCCGCTCTTCTACGACCTGATCACGGCTTTCGGCGAGCGCACGGGCGTGCCGGTCCTGCTCAACACCTCGTTCAACCTCAAGGGAGAGGCGATGGTGGACCGGCCGTGGGATGCCCTGGAAACCTTCGCCTGGAGCGAAATGGACGCCCTGGTCATGGGCCATCACCTGCTGATCCGGGAGGAGTTCGCATGAAGGTCCTGGCCGTCCTGCCCCCCGACGACGCCATCGTGAACGATCTGGTCCGCGGCATCCGCGTCATCGAGAAGCGCTTCGGTGCCGAAACGCTCACCCTGGCCGCGGAGGAAGACGACCACGCCCGGTACGCGGACATCGCCGGCGGACGCCGCCTGGAGAAATACGTCTCCGGGTGGACCGAGCGGGGATTCAACGTCATCGTCTACATGCTGGGACTGACGCCGCGCATGTTCAAGGGCGCCTCCTCGGCACAAAGGGTATACCTGTTCCAGACCACGTCCGTCATCCACCCCGGCCGTGGACCATTCATTCTGAAACACCCCGAAAAATACGACGAGATCGAGCATCCCCATATCGAGACTCACATCTTCAATCGCCTGAGCAGCCGAAGTTGGGGCTTCGTCAACTTTCCCTATGGCAATCTGTACATGGACCCTGAACTGGGACCGGTGGACTCCATGGGGTTTCGCATCGCCATCGACTGGCGGGCGCTGGCCGACCGGGACCCGGACCACAAGGTGGTGGCCATCTTCGGTGGCTCGGCGGCGTTCAGTTGTCTCTGCATGTTCGACGAGATGTTCGCGACTCGACTCCAGGAGCGTCTGGACGCCGACCGTCGGCGCTTCCGGTACACGGTGCTCAACTTCGGCATGCATGACCACGTGGTCATTCAGGAAATGATGGCCTACCTGCTGCATGCATCGTCCGTGACCCCCGACATCGTCCTCTCCCATGGCGGACACAATGACTGCTGGTATGGACTGCAGGATGACACCTATCTGGTCTCCCACTGCAACCTGATCTATCCCCGCCACGCGGAAGAGTGGTCGAAGTTCATCCACGATACGAAGAACATTGCGACACCCCCGCAGTTCTCGTGTGCCGTCGGCGAGACCCGCAACAACATTCCGCAAAAGGTCTTCAAGGCCTACGTCACCCGCAAGCGCCAGTTCAAGCACATGGTGGAGTCGAACGGCGGCACCTTCCTGTGGGGTCACCAGCCGGTGATCTGGAACCGGTCCCACATGACGGAGTGGGAAAAGTACATTGCCCAACGCAACTCGGGACCGTTCATGCGGCGGCTGCGCACGATGATGAGCCGCGCCTCCGACGACCTTGCCGCCATGCAGGGCCTCCGCCTCATTGACTTCACCCGGGTCTTCGCAGCCCTGGGTGATGATGACGACTACATGTGGGACCACGTGCACGCCTCTCCGGCTGGAGACGAGGTCATCGCCCGGGTCTATGGCGATGCCATCCTGGCCCTGGAGGATGGTCGCTGGACGGAGCCGACGCCATGGATGTGAATGTTGACCAGTGGCTGAATGACAGCCTTGATGAGATTTTCGTCGCCGTCGAGGGGAACGCGGACGCCCCGAACCGGGAGGCGATCGCCGCCGCGGCTGGCACCTTCGCCGTTCAGTTGGCGGCCCGCAACGCCGCCGGTCTCGATCGGCTGATTGCGACGGCGGTCGGTTCCACGGACACCAGCGAGGCCTATGGAACCATGGCCCTGGAACACACCGACCTGTGGACCGAGGAACGGGAACGCTTTGCCGGCCTGGTGCGGGACGCCTTCACCACGAGTCCAAGCCCGGTGCCATGGGCCGGCCTGTACCTGATCGTCGGCTTCAAGGGACTGGTGGTGCGCGCCGTGCGCCGGCGCCTGACACCGGACACCCCATTGCCAGCACCATCGGCCTTCGTCTATTCCATGCAGTAGAGCGGGAGGGGAGCCTTCCGACGCCCAGGGCGATTCGGTTCTTGTGGGCTGGCCGGTTCTTGTGGGCTGGTTGGCCGGGGGCTGAGGGAAAGGCCTTAAATGGCGTCCCCTAGGGGATTCGAACCCCTGTTACCGCCGTGAGAGGGCGGTGTCCTGGGCCTCTAGACGAAGGGGACAGCAGCCGGCGGACCTCACATAGCACGCGCCGTCGACCGCCTTCAAGACATTTCGACTTTGGGGCCTGATGTCTTTTCCTCGATCCGTCGCAGCCGCATCGCCGCCACCGCCACGGCGAACACCGCCACCCACACCACGCGGCTCTGATAGCGGGCGTTGGGATTGGACAGGGCGCCGCAGATGAAGGCGTTGCCCAGCACCGCCAGCAGCAGGAACGTCGCCATCGCCGAGGTCATGCCCTCCCGCCGCGCCGACGTTCGCGCGGCGATGACCGCCGTCGCCAGGGTGGCCAGAATCAAAAGGGGAATATGCACGGCGTTGATCGGCTCGAAGTCGATCCCGTCCCCCGCCTGCTGGCGGGCGTCCAGCAGCGGCTGCACCTCGTGGGGGAAGTCCTTCTCCAGTTCGTACTTGAGCCATTGGTGCCGCTCCAGGCCATCCCCCGTCCCGGTCATGATGAGCTGCAGCGCGGTCTCCTTCAGCGCCGCCCCGAGGTGCGCCCCCGGATAGGCCTTGAGGGACCCCGCCACCACCCGCGCCGCCTCGCTGCGCAGGCCGATCCAGCCCCCCAGCTCGACGAAGGGGCTGGTGCCGCCCCACCAGGGGTTCCACAGGAACTGGGTGGCGCTCAGGGGCAGGCGGTCGCGCACCGGACACAACCGCAGCCCCGCCGCCGGCCCCTCGGTCGCCATTTCCCCCAGCGGCGGACAGATGTCGTTCAGATAGCGCTGGGCCAGGCCATCCTGCATCATCCGCGCCAACAGGAACACCGAGCCCGACTGGGACAGAACCACCCGGCCGGTCACCGCCCAGTGCACCGTCAGAATCATCGCCACGCCGCCGAGCGCCGCCGCGATCGGCAGCCACACGTCGCGGCGCACGCCGGGCCACCAGCTTCGAAAGACCACGGCCACCCCGGCGCAGCCGGCAAGACCGAAGGCCAGGAGCAGGTTGGACGAGTGGGTACTGGCCGCCACCGCCACCACCACCGCCAGCCCGATACGCCGGGCCAGCGACAATCGCCCGACGCCGAGAGCCAGCGTCGGCACCGCCAGGGCCACCACGCCGGTGAAGATGTCGGGCATGATCTGCCCGGTGAAGAAGCCGACCCCGGTCAGCACCAGCAGCAGCGCCGTCATCGGCAACAGGGCCCGCACCGCCGGCACCGGCGAGAACACCGCCAGCGCCTCGTGCAGCACATGGGCCACCATCAGACACTGGACGGCGGCGGTGATCCACAGGCTGACCCCAAGATGGGTCGCGGCCAGGAACACCGCATACGGCATGGTCCGGTTGAACAGGAACTCCCAGGTGAACGACATCTCAAGGTAATCCTTGGTGTCGAAGAACACGAAGGGATAGCCGTTCCACACCATCGGCAACGCCAGCAGCACCGCCGCGGCAAGGATGGCGAGCACGGAGGAGAGTCCGGTCGTCACCCGCATGTCAGTCTTCCTCGGTCACCGGGATCAGCTCCACCCGCTTCTCCCGGGGCGAGAAGGCGAGGGCCAGCTCGCCGTGCTTCACCCGCAGAGCGTCGGCCCCGAACACGTCCCGGCGCCAGCCGTGCAGGGCCGGAACGGCGGCGGCATCGTCGGCGGCGATCCGCTCCAGGTCCTCGGACGAAGCCACCAGTTTCTGGGCGACGTCGTGGACGTCGCATTTCATCTTCAATAGCACGCGCAAAAGGTCGACCACCGGCGCCATGCCGTTGGGCAGCACCCGCCGGTCCTCCATGGTCGGGCACTCTTCGATCGGCAGGGTGACGGCGCGGGCGACGGCGTCGAGCATGTCCTGGCCATAGCGCCCCTCCGCCAGGCCCTTCGACACCATGCGCGAGCGTCCGAGATCCTCGACCGAGGCGGGAGCGTGGGCGGCGACCTCCAGCAGGGCCTCGTCGCGCACCACCCGCTGACGCGGCAGATTGCGGCTCTGCGCCTCCATCTCGCGCCAGGCGGCCAGCTCACGCAGGACCGCGAGGAACCGGGGACTGGTGGAGCGGGGCTTCAGGCGCCGCCAGGAGTCCTCCGGCGGCACCCGGTAGGTGGCCGGATTGGTCAGCACCGCCATCTCCTCCTCCAGCCAGCCGATGCGCCCGTCCTTTTCCAGGCGCTTGCGCAGGCGCTCGTACACCACCCGCAGGTGGGTGACGTCGGCCAGGGCATAGGTGATCTGCCGCTCGCTCAAGGGGCGCTGGGACCAGTCGGTGAAGCGCATCGACTTGTCGATGGTGGTCTTGGCCAGCTTGTTGACCAGCGTCTCGTACCCGACCGAGTCGCCGAAGCCACACACCATGGCCGCCACCTGGGTGTCGAACAGGGGGCGGGGGATGGCACCGGCCATCTCGAGGAAGATCTCCACGTCCTGACGGGCGGCGTGGAAGACCTTCAGCACCCGCTCGTTGGCCATCAGCGCGTAGAGCGGCGCCAGGTCCATCCCCGGTGCCAGCGGATCGACGCACATGGCCTCGTCCGGCCCGGCCAGCTGGACGAGGCAGAGCTGCGACCAGTAGGTCTTCTCGCGCATGAACTCGGTATCGACCGTGACATAGGCGGAACGCGCCAGCCGGTCACAGAACGCGGCCAGGGAGGAACTGTCGGAAATCAGTGTCATGGTGGTCCGTGATGCCCGTTGGAATGGGAATTGATCAGGGTGCCGGCGTCCGCGCCAAGGACGATCTCGCGCCAGCCGTCGGCCGAGGGCTCGAAGCGGAGGGGAACGGCGTTGGGCACCAGGTCCTCGGCGCCGGGCAGCCCGAAGTGCCGGCGCAGTACCCGGCAGGTGCCGTTGTGGGCCACCACCAGAATCGGCGCCGCGTCCGCGTCCGCCCCCGCCTCCGCCACCCCCGCCAGCGTGCGGGCGGTGAAGTCGGCCAGGGTCTCTCCTCCCTCCGGATCGGAGTCGATGGGCCGCAGGGCGCGGTCGCGGCCCTCGTAGATGCCCCAGCGCCGCTCCATCAGCCGGGGATCGGTCCGCACCTCGCGGCCCAGCACCTCGCCGATGATGCGGGCGGTTTCCAGGGCGCGGCCCAAGGGGCTGGCGTGGATGGCTCCCACCGGATGACCGACGAGGATGGCGGCCGCCCGTCGCGCCTGCCTGCGCCCCTCGGCATTGAGCGGCACGTCCCTCTGGCCCATGACCAGCCGGGCGCGATTGTGGTCGGTCACCCCGTGGCGCACGAAATAGAAGGGGACTCCGGGAGTCATGCGCCAGGTACCGTCAGGTCGGCAATCTCGGTCCGGAACACTGGATAGGCGGCGGTCAGCGCGTCCCGGTCGCCATGGGTATAGTCGGCATACTCGAAACCAGGGGAAACCGTGCACCCGAGAAGGGCGAACCGACCGCCGGGAACCAGGCGCGCCCCCTGCCACACGCCGGCCGGCACCACAACCTGGGGCCGCATCCCCGCCGCCAGATCGGTGCCGATGACGAGGCGGCAGCCGGAGCCATCGGGGTGAAGGTTCAGCATCTCAATCGGATCACCAATATAGAAATGAAAGATCTCGTCGCTCGCCAGCCGGTGCAGATGCGATATGGTCCCCGGCCGCAGCAGGTAATAGATGGCGGTGGCCAGCGCCCGCCGTCCGCCGAATCGCTCCGGCAGCGATACAGCCGCGACTCGCTCGCCACTGCGGACCCCCTCGCCACTGCGGTAGGTCTCGACGAAGTGGCCTCCCTCGGTCGGATGCGGAACGAGCCCCAGCAGGGAGACGATCTCGTCCGCCGTGACGGCCGGAGAAGACGTGGCCGCCGACCCGGTCAGGGCTTGCGGCCGGTGATGAGGAACTCGGCCAGCGCCAGGGATTTGGTCGTCCCTTCGCCGCTGGGATCCACGGTCTTGGTCTGGTCGCGAACCCAGGCCAGCACCGCATCCTTGTCCACCGGCGTGGTCTTCATCACCTGGATCAGGATCGCCTGCACCGCGAGGGTGTGAGCGGCGATGTCGTCCAGCGCACCCATCAGCGTATCGACCTGATTCCTGGTGACGGTGGTCATCTGCTCGACATCACCGGACAAATCGGTGAGCATCTTCTGGACCTGGTTGAGCAAGGCGTCCGCCATCGCGCTTCTCCAAACGGGGTTGGTATTCGAGAATCAGCATAAACGCCAATCCCCATCCGTGTCTTGTGTTGGATAGGAACCGGCCCCGGATCATCATGCCCCAATCCCCGCCCCGATCAAGAGGATTATGACACGATCGGCCAGACCCATACCCCCATCCCCCTGGCCGCTTGTCCAGCAGGCCAGGCTGTGGTATCGCTGGAGAACGATGCGGAGGGCCAGGCCGAGACCATCGTCGGCCCCCCCCTTCCGCCCGTGGTCACGAGTCGTGCTGGGTCCCGCGGAAATGAGTCTGTTCTCGTTCCTGTTCCCGAAAAAGAGTCCGTCCTGGCACGCCATACCCACCGATCCGAAATGGCGCCGGGACTCGCGCGGGCGATTCTTCCGGCTGAACGATGTGAATGTCGACCAGCATCAGCTTCGTGGCTGTGGGGGGGTGTACGTGCTGTGGCACGGAGGCATTCGCCCGCGCTGGGTCCACGTCGCCGCCGCCGATGACCTGGCGCAGGCGCTGGAGGCCGCCAGGGCCGACCCCGATATCAGCAGGTATGACGTCAACGGCGGCCTGTTCACCACCTGGGCATCGGTGCGCCGCGACTATCGCGCCGGTGTGGTGGTCTATCTGCGTGGCCTGATGTGCCCGATCATCCAGCCCAGCCCTTCGGACCGCTCGGACGAGCCGGTCGAGGTGGTGCCGGTCCTGATGCCCCTCTAGCCCGCATTTCTCACCGGTCCGACGGATGCTGGCTTGATCCTTGATCCGCCTATGATTTTTCCTCCCTTGCCAATACAGCCAGTATTGCCGGCGGTCGGAAAAATCATAGGTGAATCAAATCTCTGCGCCATCATTCCGCGTCCCGGTGAGAAATGCGGGCAAGCCCGTTCTGTCGAACCAACAGGGAGTGAGGCTGGACGAGTTCTCGTGCGTTTTTCGGAATGAGTATCAATTTGATCTTGCCAGGTCGCTGGGCCATAAGATACACAACCGCGGATTCTTTATGGCCATGCGGATGATGGGCGAGGTCCGATCTCCGTGGGGGGGGGGGAGAGCGATGGAAGGACTTCTGGGCAGGATCAGTCTGAAGTACCAGATCGGCGTCATCGGGCTGATCGGCATCATCGGCATGGTTGGCCTTGGGCTTGTCGACCACTTCGGCAACGCGGCCGCTCGCCGTGCCCAGGCGGAGATGGATATCGCCGCCGATGCCCGCAATCACATCGCGGCGATCCAGAACAACCTGCTCCAGGCGCGGCGCCATGAAAAGGACTTCTTCCTGCGCGACAAGGAAGAATACGTCACCAAGCACGAAAAGTCGGTCACCAAGGCCGGCGAGCACGTGGACGGCCTCATCAAAACCCTACCCCATGACGAGGACAAGGCCGCCGTCGAAAAGGTCAGGACGGGGGTTGCGGCCTACATCATCGCCTTCAAGGCGGTCGTGGCCGACAAGGTCAAGGCCGGTCTGGACGAGAAGTCGGGGCTTCTCGGCTCCCTGCGCGCCTCGGTTCACGAGATCGAGAACGAACTGAAAAAGTACGACGAGCCGCGCGTCACCGTTTCCATGCTGATGATGCGCCGGCACGAAAAGGACTTCATGGCCCGTCAGGACGCCAAGTATGCCGAGGAGATGAAGAAGCGCGGCGAGGAATTCAAGAAACTGCTGGAGGCATCCCAGATCCCCGCGGATGCCCGCAAGGGTCTTTTCGACAAGCTGGCGAACTATCACCGCGATTTCTTCGCGGTGGTTGACTCGACGGCCCTCATTGCGGCATCGACCAAGAAGCTGTCCTCGACCTATGCCGAGATGGAGGCGAAACTCGACGAACTGACCGCCGGCATCGACCGCGACTACGACACGGCCAAGGCCGACAACGAGGCGCAGCAGGCGGCGACCGAGCGGCTCATCCTCTGGTCGATCGTCATCGGCATTCTGCTGGCCGCGGTCATCGCGTTCCTGGTCACCCGCAGCGTTCTCGCGGCGCTCCTCGGCGTCTCGGGAGCGATCGGCCGGCTGTCCGACGGCGACCTCGATGTCGCCATTCCCTCCCAGAACCGCACCGACGAAATCGGCCGCATGGCCACCGCCGTGCAGGTGTTCAAGGAGAACGCCATCCGGATTGCCGGAATGCAGGCCGAGCGGGAGGAGATGAAGCGCAAGACGGAGGCCGATCGCAAGGCGGCGATGAACGACCTGGCCGGCAGCTTCGAGGCCAGCGTGCGCGGCATCGTCCAGATCGTCTCGTCGTCGGCGACGGAACTGCACGCCTCGGCCCAGACCCTGACCCACGTGGCGGAGCGGACGGTCCACCAGTCCCAGGCGGTCACGTCGGCCTCGGAAGAGGCGGCGGCCAACGTGCAGACCGTGGCGGCGGCGGCGGAGGAACTTTCCTCGTCGGTGGCGGAAATCAGCCGTCAGGTGACCCAGTCGGTCGCCGTGTCCCGGGGGGCCGTCGAGGAGGCGAGCCGCGTCAACGCCCTGGTCCAGGGGCTGGCCGCCGCGGCGCAGAAGATCGGCGCCGTGGTCAAGCTCATCAACGACATCGCCAGCCAGACCAACCTGCTCGCCCTGAACGCCACCATCGAGGCGGCGCGGGCCGGCGACGCCGGCAAGGGCTTCGCCGTCGTCGCCAACGAGGTGAAGTCTCTGGCCAATCAGACGGCCAAGGCGACGGAGGAGATCTCGGGCCAGATCACCGCCGTCCAGTCGGCGACCGAGGAATCGGTCGTCGCCATCAGGGCCATCACCACCACCATCGGTCAGATCAGCGAGATCGGCGGGGCCATCGCCGCCGCGGTCGAGGAGCAGAGCGCCGCCACCAGGGAAATCGCCCGCAACGTCGACCAGGCGGCGGCTGGAACGGCCGAGGTGACCCGCAACATCACCGGCGTCCACGACTCGTCGTCGGAGACCGACAAGGTATCGACCGAGGTCCTGGGCGCCGTGGGGGAACTCTCCGCCCAGGCCGAGCACCTGCGCGAGGACGTGGACCGCTTCATCGCCCACATTCGCAAGATGTGATCCCGACGAAGTCGGACAGCGGGAGGGTAGTATTGGTGGACTGCCTGATATTCGAGCAAAGGACACCCGTGACAAAAGAATGGACACCCATATCGAAAGCAGTGTATTGAGTCTCGGCCTGTGCGCAACGGCAACAACAACTCCGGTGTTGGGCGGCGTCATAACGCAGTTCGAGGAAAGCCACAATGGGTCTCACCTTTCGCGCGAAGATACTCTCGCTGGCCGCAATCTCCCTGATCCTGATGACCGCCATCGGCGCCACGGCGTATGGGACCATCACCACCCTGACCGCCAGTCTTGAGGAGGTCGGCATCACCGGCTCGGCCCTGCGCAACCACGTGGAGGGCGACATGATGCATGACGCCCTCCGCGCCGACGTGCTGTCGGCCCTGCGGGCGGGAGACAAGGCGCCGGATGCCGTGAAGGACGAGGTGCGCGCCGACCTGAAAGAGCACGTGAAGACCTTTCGGGACGCGATCGCTGCCAACAGGGGATTGGCGCTTGATGACGACGTCAAGCGGGCGCTGGCCACCGTCGAGGCGCCTCTCGATGCCTACATCACTGCCGCCGAGGACATGATCCGTCTCTCCCTGACAGACCGGGCGGCGGCCGAGGTGAAGTTTCCACGATTCCTCGACTCGTTCAAGGAACTCGAGGAGAAGATGGCCAGGTTGAGCGATACCGTCCAGAAGACGGTGGAGGCCGCCACCGTTGCCAGTCGCGACTCCTCCGCCATGGCCAAGCCCCTGATCCTGGGCGTCGGCCTGGCCGCCGTGCTGGCCAGTGCCGCCATGGCGGCATGGACGCTCGTCTCCACCATCAGGCCGCTCGCCGGCTGCGCCAACGCCCTCCAGGCCCTTGGGCGGGGCGACACCAGCGTCGCGCCGGTCGTCTATCCCGTCAACGACGAGATCGGGACCGTGGTGCGCGCCATCGAGGACTATCGGCAGAAAAGCGCCGATGTGCAGCGGATGCAGCGCGATCAGGAGGAACAGAAGGTCCGCTCCGAGGCGGAGAAGCGCCAGGCCATGCGCGACCTGGCCGATGACTTCGAGTCCGGCGTGAAGAGTGCGGTCGACCAGGTCTCCGCCAGCGCGGACGGCATCGTCGACCTGGCCAGCAGGATGGGCCAGAAGATCGACACCAGTTCCGCCCGGTCGCTGGACGTGGCCGAGACCTCCGAGCGCACCTCCCACAGCGTCGACACGGTGGCCGCCGCCACCGAGGAACTGTCGGCGTCCATCGCCGAAATCAGCCGCCAGGTCGCCCAGTCGGCCGAGATCGCCGCCCTTGCCGTCACCGATGCCGATCGCACCAACGAGGAGGTCCGGGGCCTCACCGAGGCGGTGGAGAAGATCGGTCAGGTGGTGAAACTCATCACCGACATCGCCAGCCAGACCAACCTCCTCGCCCTCAACGCCACCATCGAGGCGGCCCGGGCCGGCGACGCCGGCAAGGGGTTCGCGGTGGTGGCGAGCGAAGTGAAGAACCTGGCCAACCAGACGGCCAGGGCCACCGATGAGATCGGGGCGCAGATCACCGCCGTGCAGGGCGCCACCCAGCGAGCGGCCGAGGCCATCGGCGGCGTCAGTGGGACCATCGCCCGGATCAGCGAGATTTCCTCGGTGATCGCCGCCGCCGTCGAGGAGCAGGGGGCCGCGACACAGGAGATCGCCCGCAACGTTCGCAACGTCAGCAGCGATGCCCAGAGCGTCTCCGGCAGCATCGGCGACGTCGCCCGCTCCTCCGCCTCGTCCTACGGCTCGGCCATCCAGGTCATCTGGTCGGCGGATGACCTCAAGCGTCCCGTCGACGGTCTGAAGCGGGCGGTGGGGTCGTTCCTCGCTTCGGTGCGGTCGGCATAATTCGGAGTCAGGGTCTTCACCCGATTGCCCTACCCTGCACGATACATTGCTTGACTCGGTGGCAAACCATTGGCTTATAGGAGGAGCGACCGTCCCTGGTGCGCAAGTGGCGAAAGCCAGGATCTGGGACCGCGCGATGGGGGGCCGCGCGATGACCGGGTGCGAACCGTGGCGGCTATCCGGAAAGCCTATGAGGTGGGCCCAGCATGTTCTTCATCGTCGGATCGATCGTCGTCTTCGTGACCGTCTTTGGCGGCTACATGGCCTCGGGCGGCCACATGAGCGTGTTGTTTCAGCCCTATGAGTTCCTGATCATCTTCGGCGCGGCCATAGGGAGTTTCCTCATAGGAAACCCAAAAGACGTGGTCGTCGGCACGATGAAGTCCATGGGGCTGGTCCTGAAAGGGTCTCGACACTCCAAAGCCACATACCTTGAACTGCTGACCATGCTCTATACGGTGTTCCGCCTAGCCAAGACCAAGGGCGATCTGGCCCTGGAAAGTCACGTGGAAAAACCGGAGGAGAGCCCACTGTTTCAGCGCTTTCCGAACTTTCTCCACGACCACCACGCCCTGACGTTCCTCTGCGACTACCTGCGGCTTTTGACTCTTGGGACCAACAACTCCCACGAGGTGGAGTCCATCATCGACGCCGAGATCGAGGCCCATCACACCGAGGCCCATTCCCGTTCGGGGGCGGTGACCACCGTCGGCGACGCCATGCCGGCCCTTGGCATCGTCGCCGCGGTGCTGGGCGTGATTCACACCATGGGCTCCATCACCGAGCCCCCGGAGGTGCTGGGGCATCTCATCGGCGGCGCGCTGGTGGGCACCTTTTCCGGGGTGCTGATCGCCTATGGCTTCGTCGGCCCCATGGGCAAGTCGCTGGAGCAGACCTTCAACACCGAGACCACCTACTTCCAGTGCATCAAAACCGGCCTGCTGGCCCACATGCAGGGGTACGCGCCGCAGGTCTCGGTGGAGTTCGCCCGCAAGATTCTTCCCGACTCGGTGAAGCCCTCCTTCGCCGAGGTCGAGGACGCGGTCAACAACATGAGCAGCGAATAAGCCGAAAGCGACGGGCTCCAGGCCATGGCCGACAACGCCAATCCGACGATCATCATCGTCAAGCGCGTCAAGAAGGGCGGCCATGGACACCACGGCGGCGCGTGGAAGGTGGCCTATGCCGACTTCGTGACGGCGATGATGGCCTTCTTCCTGCTGCTGTGGCTGCTGAACGCCGTCACCGAGGAGCAGCTTCAGGGTATCTCCAACTATTTCGCCCCCACCACCGTGTCGAAGAGCCAGAGCGGCGCCGGCGGCATGCTGGGTGGTCAGGTGTTCGGTTCGGGCGCCCTGCCGTCCAGCACCTCCTCGCCCGCCGTCACCGTCTCCCTGCCCCCGCCCACCCTCAACGACGGCCAGGAGCAGGACGAGGGCACCGGCCTGCGCATGGAAACCGACGAGGAGGCCGCCGCCCGCCACGAGCAGGAGCAGTTCCAGGAAGCCGCCGAAAAGCTCAAGGCCATCATCCGCAAGACCCCGGATCTCGCCGGCATGGCGCAGAACATCCTGGTGGACAACACCGCCGAGGGCCTGCGTATCCAGCTCGTCGATGCGGAAAACACGGCCATGTTCCCGTCCGGCAGCAGCGCAATGATGGACAAGACCAAGAAAATCTTCAGCGCCATCGCCTCGGCCGTCAACGAAATGCCCCAGAAGGTCTCCATCTCGGGCCACACCGACGCGGTCAAGTTCAATGACGCCTCGGGCTACACCAACTGGGAACTGTCCGCCGACCGGGCCCTGGCCAGCCGCCGCGTGCTGATTTCCGCCGGCATCAGGGAGGAACGCATCGCCCGCGTGGTGGGCCGCGCCGACACCGACCCTCTGGTGGCCAACAACCCCATCGACCCGCGCAACCGCCGCATCAGCATCGTCCTGTTGCGTGACATCGTCGCCACCCCGCAGGACCAGCCGAAGCCATAATCACCCTCTCCCTTCGGCGTGGTCGTTTCAGTGGGTAACGTGAGGATGTCGCAACCTGACCGGGCGTTCGGTATGGGGTGGTCTTCCGTCCGCTTCTGCACCATATTGGTCGTTGATGGAGCGGCGGGCGACGATCGGGCTGAAGCGCCTACGCCGCCGCCCCAAGGGAATCACGGCGAGAGCGACATGGATCACATCCCTCTCCGGCGACCGCAGTTCTTCTTCACGACGGCGCCCATGCCCTGCCCCTACATCCCCGGGCGGCTTGAGCGCAAGATCGTGACCGAGCTGTCCGGACCCGACGCCGAGACACTGCACGAGTCCCTGTCACGGGCGGGGTTCCGGCGCAGCCATTCCATTGCCTATGCGCCCGGCTGCACGGGGTGCTCCGCCTGCGTGCCCGTGCGCATCGTCACCGCCGGCTTCTCGCAGCGGCGCTCCTTCCGCCGCGTCCGGAGGCTGAACGCCGACCTCACGGCGCGCCGCATTCCGGACCGGGCCACGGCCGAGCAGTACCGGCTGTTCTCCCGCTATCAGGAGTCCCGCCACACCGGCAGCGACATGGCGCTGATGGGGTTCTACGACTTTCGCTCCATGGTCGAGGACAGCCCCATAGACACCTTCATGGTGGAATTCCGCCTGGGGAACGGCGCCCTGATCGCGGTCTGTCTCGTCGATCGGCTGGGTGACGGGCTGTCGGCGGTGTACAGCTTCTTCGACCCCGAAGCCACCGCGCGGAGTCTCGGCACCTACGTGATCCTGTGGCTGGTGGAGGAGGCGGTGCGTCTCGGCCTGCCCTACATCTATCTTGGGTACTGGATCGCCGAAAGCCGCAAGATGGCCTACAAGCGACGCTTCAGCCCCATCGAGGCCTTTGGCCCCGGAGGGTGGGCTCCGTTGCCGGAACAGGAGGGGTGAGGGCGATTGCTGACGTAGAGAAAAAAGGCGCAACGCGACTGAGCCAGCTTGCCGGTATGACTCGGTCACATGAGGTCGGAAATCGTGCCGGCGACGGAGTCGAAAAGACTCCCGGCGGCGTCCCCGAAGGTGGCGAGGGAAGCGGCGATCGCGACGGCGATGCCGACGGCGATGAGCCCGTACTCGATCGAAGTGGTCGCCCGACGATCGCGGAGCAACCGCAATGGCTTGATGCCAAACATCCGACCGCTCCGACTGGGGAGAACGGCAGCCCGCCACCCTGAGACGTAAAGAATACTCGCGAAACGACCGGACGGAGGCGCGGCGTTGACCGCGTCTCCGTCCCTGGTCTGGTTCCGGATCAGTCCAAATTTCCGGCGACGTTGCTGAACATGGCCGCAAGGTTCGTGCCGATCAGCTGCACGCCCGTCACGATGGCGACGGTAATGCCGGCGGCGATCAGGCCGTATTCAATGGCGGTGGCGCCCCCTTCCCCAGTCATCAGCGCCTTCATGCGGCGGCTCAGAGTATCCTTCGCGAGGGCGATACGAATGTACGTGCTCAACATGGTACCTTCTCCTGTCTACATCGAACTCGACTGCGTCTTGCAATGTCGGTTCTGTTTCATCCAGCGTCGAAAGCAACATTACCGTTTGCGGCATCCCGATGCTGTGACAAGTATCACACCGTGGTCGAATTACGAATATTTTTCACGCCGCACCCCGGTTTCGCCAGGTCATGCCCCAGGCGCCCCATCCGGGCGGCCGGAAACGGTGGCCACGATGCCCACTTCCATCATGACCGCAGTCTTACGCAATTTTCAGCATTTTGCAATCAACGATACAGAGAACAAATAGTGATCTGCGGGGGTCGAGGACTTCGGATCAAATCCGGTCGCGCTCGAACCGCAGGCGGATCGTCCCGCCGCCGACTTCGAATGCCTGCCGAATCCACAGCGTGACGATGATGCCGAGGCACGAGCCCATGATCACGTCGCTGAAATAGTGGACGGTGGTGACGAACCGGCTGGCGCTGACCAGCACCGCCAGCACCAGATAGGCGGCATCATAGCGGGGATGGATGCACACGAGGGCCACCATGGCCGCCCAGATGGTCTGGCTGTGACCGGAGGGAAACGAGTTCATGGCCCACTGGGTGTTGAACGGCTCGAACCCATAGAGGCCGCTCTCGAACAGGGCACGGGGCCGATAGCGGCCGATGACGACCTTGAGACCCGCCACCAGCGCTCCCGAAGCCCCAAGGGCCGTCAGCATGAACAGCGCCGCCCGCGCCCGCTCGGCCAGGCGCTGGCGGCAAATCGGGTCGCCGGACCGGCCGGCGGCGATGCGCAAGGCCACGAACGCCCCCCCGGACAGGGCGAACCATGGCCCCGCCTCCCCCAGCACGGTGATGGTCTTGAAGAAGCCTTCCAGGTGCGGCGTAAGGTGACCCTTCAAAAAAAGGGCGAGCGGCCGGTCGATGGCCACCATGGCGATGGCGCAGAACACGGCAACCGCTGTCAGCATTTTCACTCCCTCTCCCCCCGGGAGAGGGCTTTTGTTGGTTTCAGTGCCAATGCATTTTTCTTCACCCGATTGCCCTGGCACCGGCCTCACCCCCCCAGTCTTTCCGCCAGGGTCTGGGCTGTGGCGAGGGCGGTCTTGAAGTCGAGGACGGTCAGGGCCGACTCGAGGACCTCAAGGTCCTGGTCATAGCCATATCCCTTCAGGCCCTCGCGGATTTCGTCGGCGAGGGCGACCGCGCGCATGCTGCGGGTCTTCGCCATGTCGATCAGACGCCGGCAGTCCTCGGCCAACTGGTCCTTCCGCGCCGCGGTGAGGGTTGGTGCCGGTGCCGCCGC
>JAMOBE010000005.1:0-79654 GCA_039908285.1 Alphaproteobacteria bacterium
CCTCTCCCCCCTCTTCCGGGGGGAGAGGGTTGGGTGAGGGGGGGGAGAAGCCCCAAGGACCTTGCCGGTTGCCCCACCCCCTCACCCCGGCCCTCTCCCCCTCAAGGGGGAGAGGGAGTTCTGGTTCCGAATACGTTTTCAGGCTCTGAGAGGGACCGCCCTCGTTATCGGCAGGCACAGGCGATCCGATGTTTGATATCGGCATGTCCGAGATTGTGGTGATCGCCGTCGTCGCGCTGGTGGTGATCGGCCCGAAGGACCTGCCGCGCACCCTGCGCATGGTGGGGCGCATGGCGGGCAAGGCGCGTGATATGGCCGGCGAGTTCCATCGCCACTTCGACGACATGGTCCGCGAGGCGGACCTGGACGAGGTGAAACGCAAGGTCGAGGAGGTCCGCCGCTCCGACGTTGAGTCCGTGGTCGAGAACGCCGTCGACCCGGGTGGTACCATCCGCCGCGGCCTGGAACTGCCGGAGGAAGAGGAGGAAGAACTGGCGGCCAAGCCACCAGCACCGCCCCCCCTCGAGTCGCCAAACTCCCCCTCCCCAGTCGCCACAGGGGGACCCGCGCCGTGACCACGCCCGACTCCACCTCCGACTCCGACGATCCCGAGCAGAACAAGATGCCCCTCCTCGGGCACCTGATCGAGCTGCGGCGCCGTCTCCTGTACGCGGCCGCGTCCTTCCTGGGGGCATTTTTCGCCTGCTACGCCGTGAAGGAGCATATCTACGGCTTCCTGGTGGTGCCGCTCGCCGAGATCATGCAGGAAGTGGGCGGCAGCCAGCGCATGATCTACACGGCGATCACCGAGGGATTCTTCACCTACATCCGGGTGTCGGCCTTCGCCGCGGTGTGCCTCACATTCCCGGTCTTCGCCGCACAACTATGGATGTTCATCGCGCCCGGTCTCTACCGGCACGAAAAGAAGGCGTTCCTGCCGTTTCTGGTGGCGACTCCGGTGCTGTTCATGATCGGCGCCGCGTGGGCGTACTATCTGGTCATGCCGATGGCGTGGCGGTTCCTCCTCGGCTTCCAGACCGCCGTCGGGGCGGCGACGGTGTTGCCGATCCAGCTCGAAGCCAAGGTGGGGGAGTATCTCGACATCGTGACGACGCTGATGCTGGCGTTCGGCCTCAGCTTCGAGATGCCGGTGCTGCTGACCCTGATGGCGCGGGTGGGCATGGTCACTTCGCAGGGGCTGGCCGACAAGCGGCGTTTCGCCATCGTCGGCATGTTCGTCGTCGCCGCCGTGCTGACCCCCCCCGACGCCATCAGCCAGATCAGCCTCGCCATTCCTCTGGTCGTGCTCTACGAGTTGTCCATCGTCTCGTGCCGCATGATCGAGAAAAAGCGCCGCGAGGCCGAGGACGCGGGCGAAAATGAGGTGGACGAAACCGACTTCAACGCGACCTGAGGCGTTGGGATCAGGTTAGCTTGACTTTTAATAAGCCATGGCATTTTTGTTCTGACGTGTTGCGTGAACGGGATCAAATCGCTATGATCTGACGAAGGTCATAGAGATTGTGGTTTCCGGCGCGGGGGAATGTGAGCATGCCTGCGGATAAGCTCCGCTACGTCGCCCTCGCGTTCTGCCGGGCCGACATTCTCCTCGAAATAGATGCCACCAACACGCTGCTGTTCGCCGCCGGCACCACCTCCGTCTGCTTCGGCAAGCCGGCGAACGAACTTCTCGGAACCTCCCTGATCGACCTGATCGCCCCCCGGGATCGGGGCATGTTTACCGACATGCTGAGCCTCGCCCGAACCAAAGGGCGAATCGACGACGTCGTCATCATGCTGCACGGGGCGGACGGTCGCGAGCTGCAGGCCGCCGTGTCGGGATACCGGGTTCCCGAGTACGGCGACAACTTCTACCTCGGCGTCAAAATCCGGCCGATGCCGATTTCGCCGTTGCGCAAGGATCCCCCCGCGATCGACGGGGAGTCCGGGCTGATCGACCACAAGTCCTTCACCGAACTCGCGGCCGACCGGATCATCGACTATCCACGGGCCGGCGGCGAGGCGCAGGTGACCCTGGTCAAGGTCAACGGCCTCGGCCGGGCGGTCGACCAGCTTGACGAGCCATCGCGGAAAAAGCTCCTGTCGTCGGTGGGCGCCATCCTCAACGCCGCGTCGCTGGGGGGCAACCTGGCCGCCCGCGTCGATGCCGAGTCCTTCACCTACGTGCATACCAAGGGGATAGACACCGAGAGCATCAACCGCAAGATCGAGGAGGCGGCGGAGAAGAACGCGCCGGAGGGCACCGACCTTACCGCCATGTCGGTGACGCTGGACACCGGCGGCCAGGAGATGACCAACGACCTGATCGCCAAGGCCCTGGCGCACACGGTGCAGCAGTTCTGCAAGTCGGACGGGGCGTTGAAGGCCACCAGCCTGACCGAGGCCCTGCCGTCCATGATGTCGGACACCTTCGACAAGATCGCCTACGTCAAGATGGTGACCAAGAAGCACCACTTCGACGTCGTGTTCATGCCCATTTCCGACTTCCGCGAGGAGAAGGTCCACCATTTCGAGGCGCTGACCCGCTTTCGCGACGCCGTGGCCGGCGTCTCGCCCTATCACCTCATCAGCCTGGCCGAGGAGGTGGACATCATCCGCGACCTCGACATGGCGATCATCATGAAGGCCATCCAGGTGATGGGCGAGTTTTCAAAAAAGACCAAGCTGCCGCCGGTGGCGGTCAACGTTTCCGGCGCCTCGATCGCCCATTTCGGTTTCGTCAACAAGCTGCACCAGTTGCTGGCCACCGACCTCACCCTGCCGAACCGGCTGATGCTGGAGATCACCGAGTCCGCCAAGATCGACCGGCTCGCCGAGGTGAACCGCGCCATCCAGACCTTCCGCAAGAAGGGCTTCCAGGTGTGCATCGACGACTTCGGCGCCGGTTCGGCCAGCATCGAGTACCTGCACATGCTCGACGTCGACATCGTCAAGTTCGACGGACCAGTGGTCAAGCGGGCGGTGGCTTCGACCAAGGGCAGCGACCTTCTGGCGTCGATGGCCAGGATGTGCCGCGACCTCAAGGTCGAAACCGTGGCCGAGATGATCGAGGACAAGAAGGTGGCGCAACGGGCTCAGGCCTGCGGCGTCGACCTCGGCCAGGGCTACTATTTCGGCAAGCCCAACCCCAATCCCCTGACCTTCGCCAGCAAGTTTGCCGCGCACTGATCCAAGCCGGCGCCCTGGACTATCAGGCGAAGGGGTAATCCTAAATCCGGCAGTTAACCTAACTCCGGCAGCCCCAGATGTAACTGCCGGATTTAGCCCGCATTTCTCACCGGGACGCGGAATGATGGCGCAGAGATTTGATTCGCCTATGATTTTTCCGACCGCCGGCAATACTGGTCGTATTGGCAAGGGAGGAAAAATCATAGGCGGATCAAGGATCAAGCCAGCATCCGTCGGACCGGTGAGAAATGCGGGTTAGGTTCAACCATGGTATCGCCGCCGCAGGTGATCCTTGAACACGGAGGCATCCAGGGGGCGCCCGGTGGCCTGGGTCAGCAGGTCGTCGGTGGAGAGGAGCGAGCCCATGCCGTGCACATGGGGCCGGAGCCAGCCGAGAAGCGGCGTGAAATCGCCTCGTTCCAGCCCCGGCATCACGTCGGGATCGGCGCGGCAGGCGGCGTCGAACAACTGGGCGGCGGTCATGGCTCCCAGGGTGTAGGTGGGGAAATAGCCGAAAGCCCCAGCGTACCAGTGGATGTCCTGGAGGCACCCCAGCCGGTCGTCGGGGGGCGTCAGGCCCAGCAGTGTCCGCATGCCCTGGCCCCAGGCGTCGGGCAGGTCGCGGACCTCCATGGTCCCGGCCACCAGCGCCTGCTCCAGGCGATAGCGCAGGATGACGTGGGCCGGATAGGTCACCTCGTCGGCGTCGACGCGGATGAAGTCCGGCTTCACCCGCGTGTAGTGGCGGTGGAGCGCATCGGTCTCCCAGGCCTCGCCATCGGCCGCGAAGGCCGCGCGCATCAGCGGTGCTGCGAAGGTGATGAACGCCCGCGAGCGGCAGGCCTGCATCTCGATCAGCAGGGACTGGCTTTCATGGAGGCTCATGCCGCGCGCCCGGCCCACCGGCTGGTGGCGCCACGCCGCCGGCAGTCCCAACTCGTAGAGGGCATGGCCGGTCTCGTGCAGCACCCCCATCAGGCTCGAGGTGAAGTCGGCCTCGTCATAGCGGGTGGTGATGCGCACGTCGTCCCGGCTGCCGCCGCAGAACGGGTGGTGGCTGACATCGAGTCGCCCGTGGTCGAAGTCGAACCCGAGCGCCGTCATCAACCGCACCCCAAGCTCCCGCTGGCGCGCCACCGGAAAGGGTCCCACCGGCACCGGGGGCGGATTCCCCTGGCGCTCCAGCACCGCCGCCAGGAAGGGCGGCAGGAACGACTCAAGATCGGCGAACACGGCGTCGATGCGGGCGCAGCGGCCATCGGGCTCGAACTGGTCCAGCAGGGCCTCGTAGGGCGAGCACCCGAGTCGCTCCCCCCTGGCCCGCGCCACCTGTCGCACCAGGCCGAGAAGCTCGGCAAGCCGGGGCGCCACCACCGAAAAGTCGGAGCGGGACCGGGCCTCGCGCCAGGTCATCTCGCAGGCGCTTTCTGCCCGCGACAAGGCCTCCACCAGGTCGGCGGGCACCGCCGTCGCCGATACCCACTGCCGATGCATTTCCCGCAGATTGGCCCGCCGCCACGGGTCCCCGTCGGACATCCCCTCGGCCATGGCCAACCCCAGCCACTCGCCCACCTCGGGGGCGGTCATGAGGTCGTGGTGGATGGATTTCAGCGTCGCCATCTGCTCGGCCCGGCTTGCCGCACCGCCGGGTGGCATCATGGTCTGGCTGTCCCAGTCCAGGAACCCGATGGCCTCCCCGAGCTTTTCCAGGCGGGCGAAGCGGTCCTCGAGCTTGGCGTAGGCGTCCCGGTCGGGCATCATCGTGCGCGTCTTTCATCCACTACCATCGGTCCCACCATTATAGGGGGCGGTCCGGGAGGTTCCAGTCCCGCCGCTGCCCAGTCCAGAGGGAGGTCATATCGCCATGTCCGGCAAACCGAAGATCGCGGTGGTTCTTTCCGGCTGCGGCGTCTACGACGGCGCGGAAATCCACGAGGCCGTGCTGACGCTTCTCGCCATCGACCGTCACGGCGCCGCCTACCAGTGCTTCGCGCCCGATATCCCCCAAACCCACGTCATCAACCACCTCACCGGCAAGGAGAGCGGCGAAAAGCGCAATGTCCTGGTCGAGGCGGCCCGAATCGCCCGCGGCAACATCCGTCCCCTGCGCGAGTATCGGGTCGCCGACTTCGACGGCATCGTCTTTCCGGGCGGGTTCGGCGCGGCGAAGAACCTGTCGTCGTTCGCCTTCAAGGGTCCCGCCTGCACCGTCGATCCGGACGTGGAGCGGGCCATCACCGACACCCGCGCCGCCGGCAAGCCCATCGGCGCGCTATGCATCTCGCCGGCGGTGATGGCCAAGGTCCTGGGTGCGGTCGACCTCACCATCGGCAACGACGCCGGAACCGCGGCGGCGCTCGAGTCCCTCGGCGCCCGCCACAAGACCACCACCCACGGCGAGATCGTCGTCGACACGGCGGCGAAGCTGGTCACCACCCCCTGCTACATGCTGGACGCCACCGTCAGCCAGATCGCCACCGGCGCCGACGCGGTCATCGCCGGCATGCTGGGGCTCATGGCGGCGTCGAAGTAGTCGTCAGGCTTTGCTCGGATGACTCACCCCCTCTTCCCCACGCGGGGGAGAGGGGAGGCTGGATTGACCCGCCTCCCGCTTCAGGAGACACGCTTCACCGCCTGGGCGCCGGGACCGGGGAGCGCCCGGGGGCCGGTTCTGACGCCCAAGAGCAGCCCCACCGTGCCGCCGACCGCCGTGATCGCCTCGCCGAGCAGGTTGATGGTCCCTTCGGCCAGGCCTTCGACCGGAATCCGCCTGGTCAGCGGCGAGGCCGGCTCCCGACGTCGGGGGCCTGGACGCCGCGCCGGGGCGGTTTTGAGCTGGGAGTGGACGAGTCGCAGGGCTTCGGTTTCGTCCCGGAGCGACTGCTGCTCCGCCCTGAGGTCCGCCAGGGTCGTTTGCGCCTGGTCGATTTCGGCGGCGATGGCGTCGTGACGGGCGCGGGCGTCGGCGATGTCCTTGAGCAGCGAGTCGCGGCTGGCCTGCAGGCGGGCGTGTTCGTCGGACAGGGCGCCGATCTCGGCGCCGAGACGGTCCCGCTCCGCCTGGTTGGCCTCGAGAGTGGACTTGACGACCGCGAGATCCCCGGTGAGGACCCGGTGCTGCTGCCGTTGCGCGTCCTCCTCGGCGATCAGGCGGCTGAGTTCGGCGCGTGTGGCCTGCATGTCCGTCACTTCGCGGTGCAGGGCGGCGCGGTTCTGCTCCAGGGCGGCGATGGCCGCACGGACCGCCTCGTACTCGGCCTGGAGGGTCAGGTCGGGAGCCCCGGCCTCTGGTGGTGACCCCGCCTGACTGGCGGCGGTGCTCAGTGCGGCGATGGCCGCTTCCAGGGTGCCGCGGCGTTCGGCGAGGGCATCCAGTTCCGCGGTGAGGAGCGCACAGGACTCGGTAGCGGCGCGGCGGGTCTCTTCCGCCGCCGCGACCTCGCGTCGCACCTCGTCCAGGGCGACCCGGGTGCGCTCCAGCTCGGCGTCGGCCAGGGCCAGCCGTGCCCGCTCTTCCTCGGCCCTGGCGATGGCGGCCTCGACGCGCGACAACTCGCCGCGGCGGGCATCCACCTGCGGCTCGAGAGCGGCCAGCTCGGCCCGCAGATCGTCGAGACGGGTCTCGACGGCGGCCTGCTCGTCCGCCGCCATGGCGCGGCGGGCGGCAGCCTGTTCCATGACCGCCGCGTCGTCCGAAGCCGTTCCGAATCTCGCCCAGGGATTGGTGGCGTCGGCGTCGTCGGCAACCAGTTGAGCGGCACCGACGTGCCCGAGACGCCGCCTCGGCTCGCCCTCGCGAATGGCGGCGCCAGCGCCTCGTCGGCCGGCCCAGGGAGAGATGTCCAGGATATCGACCCACGGCGCCTGAGGTGTCCCCGGCGTGCCTTGTTCCCCCCTGGGCTCTTCGGCTTCGGCTCTGGAGTCGGTCGTCATGTGCACTCCCGCATGTTCGGCAGTTTCCGCAAATCCCCGTCCGGCACGGCTCAGGCGCCGCGACGATACCACGTGGCATCCGCCGGAGCCAGCCGCAAGAACGTCAGACATGAGAAGCCAAAAGCCCGGACAAGCCAATTTACAATGAGCCCGGTCCGCATTACAGTCCCGTCCGGCGGACGGCCACCGTCTGCCATCTTGTGTGTTTCTGCGGTGGTCGCGGGAGAAGGCAATGACAGCGGTGATGGTTCGTAGCCGGGGAGGAACGCGGTCGCGCCTGATGGCCGCCTTCAGCTACATGGGGATTCTGGTGTTCCTCCCGCTGATCATGAACAAGGACGACCAGTACGTCTATTTTCATGCGAAGCAGGGACTGGTCATCTGGACGTGGGGCGTGCTTGGCCTGTTCGGTTTGCATCTGCCGGGAATCGGCAAGTGGTGGTTCAGTTTTTCGGCGATGATGGTGTTCGCCTATTCCCTCATCGGCCTGGCCTCCGTCATCCTCAATCGGGCGTGGAAGCTGCCGTTCATCTACCCCATCTCGTCGAGGCTCTAGGGGAGAGCGCCGGAACCGGTCGGAGCGTGAATGGACGGAATGATCATCGAGCGTCGGCACTGGAACGGGCTCTACCTCCTGGCGGCGGTGGTGATGATTTTCCTCACCCTCTCCGTCGCCGTGCAGCCGCTGTTCCTGCGCGCCGTCCTCGACATTCCCTTCGCCAACGCCGGCACCATCAATACCAACGTCGCGGTGGTGACGGAGATACTTGATCTGCTGCTGGTGGGGTACCTTGGCTATCTGTCCGATCGACTCGGACGGGTGCCCATCATGGTGGTGGGGTTCCTGGTCGCCTGTGCCGGAGCACTGCTGGCGCCCTTCAGCCTGCCTCTCGGGACGATGCTCGGCATCGGTGGCGTCGCCTTCTATTACTCCATGCGCGTCGTCATGTCCCTCGGGGCCGGCGCGGTGTGGCCGCAGCTTTCGGCCCTGGTCGGCGATTTCACCACCACCGGCAACCGCGCCCGGCTGATGGCCAACACCGCGTTCATGACCGCGTTCGGCGCCACGCTGGTCTACGCCGTCCTGATGCAGATTCCCCCCCATGCCGGGGTCATCGCCGTGATGATGCTGACGGCGGCGATCGCCCTGGTCGGCGCCTGGCTGACCCGTACCTGCCTGGTGGACGTCGGTCCGCGCCTCAAGGACGATCACATTCCCTGGCGGCGGATCGGCGAGCTTTTGCGCACCGAGCCCCGCATGCGGCTCGCGTTCCTGTCGGCGTTCTTCGCCCGCAGCGACATGGTGCTGATCGGCATGTTCTTCATGCTGTGGTACCTCTACTTCGGCGACCTGGTGGGCGTCAGCCAGGAAGCGGCGGCAGCCCAGGCCGGAAAGCTCATCGGCCTGGTCGGGATCGTCGTGCTGGTGTCGATCCCCATCTGGGGCATCTTCATCGAGCGGTATGGTCGCGTCGCCGCGATTTTCGTCGGCATGACCCTGTCGGGCCTCGGGTTCGTCGGGCTTGGCTTCGTGGTCAATCCCTACAAGTGGTTCATCGTCGTGCCGACGGTGCTTGCCGCCGCCGGACAGGCCGGCTGCCTGGTGGCGCCGCAGGTTCTGGCCATCGACCTCGCTCCCCGCGAGATCCTGGGCTCGGTCCTCGGCGCCTTCAACGTCGTCGGCGGGATCGGCATCATCGTCTTTCTCGAGATCGGCGGCCTGCTGTTCGATTCGGTCGGCCCCTATGCGCCATTCGTATTTACGGGCATAGGCAATCTATTCATTATGTGCTACGCACTCGTGGTGCTGCTGCGCATGCGTGATGAGTCACGAGTCGCGGCAGAGGAGAGTATCTGAGGCTGCCTTGCGGCTCGTCTACGTGGAGAATGGTTGATGCCGGGTATCGTTGCGGGGCTTCTCGCGGTGGCGCTGGGGTTGTGGGGCATGACGGTGTGGTGGTGGTCGGTCGTCGACCTGCTGCGCGGGCTGGTGCCGATCGTCCTCATTCTGCTGGGTGTTCTGGCGCTGGCTGCCGGCGTGTCCACGGTGAGGAAGGAGACTCCGGTCAAGAGCAAGGACTTCCTCGGCGACGATGAGTGATATCAATGGATTCGTTCGCGGATGAGAGGGAAACTGGGCAGCCTGTGGTCTGTTCGAAGAACCTCAAGAAGTATTTCTATATCATTGGCGCGGTAGCGGTACTGATTCTTGTCGGTGCCTACTGGTATACCGGCTATTACACCAAGGGCTTCGGCGCCGTTAGTGCGCCTCCGGGCGCCGTCAACATGTTTCCGCAGATCTTCCCCGGCGCCGGAGCGGCCATGCGGACGCCGGCCTTCCCGGTTCGCGTTCCGACTCCCGCCCCCATTCCCGCCCCGGCCCTTGTTCCAGCCCCAGCCCTCGCCCCGGTCCTTCCCGCTCCGGCCGCTTTTGCTCCCGCCATGGTCCGCGGCGGCGACTTCTCCATCGTGGCGATGGCCTTGCGCAACAGCGTCGTCAACGTCACCGTCAGCCGCACCGCGAGCGGTGCCTCGCCGGCCCCCATGGCTCCGGTCGCCCAGGCGCCGGGCAAGGGAGACGGCGAGGCGCAGTTCGCAACTCCGCTGGTCGGCGGCGTGCTCGAAAACGTCGGCTCGGGAGTCATCGTCCGCAGCGACGGCTATATCCTGACCAACTACCACGTGGTCCGTGGCGCCGCGGCGGCGTTCGTCACCGTGTTCGACGACGTGGGGACGCAGCGCTACAGCGCTGACATTGTCAAGATGGACGAGACGCTCGACCTCGCGCTGCTGAAGATCACGCCGCGGGCGCCGCTGGTGCCGGCCGTGCTCGGCGACAGCGACCGCGTCCGGGTGGCCGAGGAGGTCATCACCATCGGCAGCCCGTTCGGCCTGGATCAGACGGTCAGCCGTGGCATCGTCGCCGGCCGGCGCAAGGCGCTGGTGATCGAGAACGTGACTCACGCCAACCTGATCCAGACCGATGCCGCCATCAATCAGGGCAACTCGGGCGGGCCGCTGGTCAGCATCGACGGGCAGGTGATCGGCATCAACACCGCCATCTACACCCCGACGGGGGCGTTCTCGGGCGTCGGCTTCGCCATCCCCAGCAACCATGCCCGCAGGTTCGTCGAGTCCATGATCACCCTGCCCGACACGGTGGCCGTGGCCCAGACGGCGGCACTGCCGGGTGGCGGGGGCGGGGGCGCGGCGCCGCCGATTTCCGCCAGCGCCCGTGCCCCCCACACCGATGGCCGGGAGGCGCTTGACTGCGCGAGCTGCCACCAGATCACCGGCAAGCCGGCCGGTGGCGCCCCGGTGGCCTTCCAGTATCAGTTCGCCCGGCCCCCCGCGAGCCTGGCCGTCAACGTGGCCACGGCCAACGCGGCCGGCCCGGCGGTGGTTCCTGGTGCTGCCGCTGCTCCTGGTGCCAAGGGACCGGCTGCCGCGCCTGCGGAGGCCGGTGGCTTCCCCATCGCCGGGGCCGTCGTTTACACCATCACCCCCACCCTGGCCCAGCGCATCGGCGCGCGGGCCGGCGAGGGCGTGTTCGTGGCCTCGGTGCAGCCCGGCTCGTTCGCCGCCGACGCCAAGCTCGCGCCGGGAGACGTGGTCCTCAAGGTGGACGGCCGCCGGGTGGCGACGCCGGCCCAGTTGGCCGCGGCCTTCAAGGAGGTCCGCGTCGGCGATATGGTTCGTCTCTCTCTGGTGCGCGACGGCCAGCGCCAGGACGTCAAGGTGACCGTGGGGACCGCCATCGATCCGCCGGCCGGGGGGGCTGGGGCTGGGGCCACGGCCGCGGGCGCCAAGCCCGGGGTGGTGCCGACCGAGTTCGCCTGGCTCGGCATGGAGATCGAGACCTTCACCCGCGTGCCACTGGCCGCCGATCCGCAGGGGAACGGGGCCATGGGAGCCCTGGTCAGCGAAATCGTCGCCTCGTCCAAGGCGGCGAAGGCGGGGATTCTGGCGGGAGACGTGATCCTCGAGGTCAACAATCAGTCCGTCGGCACGGCCGCCGCATTGAACACCGCCATCCGCGGGGTGTCGCAGCGACCGAACAATCTCGTCAAGATCAGCCGCAATGGCGCCGAGTTCTTCGTGGTCATGTGATGGATCGGGGAGAAAAACCGCGGTGGTGACGGATCAGACGCCCAGCTTCGGCCGCCTGGTGGAGGCGCTTGGCGCATCGCCCAAGACCCGCAAGGTGGGATCGGGCGGCATGGCGGACGGCGACCGGCGGCGGGTGATCGGGCCGCAGGCGGACTTGTCCGTCAACCCGTGGGAGGAGACCAGGCCCGATCCGGCGGCGGTTGAGGACGTAGCGGGCGAACAGACACCGGGCGAACAGACACCGGGCGAACAGACTCAAGGAACGCGCGAGATGCCAGTTGAATATCGGCCGCTGGAGGAGACTGGGGAACCGGACGCAGCGGTGAGGGTCGAGGCGTCCGCCGAATGCCAGGGTGTCGATGTACCGGTGGAAGATCTGTTCAACGGCGTGATCAATGTCCTCGGCGATGGCCTCGAACTGCTCATCAATGGTGCGGGGCGAGCCGGCGCCCTGATTGGCGACCTGCCTGACCGGGTGGCCTCGACGGTGCGGGCCGGTTCCAATGTCGTCCGCGAGACGGCGTTGCGTCTCACCGGGCGAGGATACCAGATCGCCCGTCGCGACGACGAGACCGGCCTTGAGTAAGGGCTTGATCCAACTGTGACCCACCGAGGGAGGAATCGGCGGGCTCATGGGAAGCACCGGGGGATACGGCCTCTGTCGGCGGGGAGGGCGTGGCCGGAGGCCGGACGGGCGCGGATGCAACGGGCCGGGCCATAACCAGACGTGTCGAGAAGCCCGACCCGCCGGCGCCCGTCCTTCAGCCTCCGGACGCACCCATCCTTTCAGCTGCCGGATCGTTTGGCGGGGCTGTGGTAATGGTGCGCTTTCGGTTATAGTCATGAGCAGCCATGGCCTTGCTCCTTTCAAGCGAGGTTCTGGTCAGGGGAGGGGGGGTGCTCGTAACACCCCTTTTCCCCGCTTACGCCCTTCACGGTGGATGGAACGCGCGGATAGTGTAGCGTGTTCCGGCATTGCGCTCCACCATAAAATTAATAGGAGTGTGAGCCGGTTGTGTCACCCTTCAAGGCAATCGGGTGAAGGACGTGCATTGGCTCTGAAACCAACAAAAACCCTCTCCCCGTCCCTGGTCGATTACATTATGGGCGGGCCACGGCTTGATGATGAGGTCGTTGCCGTCATCAGTGAGCGTTCGGCCGACACCGGCCGGGATCTGGATCTGTGAGATTCCTCCTCGACACCAACGTAGTCCCGGAACCGCTTCGCCGCAGCCCGGACGCCAGCGTTCTGGCTTGGCTGCGGCACGCCGATCCTGCAGCCCTCCACATCAGTTTGCGTCGGGATCAGGCGTCGAAGTTCAGGGACCACTCGGTGTAGTGGGATCGCTGGTCCAGCCAGTTTTCCGCCACCTTGACATGGAGGAACAGGTGGACACGGCGCTCGAACAGCGCCTCGAGTTCGGTGCGGGCCGCCTGGCCGATGGAGCGGATGCGGCTGCCGCCCTTGCCCAGGACGATGGCGCGGTGGCCGTCGCGCTGGACCAGGATCGTCTGGTCGATGCGGACGCTGCCGTCGTCGCGCTCCTCCCACTGGTCCGTCAGGACGGTGCTGGAATAGGGCAGTTCCTGGCGCAGTTGCAGGAACACCTTTTCGCGGGTGATCTCCGCCGCCAGCAGCCGCATCGGCATGTCGGAGACTTCGTCCTCGGGGAACATCCACGGTCCCTCCGGGGCGCGGGCGGCCAGCAGGGCCACCAGGTCGTCCACCCCGTCGCCGGTTTCGGCCGACAGCATGAAGGTCTCGGTGAAACAGTCGTGGGCGTTCAGTTCGGCCGACAGGGCGAGCAGCCGGTCGCGGCGGATGAGGTCGATCTTGTTGAGGGCGAGGATGGCCCGGCGCCCGACCCGCTTCAGCCCCTCGACGATGGTGAGAACCTCGTCGCCGGCGCCGTGATGGGCGTCCACCAGCAGCACGACCTCGTCGGCATCGGCGGCGCCGTCCCAGGCCGCGGCCACCATGGCCCGGTCCAGCCGTCGCCGGGGGCGGAAGATGCCGGGCGTGTCGATGAACACGAGCTGGGCGTCGCCGACCATGGCGATGCCGCGCACCCGGGTGCGGGTGGTCTGCACCTTGGGGGTGACGATGCTGACCTTGGTGCCGACGATGCGGTTCACCAGGGTAGACTTGCCGGCGTTGGGCGCGCCGATCACGGCGATGAAGCCGGCCCGCGTGCGGCGTTCAGGCCCAGGCTCTGACTCGTCCCGGGGTCCGTCCTCTTCCATGCTCATGCAACCCTCTCCAGCAGCGTGCGGGCGGCCGCCTGTTCGGCGACCCGCTTGGAAGGCCCGGTGGCGGTGACCGGGGCCTCACCCTCGACCCGCACCATCACCGAGAACACGGGCTCGTGGGGCGGCCCATCGGTGGCCACGGTGCTGTAGACCGGCAGCGGCCGCCCGCGGCTCTGCGCCCACTCCTGCAGGGCGGTCTTGGCATCCTTCGGCGGACGGATCGCCTCCTCCATCATCGGCGTCCACAGCCGGCGGATGCAGCGCTCGGCGGCGGCGAATCCGGCGTCGGTGAACAGGGCGGCGATCACCGCCTCGCAGGCATCGGCGAGAATCGCCGGGTTGTCGCGACCACCGGCCTCCTCCTCGCCCTTGGACAGAACCAGATGGTGGTCGAGACCGATGTCGAGGGCCACCCGCGCCAGGGTCTCCCGGCGCACGAGGGCGGCGTGGCGCTGGGCCAGGGCGCCTTCCTTCTCGTCGGGGAAGCGGTCCAGCAGCATGGCGGCCACCACCAGCCCCAGCACCCGGTCGCCCAGGAACTCCAGACGCTCATAGGCGGTCGCCCGGCCACGGCTGGCGACCGGGACGGCGCTGGGGTGGGTCAGGGCCTGGCGCAGAAGGGGCGACGTCCCGAAATCATGGCCCAGGACGTCATGAAGGGAACCGTGCCCGGTCATGCCTGTCTTTGCTTCAGCGGTCACGCGTCACGTCATTTCCTATCGCGGCGGAGCCGCAACCAAAGATCCGTAATATGGACTGGAACAGGCGGCCATAGCGGATGGCGAATGGCCACTTCCACGGCTGCCACCACCGCGCGCCGCCGTCCACCGAGAAGAACAGAACCTCGGCACGGCCGACGAAGTTCTCGAACGGCACCACGCCGACGACCCGGCTGTCGGCCGAGTTGTCGCGGTTGTCGCCCATCATGAAATATTGGCCTTCCGGCACCAGGTATTCACGGGTGTTGTCATACTGGCCGGTGTCGGTGGCCTCGATGATCGGATGGCGTACCCCGTTCGGCAGAGTCTCGATATAGCGGACGAAGCGGGTGGCGCCGCCGCGATCCTCGCGGTCCACATAGTCCTCGATGCGCTCGCGCGGAACCGCGACGCCGTTGATGTGGAGAATGCCCCCCACCATCTGGATGCGGTCGCCGGGCAGGCCGATGACCCGCTTGATGTAGTCGGTCCGGTTGTCGGTCGGCACCTTGAACACGGCGACATCGCCCCGCTGTGGCGGAGTCGCCAGGATGCGGTCGGGGATCAGGTTCCAGCTGAACGGCAGCGAGTGCCGGCTGTACCCGTAGGAGAACTTGGACACGAACAGATAATCGCCGATCAGCAGCGTCGGAATCATCGAGCCCGAGGGGATGTTGAAGGGCTCGTAGGCGACGACGCGGACCGCGAGCGCGATCACCACGGCGTAGACGACGGTCCTGATGGTTTCCAGCGCGCCGCCCGTCGCTGTCGGCTTGATCGGAGTCTTCTGCTGCAAGTGCCGGCGGCCTTCCCTTGTCGAACGGCGACGATCAAGCCAGCCCCGCCGGCCGTTGTCAAGCCGGATGGGGGACTTTCACGGGGCAATCGGGTGAAGTGAATACCGCCATCTTAACTCCCTCTCCCCCCTCTTCCGGGGGGAGAGGGCCGGGGTGAGGGGGGAAACCGGCACCATTTCGGGAGCTTCGGCATCCCCCTCACCCAACCCTCTCCCCCCGGAAGAGGGGGGGAGAGGGCTTTTATCGGTTCACCCGATTGACCTGCCGCCGGTGTAGAGAGGGGTTCACTGGCCGATCGCGCTATGCTAGAAGGCTGGCCAGACCACATCTCGCTTGGGGGGCGGGACCGATGACGATACAGTATGCCTGCTTCGTGAGCTACCGCAGATTGTCAGACCTCAGCACCAAGGCGTTTATCAAGCAATTGGAGTGTGCGATCCGAAATCACCTAGAGCGGTTGAGGGAAGACGGCGTCTTCATTGATTATAACGATATCAGATGCGGTGACGAACTAGAGGAAAAGGTGGCACAGGCCATCTGCGTCAGTTCGTGCATGGTGGTGGTGTATTGCCCAGCGTATGATAACAGCCTGTACTGCCGACGCGAACTGGCCGCGATGATCGAGCTTGAGAATATGCGCAAGCAAGTCATCGGGGACCAGCTACCCGCAAAGAGGCTTATATTCACCATAGTATACGGGGGGAGTGATAGCGACATACCGCAGTGGATTAAAGATACTATTTACATTGATATGCGGAAGTTCAGTCTGCTTTCGAAGAAAATTTATTTGGATAAAGAGCTTGACAAAAAGATTCGTGAGATGGTTATGTCGATCTGGGAACGGCACAAAATCATCGATGCTGCCAGCGACAAGTTCACCATCGACTGCACGACGTTCAAACTGCCTCCGTTGGAGAAGGCTCCATCCAGGTCGCAACCCTTTCCCGGGCGGTAGACATGACGGACGAGTCGCGCCAATCAGCCTCGCCCGTGGGCCAGGTCATCACGTTCTATTCCTTCAAGGGCGGGTGCGGGCGCACGATGGCGCTCGCCAACATTGCCTGCCTGCTGGCGCGGCGAAAGGACAAGCCGAGGGTTCTGGTGGTTGACTGGGACCTGGAGGCGCCCAGCCTGCACCGCTATTTCCGCGCCCACCTCGACAAGGACAGGTCCGCGGAGGCTCCGGGACTGATCGATCTGTTCCTTGAACTGGACGGCAAGGTGCCAAAGGAACCGCGGGAAGGGGAGCAGTGTGACCCTGACGAGACGGCGGAGCGCTACATCAAAGCCCTCGACCTCGCCCCATACATCCAAAAGACCGGGATCGAGGGCATCCATCTGCTGGCGGCCGGGCGGTTCGATGCCGAGTACGCGTCCAAGGTCAACACCTTCATGTGGGAAGGCCTGTACTCCCGCTGCCCGCCCCTGTTCCGGACCCTGGCGGCGGCGCTCGCGGCGCGGTACGACTACGTGCTGATCGATTCCCGCACCGGCCTGACCGACATCGGCGGCATCTGCACCATGCTGATGCCGGAGAAGCTGGTGGCGGTGTTCACACCCAATCGCCAGAGTCTCATCGGCCTGATCGAGCATCTGCGCGCGACCCTGAAATACCGCAGCGAGTCGGCGGACTTCCGGCCGCTGCTGATCTATCCCCTGCCCTCGCGGCTCGACCTCACCGTCAGCGAAAAGTTGAAACTCACCTGGCGACGGGGCGATGGCGGCGACATTCCCGGCTACGAGCCCAAATTCGCCGAGTTGTTCACCTCCGGCTATGGCCTCGAGGACTGCGACGTCGACGTCAAGGATTATTTCAACACGGTCCAGATCCAGCACATTCCCGAATACTCCTATGGCGAGGAAATCGCCGTCCTTGGCACGGAGCCGGGAGACCGGCTGTCGCTGGCCGCCAGCTACGAGCTGACCGTGGAATGGCTGGCGGGCGACTATCCGGCCTGGCAGTCCCGCGAGCGGACCAACGACATCCGTTTCCTGGAACAGGTCACTCAAGAATTGGTCGAGGCGCGGGCCCTCGTCCAGAGCGCCGAAACCCGCGTCGTCGTGGCCAATAAGGCCCGTGACGTGTACGAGCGCTCCCGCAAGGTGTTCGGAGACGACGACCGACGCACCCTGGTCGCGGGCGACGACCTGGCCCGGGCCCTCCTGGACAACGGCCACTGGGCGGAGGCGGAGGGTGTGGCCACCGCCGTGCTTGCACACCGGCACTGGACGACGGACCCGCCACCACCGACCGTAACGGACACTTCCATCAACCCTCCCCCTCTCCCCCTCGAGGGGGAGAGGGCCGGGGTGAGGGGGTGGGGCAACCAGCACCATCCCGAGAGTTTCGGCACCCCCCTCACCCAACCCTCTCCCCCCGAAGAGGGGGGGAGAGGGCTTACAAGACGTGCCGTAACGCCGGACACGCTGTCCTCCATCGTTACCCTGGTGGCGAGTCTTCTCCGCCAGAACAAGATCGCCGAGGCCGCACGCCACCTTGATGCCGCCACAGCGGCGACACGCGACCTGAGTGACGGTGACCCGGTGAAATGGACGCTTCTGGCCTTGCGGGGCGATATGCTCCATGCCCAGGGTGACTACGTCGAGGCGCGGGCGCTGCGCGAACAGGCACTGACCGCCCGCCGTCGCGTGCTGGGTGAGGAACACCCCAGCACCCTCACAAGTATGAGCGACCTGGCCTGGACCCTGCGGGCGCAGGGCGACCTGGCCGGGGCGCGGGCGCTGCACGAACAGGCACTGGCCGTCCGCCGCCGCATGCTGGGCGAGGAACACCCCGACACCCTCACCAGCATGGACAACCTGGCCGCGACCCTGCGGGCGCAGGGCGATCTGCCCGGGGCGCGGGCGCTGCAGGAACAGGTGCTGGCCGTCCGCCGTCGCGTGATGGGTGAGGAACACCCCGACACCCTCACCAGCATGAACAACCTGGCCTTGACCCTGGAGGACCAGGGTGATCTGGCCGGGGCGCGGGCGCTGGAGGAACAGGTGCTGGCCGTTCACCGCCGCGTGTTGGGTGAGGAACACCCCGACACCCTCACCAGCATGAACAACCTGGCCGGGACCCTGTGGTCGCAGGGCGATCTGCCCGGGGCGCGGGCGCTGCACGAGCAGGAGTACGCCATCTGCCGCCGCGTGCTGGGTGAGGAACACCCCGACACCCTCACCAGCATGGGCAACCTGGCCTTGACCCTGGGGGCGCAGGGCGATCTGGCCGGGGCGCGGGCGCTGCTGGAACAGGTGCTGGCCCTCCGCCGCAAGGTTCTGGGCGAGGAACACCCCGACACCCTCGCCAGCATGAACAACTTGGCCGTGACCCTGGAGGACCAGGACGATCTGGCCGGGGCGCGGGCGCTGGAGGAACAGGCACTGGCCGTTTACCGCCGTGTGCTGGGCGAGGAACACCCCGCCACACTCACCATCATGAACAACCTGGCCTCGACCCTGCGGGCGCAGGGCGACCTGACCGGGGCGCTGGCGCTGCACGAACGGTTGCTGACCCTCCGCAGCAAGATTCTGGGCGAGGAGCACCCCCACACCCTCGCTACGCTGGATGCGCTGGCCGAGGTCACCGAGGCCATGGGGGATGCGGAGGGGGCCTTGCGGTTGAAGGCCATGGGCATCGCCCGCCGTCGCCGAAAGGGCAGGGCAATCGGGTGACGTGAGAACCGGCATCAAGTTTCCCGCAAACTTAAGCCCTCCCCCTCGATGGGGGAGCAAACTTAAGCCCTCCCCCTCGATGGGGGAGGGTTTGGGTGGGGGTGGCAGTGAAGCGCGCACAGACGACTGTATATTCGCACAAAAGCTGAATTAACGGGCGCACCCCGATGCACCTACGTGCTGCACCTTCACCCTCACCCAACCCTCCCCCATCAAGGGGGAGGGCTTTTTTTGCGGGAAACGGATGGTTTCTACAGCGAAACCCGTACAGCCCAGTTTGCCCAAACTTGTGTGCACACGGTAGCCCCCCGGAAGGGGGGGGAGAGGGCTTTTGGTCGGTTCACCCGATTGCCCTGGGACGATACCGGGCGAGAAGGGCCGGCAGGGCTTCCGGCAGGTCCTCGGCGATGAGGCCCGGGCCGACGGGGCGGGCCGCCTCGCCGTGCAGCCAGGCGCCGGCGCAGGCGGCGGCGAAGGCGTCCATGCCCTGGGCCAGCAGGCCGACGATGAGGCCGGCCAGCACGTCTCCCGATCCCGCCGTGCCCAGGTCGGGGGGGGCGTTGTCGTTGATGACCGCCCGGCCGTCGGGGGCGGCGATCACCGTGTCGGCACCCTTCAGCAGGACGATGGCGCCGCTCTCCGCCGCCGCCGCCCGGGCGCGCTGCAGGCGGCTGCCGGGGGCGGCGCCGGGGAACAGGCTGGCGTACTCGCCGTCGTGGGGGGTCAGCACGCAGGGGGAGCGGATCGCCTTGAACAGGGTGGCGGACTGGTCGCGAAAGGCGGTGAGGGCATCGGCGTCCAGCACCGTCGGCCGCTCCACCGCCAGGGCGGCCAGGACGGTCTCGCGCGTCGACTCCCCGAGGCCGAACCCGGGACCGATCAGCAGGGCGTTCCAGCGCTTGTCGGCGAAGAGCTGGCGCAACGCCTCGGCATCGGACTGCGTCAGAACGATGGCGCCGGGAGAGTCGCCGGCGAAGATCGAGGACACGGACGCGGGCGCCGACACGGTGACCAGGGCGGCTCCCACCCGCCGCGCCGCCCGGACCGCCAGGCGCCCGGCTCCGCTCATCGGGCCGCCCGCCACCAGGGCGTGGCCCCGCCGGTACTTGTGGGTATCGGCGGCGAGGGAGGGTAGCCGCCACAGGCCCGGCCCATTGGCAAAGGTCCGGGGAGCGATGGCGTCCAGCACCGATGGAGGGATGCCGATATCGGCCACCACCACCTCGCCGCAGTGCGTCCGGCCGGGCAGCAGCAGGTGCCCGGGCTTGCGGCGAAAGAAGGTGACGGTGAGACGGGCATGGGGGGCCGCTCCCAGGATGGCTCCGGTATCGCCGTGGATGCCGCTCGGCACGTCCACGGCGACGCAGTCGAGGCTGCGGGCGTCGATGGCCTCCACCACCTCGCGGACGACGCCGTCCAGCGGCCGCCCGAGTCCGGCGCCGAACAGGGCGTCCACCACCAGGTCGCAGCGGTCGAGGAGCGACGGCCCCAGCGGCTCCACCGCACCCCGCCAGCGCGAGGCCGCCCACGCCGCATCCCCCCTCAGCGCCGACATCTCTCCCGTCAGGCCGACCCGCACCGGCCAGCCGGCCCGCGCCAGCAGCCTCGCCACCACGAAGCCGTCGCCGCCGTTGTTGCCGGGGCCGCAGAGAATCGACACCCGCCGCGGCCGCCAGCGCCGGCGGATCTCGCGGGCGATTCGCCACCCTGCGGCGGCCATCAGGGTCGGACCGGACACGCCCGCCGCCATGGCGGCCTGGTCCGCCCGGTACATCTCCGCCACCGCCAGCAGGGCGGCGTCATGATCCGGCCGCGTCATGATGTTCCCTCCCTCCGTCGCCGATCACTGTATTTCCGGCTGCCTGCGAGCCTATATACTCTGGTTCGGGATGTGAAGGAGAGGGGCCGGAACGGTGAAAATCATCGTCATGGGCGCCGGAGTGGTGGGGGTCAGCGCCGCCCATCGGCTGGCCGAGGATGGCCACGAGGTGGTGGTGGTGGACCGCCGGCCGGGAGCGGGGCTTGAGACCAGCTTCGCCAACGGCGGCCAGATCTCGGCGAGCCACGCCGAGCCGTGGGCCAACCCATCCACCCCGTGGAAGGCGCTGAAATGGCTCGGTCGCGAGGACGCGCCGCTGGTGTTCCGCTGGACGCGGGTCGACCCGGCCCTGTGGGCGTGGGGCCTGCGCTTCCTCGGCAACTGCACCGCGGCGCGGGCGCGGGTCAACACCGAGCGCACCCTGCGGCTCGCCCTGTACAGCCGGGCGGCGCTGAAGGCCCTGCGCGCCGAGACCGGCATCGACTATGACCAGCGGACCGTGGGCATCCTCCACATCTACCGCGACGCGGTGGAGTTCGCCCACGCCCGCGCCGCCGCCCGCCACATGGCCGCCCACGGCCTGGCCCGCGAGTCGCTCACCCCCGCCGAGTGCCTGGCCCTGGAGCCGGCCCTGGCCACGGTCGGGCGGAGCCTCGCCGGCGGCCTCCACAGTCCCGACGACGAGAGCGGCGATGCCCACCTGTTCACCGTCCGCCTCGCCGACCTGGCGCGGCGGGCCGGGGTCACGTTCCTGTTCGGGCACGAGATCCGCGCCCTGGCCAGCGACGGCGGCCGCATCACCGGCGTGGTCGGCGCCGACGGCCGGGTGCTGACCGCCGACGCCTACGTGCTGTCTCTCGGCAGCTTCAGTCCCCTGGTGGCCCGCTCGGTGGCGCTGCGCCTGCCGATCTATCCGGCCAAGGGCTACTCGATCACCATCGACATCGGCACCTCGGCGGCGGCCCCCACCCTCAGCGTCACCGACGACGAGCTGAAAATGGTGTACTCCCGTCTGGGTGAGCGCCTGCGCGTCGCCGGGACGGCCGAACTGGCCGGCTGGGACGACCGCCCGACCCCGGTCCGCGCCGACGCCCTGCTGCGCCACGCCCGGGAGATGTTTCCCGACGCCGGAGACTATGGACGCGCCCAGCAATGGGCCGGACTGCGGCCGAAGACTCCCGACAGCGTGCCGATCATCGGCCGCTCACCCCTTGCCAACCTGTTCCTGAACACCGGCCACGGCACCCTGGGATGGACCATGGCCACCGGATCGGCCCGCATCATCGCCGACCTGATCGCCGGACGGACCCCGGAAATCGACCTGTCGGGACTCGGCCTGGAGCGGTTTTGACCCGCAGGTAACGGCGCTCCCAGGAAGGCGGCGATGATGCAGGCCACGCCCGCCCATCCGCCGTCCAAACAATGGGGTCCACCTTATTTGGCGGCGCCTTCGGGAGGAGCGCACGTCACCTCGTCCATGGCCTCCGTGACCTTGGCCACCATGGCCGTGGCGCCCGCCTGACGGAACAGGTCGAGAGCCTTGCTCCAGTTCCGACATGCCTCCGCCGTGTTGCCGCGCTTCTTGAACAGGAATCCCAGGTTGCCGTACTGGTCGGCCATGCCGGTCTTGCGTCCGCTCGTCTCGTTCAGGGTCAGCGCCTTGCGGAAGTGCTCCTCGGCGCCGTCGAGGTCGCCCAGCGTCTTGCGGATCAGTCCCAGGTTGGCGTGGTCGAGGGCCGCCGCCTCCGTGCGGCCAAGTTCCTCGTTCAGGGCCAGCGATGTCCTGAAGTGCTCCTCGGCCCCCGCGCTGTCGCCGCGACTCTTGAGGATGAGCCCGAGACTGGCGCGCAGGGTGGCGATGCCGGGCTTGCGGCCGAGGCCTTCCTCGAGGGCGAGCGCCTTCTTGTACCACTCCTCGGCGCCGCTCTTGTCGCCACGGGCCTGGCGGATCAGTCCAAGTCCCGTACTGGCGTCGGCCATGGCCTCCTTGCGCCCGAGGGCCTCGTCGATGGGCAAGGCCTTGCGAAAAAGCTCCTCGGCCCCGTCGAGATCACCCCGCGACTGGCGGAGTCGACCCAGGACGGCGCATGTGTCCGCCAGGGCCTTCTTGCGCCCGAGGGCCTCATTGAGGGCCAGGGCCTTGCGAAAGTGGGTTTCCGCGCCATCGATGTCACCCCGCGACTTCAGGATGAGCCCGAGGGCGTGGTACTGGTTGGCCATCCCATCCTTGCGATCGAGTTCCTCGTTGAGGGCCAGCGCCTTGCGGTAATGGGTCTCGGCCTCGGTCATCTCGCCCTGCAACTCGTGGACGACCCCGAGGTTGCCCGAGGCGATGGCGATCGCCTGCCTGTCGCCGGCGGTCTCGCCAATCGCCAGGACCCGCACCAGGGCGGCCTTGGTCCCCGGCAGGTCTCCGGACCGGCGCAGCAACGCGGCGAGCCGGTTCCAGCCGTCGGCATTGCCCGGGTCGAGGTCCACGGCCTCCCGGTAGATCCCCACGGCCTTGTCGGGACTACCCTGCACGATCATCCCCCCGAGATGGCGGAGCGCCGCGGCTGCCGCCACCTTGAGGCCCTCGGCCTTCTTTTCGTCGACCAGCAGGCGGAACTCGCCCTCGGCGGCGGAGGTGTCTCCCCGCCCGAGCCGGGCCAGGGCGTCGTCGATGCGGGCCGTGGACTGGGGGTCGACGCGAAGGCGCTCCAGAATGCACACCGCCTGTTCCAGCCCCGAGAGCGGCGGCTCGACACCCCCCTCTTTCCCCGTCGCCCGGCACGTCGGCGTCTCCGCCGCCGCCGCGCCGGCGATGAGGCACGCCGCCGCGACCATGGCCATCGCTCCAACCCGCCAACTCGTCATGAACTGTTTCATTCTGTCGGCCACTTCGTGTTGCGTCCCCAGAGTCGCACTATCCGTAATGACTGCCGTCTGTGCAAGTCCACTCCAGAAGCCTTGCCGATCGATCGGTGACCCACCATACTGCCGCCCGCAATGGTCACCCTCGCCGAAGCCCTGTCGATCGGACTTGAACACCACCGGGCGGGACGCCTCGCCGAGGCGGAGCATGTGTATCGCCGCGTGCTGGAGGTGAGTCCCGACGAGGCCGACGTCCACCACCTGCTGGGCCTGCTGGAGCAGGCCACCGGCCGGGTCGACTCCGCCGTCGCCCATGCGCGCCGGGCCGTGGTCCTCCGCGACACCGTTCCCGACTATCTGGTGGCCCTCGGCATGGGTCTGGTGGCCGCCGGGGATTTCGCCCAGGCGATGGACGCCTTCCGGAGAAGCCTGGCGCTGAAGCCCGGGGACGCGGTGGCGCTGTTCAGCCTTTGCGAGATCTGTCGCCGGCTGGGGCGGCTGGACGAGGCCCTGGACTGGGGCCGGCAGGCGGTCGAGGCCGGTCCCGACATGGTCGAGACCCACGGCAACCTGGGCGCGGCTCTCAAGGATGCCGGCCGCTCGGACGATGCCCTGGCCTCCTATCGCCGCGCCCTGGCCATCGACCCGGAGCACGTTGCCAGCCTGGAAGGCCTGGTCATTCTGCTGCACGAACGCAAGGATGCGGGTGCGGCGATGCCGGTGGTGCGCCGGCTGCTCGACATGAGTCCCAACTCCGCCGACGCCTGGCGTCTCATGGGGCTGATCCAGGAGCTGGCTGGTGACGTCGACACGGCGCTGGGCAGTTTCGAGCGGGCCATCGCCCTGGACCCGAACCTGGCCGAGAGCCATCTGTGTCTCGGCAACCTGCTGGTCGCCCGGCAGCGCCACGACGAGGGCGAGGCCGCTTTCCGCCGGGCCATCGCCCTTCGCCCCGACTATCCGGAGGCGCTGTCCAACCTCGGGCGGCTCCTGCGGCAGATGGACCGGGCCGACGAGGCCATCGTCCTGCTGGAGCGGGCGCTGGCGCTGGATCCGGGGCGGGCGCCGCTTTACCTCAATCTCGGCACCGTCTACGAGCGCCAGGGCCGGCTGGTCGAGGCGGTCGCGGCCTTCCAGCGGGCGCTGGCGCTGAAGCCCGATCTGGTGGAGGCCCATTCCAACATCCTGATCGACATGCCGTTCATGTCGCAGTACGACGCCGATCAGGTCTACGCCGCCTACCTCAGCTATGGCGAGATGCAGGAGGCGCCCTTTCTCGCCGCCGCCCGGGCCGTGGTCCATGACAACGACCGCGATCCCGAGCGACCCTTGAGAGTCGGCTACCTGTCGCCGGAACTGCGCTTTCACGTGCTGCGCCAGAACATCCTGCCGCTCCTGCGCGGGCATCGGCGCGACCAGGTGACGGTCTGCGTCTACGCCCACGTGCCCGAGCCCGACTCGGTCACCGACCACATGCGGGAGCTGGCCGACGAGTGGACCTTCATCCACGGCATGTCCGACGCCGATGTGGCCGCCAGGGTGCGGGCCGATCGCATCGACATCCTGGTGGCGCCCATGGGTCACTGGCGGCAGAACCGGCTGGTGGTGTTCGCGCGCCGGCCGGCGCCGGTGCAGGTGTTCTACCTGTGCCAGTCGCCGACCTCGGGGATGGAGGCTTTCGACTATCTGGTGGCCGATCCCCTGCTGAACTACCAGGGCAAGCTTCAGACCCGGGCCACCGAGACGATCTGGGAGCTGGACTGCCACCAGGTCACCGAGTACGAGATCGCCCCCGACATCGTGCCCGAGCCGCCGTCGGCCTCCGGTATCCCACCGGTGTTCGCGAGCTTCAACAATCCGGCCAAGCTCTCGGATGCCTGCGTGGCGCTGTGGGCGCGGGTGCTGACCCGGGTGCCGGAGTCGCGCATGGTGATCTGGGGAGCCGGCACCCAGGGGGAGACCTTCGCCACGCGTCTGCGCGGGCGCTTCGCCGCCCACGGGGTGGCGCCGGAGCGGCTCGACCTGTTGCCGTGGGCCAGGTCCTACGAGGACTATCTGAAGGCCTACACCGGCGTCGACGTGGTCCTCGACACCATCCCCTTCAACGGGGGACGCACCACCCAGGACGCCCTGTGGATGGGCGTGCCGGTGGTCACCGTGCTGGGGGAATCCCTGCACGGCCGGCTGGGCTATGCCTTCTACGCCATCATGGGCACGCCGGAACTGTGCACCGACAGCGAGGACGCCTTCGTCGACCTGGCCGTGGACCTGGCCCGGGATACGGAGCGCCTGCGTGGCTATCGGCAGACGCTGCGGCAGGCGATGCGCTCGTCGATCCTGATGGACACGCCCCACCACGTCGAGCGGCTGGAGGGCGCCTATCGGGAGATGTGGCGGCGCTGGTGCGCGTCCGGCTGAGAGGATGGCGCGTGCCTACTGGCTCGGCGCCACCGTCCGAAGCCGCTCGACCAGCTCGTCCGCGTGATGCACGCCTGTAAAGTCGATGGGAAGACCGGCGGCAGCCACCGCCCCCGCGGTCCAGGTGTTGCAAGTATTGAACATGTGGAACGAGCCGGTCGCCGGATAGAACTGGCTGAACGGGTAAAGACCCGGAGCCACGGTCTGCGCCCTGGCCTCGCCCTTGCGGTCGAATGTCTCCGCGATGTAGGCGGTGACGTTCCGGAATTTTTCCGGATCGACGCGGAATACGAATCGTTGCTGAGTCGGAAAGACCTGATCGGGCGAAGCCCTCAGGCCCACCACGTGAACGACCGCGGGATTTGGCTTCAGGACCGCGCCGAGCGCCATGCCGATGGAATGCTCGGACGAAGGATAGTAATCGGCATCTCCCCAGCCGAACTCGATCCAGACGGCATCGGGGAAGTCCGCGATCTCCGGGATCTCCTGCTCCGCCAGGGCCTCACGCGGGACGGCGATACCGCTGTGCCATCCATTGCTGGTCACGAGGAAGACCCCCGGCGGTGCCGCGCCGGCTCCCGCTGAGAAGGCGAGGCTGGCCGAAACGAGGAGGACGAGGACCACGAGGCGAATCCTGATCATTGCACATCTCGCAACCGATGGGCCGGGCAACCGATGGGCCGGGCAACCGATGGGCCGGGCAACCGATGGGCCGGGCAACCGATGGGCCGGGCAACCGATGGGCCGGGCAACCGATGGGCCGGGCAACCGATGGGCCGGGCAACTGATGGGCCGGGGAACTCGGACAGGCTACACGGCGATGGCCTGCCGTTCAAGATCCCGCGAAAAAGTCCTCCCCCCGGAAGAGGGGGGGGGAGGACTTTTGATCGGTTCACCCGATTGCCCTGGGATTCGCGCGGATCGTGCTTGACAGGGGTGTCCCATGGATCACATTATCCCGGCCGTTCCGGGGCCGTAGCTCAGTTGGGAGAGCGTCTCGTTCGCAATGAGAAGGTCAGGGGTTCGATTCCCCTCGGCTCCACCAGGGATTTCAAGGGCTTGGCGGGGAAACCGGCTGAGCCCTTTTCCTTTGAGTCTGCACAATGTCAGCAGTGGGCGGCATGCCTCCTTCACAGCAGTCCCCGGCCGTCGCCGAAGGAGACGCCCCCCAGGGAGAGGGCCGGCCGTCGATCCAGCGCATGCGGCGGCGGTGGTGGATGTTCCAGCCGCTCGACCTCCTGGTGCGGCTGTGGCCGGTGTTTCGGACGCCCCGCGGGCTTTTGGTGGTGCGCATGGACGGCATCGGCGACATGGTGCTGTTCCGCCGGTCGCTGGACCACTACGCCGAGGCCTTCGGCGTCGCGGCGGAGGACATCACGGTTCTCGGCTGTCATAGCTGGGGGAGCATCGCCGCCGAGGTGTTCTCGGGCTATCGCGTGCGCACCATCGACGAGCACGCCTTCGAGCGCAACCCGTTCTACCGCTTCCGCGAGGCCCTGTGGGTGCGGCGGCAGCGCTTCGCCATCGCCGTCTGCGACATCTTCTTCCGCAAGGCCCTGACCGCCGACAGCCTGGTGTGGCTGTCGCAGGCGCCGGTCTCGGTGGTCTCGCACCCCTACATCAGCCCGGCGACCCGCGCCGAGTTCAACCACTACCTGGGGCGGGTCGGCCAGATCATCGACACCGGCCCCTATCCTACCCACGAGACCGACCGCCACCGTCGTTTCGTTTCCGAAATTCTCGGTCGCACGGTCCCGGCCGAGCCGCCCTCCATCCCCTGGCGCGAGGCCACGGCGCCGGTGCCGGCCGGCCGGCCCTATGTGGTGCTGAACTTCGGCTCCAACGAGCCGGGGCGGCGCTGGCCCTTCGACAGCTACATCGCCATCGCCCGCGGGCTTCTCGATGCCGGCTACCGCGTCGTTTTCACCGGTGGGCCGGGTGAGATGCCGTCCCGGCCCCGGCTGCGGCGCCAGTTGAACCGGCCGGGGGTGATCGACCTGATCGACCGGACGCCGCTGCCCATGCTGCTCGACCTCATGCGCCGGGCGACGGCGGTGGTCAGCAACGACACCGGGCCGGCCCACATCAGCATCGCCCTCGGGACGCCGACGGTGGTGATCGTCGGGGGTGGCCATTTCGGCAGCTTCCTGCCCTATCCGCAGGGAATCGCTCCCGCCAACGCCCGTATCGTCCATCGGGATATGGAGTGCTATCATTGCTTCTGGCGCTGTCATCGCCGCGCCGACCGCTGGCAGGTGTTTCCCTGCATCGCCGCCGTGACGCCGGAGGCGGCATGGGCCGCCCTCGGCGACCTGATCAACACCAGCTCGGGAACAAAACGACCGTGGGATCCCGTCCAGACATTGATCTCTACGCCAGCTACCACTGCCACAAGGGCTACGCCACCCCAGTCCTGAAACACAAGCACGCCGCCCGCTTCGACCGCGAGTTCTGGAGCCCGTTGCAGTGCAGAAACGACATGGCCATGCTGGAAATCGGCTGCGGCACCGGGCTGTTCCTGGCCTATCTGGCCGGCCGCGGCGTGCGGGAGTTCGTCGGCATCGACCGCGACGCCAACCTTGAACCTTTTCTTCCGGCGGCCGCGGCCGGTCATTTCGAAGCCGTCGATGCCATCACGTTTCTAGAGCGACCCGGCCCGGCCTTCGACCGTGTCGCCCTGTTCGACGTGCTGGAGCACTTTTCGGTCGAGGACGGGCTACACCTGCTGACCGCCCTGCGTCCGCGCATGGCACCTTTGGGACGGGTCCTGGTCAAGGTCCCCAATGCCGGTTCGCCCTGGGGCCTGCAGTTCCAGTTCGGCGACCTGACCCACCAGGCCGCCTTCACCCCGACGAGCCTGCGCCAGCTCGCCGGAGCCGCCGGATGGCGATGCCCGAGCGTCTACCCTCATCGCCTGGGCAGCCCGGTGCGACACCTGATGGACCGGGCCCTGCATGCCCTGCTGAGCCGGATGGTGATGACGCCTCCCGAGATATGGTCCGCCAACTTCTTTGCCGTTCTGGAAGCGGAATGAACTCGGAATTATGGGATCCCTCACCGTGCTGGCCTTGAGAAAGAAAAGGCGCAACACGGTGTAGGGCCACATGATCACAGGGAAATCCGGAATCGCACGCTTTGCCCAGCCGGTTCGCCGACGGCCTCGCCGTCCCGCATGACGATACATCCCCGCACCACCGTCATGACCGGCCAGCCGGTGAGGGTCATTCCCTCGAACGGGGACCAGCCGCAGCGGCTGGCCATGGCGTCGCGGGTGACGGTGCGCCGGGTCTTCAGGTCCACCACCGTGAGGTCGGCGTCCAGGCCGACGGCGATGGCCCCCTTGCCCTCGATGTCATAGATGCGGGCCGGCCCGGCGCTGGTGAGGTCCACCAGCCGGGCGAGGGACAGCCGTCCCGCCGCCACGTGATCCAGCATCACCGGCAGCAGAGTCTGCACCCCCGGCATGCCGGAAGGGCTCTGGGGGTAGGGCCTGGCCTTCTCCTCCAGGGTGTGGGGGGCGTGGTCCGAGCCGATGCAGTCCACCAGCCCATCGGTCAGTGCCTGCCACAGGGCGGCCCGGTGGCGCTTGTCGCGAATCGGCGGGTTCATCTGGGCCAGCGTCCCCAGGCGCTCGTAGCACTCCGGCGCCGTCAGGGTGAGGTGCTGCGGCGTCACCTCCACCGTCGCCAGGTCGCGGTGGCGGGCGAGAAGCTCCATCTCCTCGGCGGTGGTCACGTGCAGCACGTGGACCGGCTGCCACGCCTTCTCCGCCAGGCGCAGGAGGCGTTTGGTGGCGGCAAGGGCCGTCCTGGCGTCGCGCCACGCGGGATGCCGGCTCACCGGCGCGCCCCGATCCACCATCCGGTAGCGCGCGCGCAGGCGGGCCTCGTCCTCGCAGTGGACGGCAACCCGCCGCCGAGCGCCGGCCAGCACCCGGACCATGTCGGCCTCGTGGTCCACCAGCAGGTCGCCGGTCGAGGAGCCCATGAACATCTTGACCCCGGCGCACCAACTAAGCAGTTCGCACATCCGAATCTCGTCGATATTCTCGGCGGTGGCGCCGGCGAAGAACGCGAAATCGCACCACATGCGCCCGGAGGCCCGCATCTGCTTGTTGATCAGGGCGTCGAGAGAGATGGTGGGTGGTTTGGTGTTGGGCATATCGAACACCGCCGTCACCCCACCGAGCACCGCCGCCAGCGAGCCCGTCGTCAGGTCCTCCTTGTGCTCGAGTCCCGGCTCGCGGAAGTGGACCTGGGTGTCGATGACCCCCGGCAGTACGTGCAGGTGGGAGACATCCACCTCCGCCGCGGCCCCTCCCAACCCCGAGCCGATGGCCGCCACCCGGCCATCCCGCACGGCGACGTCCACGTCGGCGGCACCCTCCGGAAGCATCACCGTGCCCCCCTTGAGGATCAGATCGAAACTCCCGGTCATCGGTCAGTCCCTCCTCAGTTCTCCCCGAACCGCATCGACCACCTGGTCCACCCGCGCCGCCACCTCGGGCGACAGGCCAAGGCCCAGGGTGAACACCGCGCCCTCGACGGCGTGGACGACCAGCGCGGGTGGCAGGCGACCGAGGGCGCGGGCGGTTTCCACCGCCTCCGCCAGCCCGAACGCATGGGTCGAATAGCGGAAGAAGCCCGTCGGCAGAGTCTGGGCGCGGCAGTCGAAGCGATGCATGGTGCCGATCGGGGCGCCTCCCCGCGCCGCATCGATGACCACCACCCGGGCGTAGCCCTCCCAGGCGTCCATCAGTCCGGTGCCCTCTCCCGGGTGGGTGATGACGTCCACACCGGCGGGGAGCGCGCCCCGCAGCCTCTCCGCCACCTCGAGGCCGAAGGCGTCGTCGCCCCGCCACGGCTGGCCGACGCCGATGACCAGCGCCCGCGCCGTCAAGGCCTGAAACCGAAAGCGAGCCCTCTACTCCCTCTCCCCCTCGAGGGGGAGAGGGCCGGGGTGAGGGGGTGGGGCAGGCGGCACCATCTCGGGAACCTCGCGCCCCCCTCACCCAACCCTCTCCCCCCTGAAGGGGGGGGAGAGGGCTTTTGATGGTCATGCCGAAACACTACGCCAGGTCCTCGCCGGCGATGGCGGCGTCGAGGAGGGTGATGGTCTCGGCGATGCCATAGAGGGCGATGAACGAACCCATGCGCGGCCCCTCGTCCTGGCCCAGCAGGATCTGGTAGAGGGCCTTGAACCAGGCCCGGAGATCGGCAAAGCACGGATGGCGCTTGCCCACCTCATAGGCGATGGTCTGCAGGTCCTCGGCCGACGGGTTGGGCGGGGCGGCGGCGATGCCGGCCCGCAGGTCCTTCAGCGCCTCCACCTCCGCCGGGGTCGCCTTGCGGTAGCGCTTGGTCGGCAGTACGAAGTCCTGGTAATAGGTGATGGCGTGCTTTACCAGCCGGTCCAGCATGGGCGTGGCCGTCGGGCTGGCCTCGGGGGCGTAGCGGCTGATGTACTGCCACAGCACCGCCGGATCCGAGGTCTGGCAGGCGCTGACCAGGTTGAGCAGGACGCCGAAGCCGATGGGGGTCGACTCCTCGGGCGGGTGGCCGTCGTGGATGTGCCAGGCCGGATTGGCGAGACGGTCCTTCAGCTCCTGGTCGTGGAACTTGTCGCGGAAGGTGAGGTAGTCATCCACCGCCCGGGGAATGACGTCGAAGAACAGCCGCTTGGCCGTCTTGGGTTTCTGGTACATGAACAGGGCGAGGGACTCGGCCGGGGCATAGGACAGCCAGTCCTCCACCGACAGGCCGTTCCCCTTGGACTTGGAGATTTTCTGGCCGGCGTCGTCGAGGAACAGTTCATAGGTCAGGTTGACCGGCGGCGTGGCCCCGAGGGTCCGGCAGATGCGGCTCGACAGCTTGACCGAGTCGATGAGGTCCTTGCCGGACATTTCATAGTCCACCCCCAGGGCGAACCAGCGCATGCCCCAGTCGGCCTTCCACTGCAGCTTGCAATGACCACCGGTCACCGGCACCTCGACCCGGGCTCCGTCCTCGTCCTGATAGACCACGGTGCCGGCGGTACGGTCGCGGTGGATGATGGGCACCTGCAGCACCCGCCCGGTCTTCGGGCACAGCGGCAGGAACGGCGAGTAGGTGGCGCGCCGCTCCGGCCCGAGGGTCGGCAGAACGATGGCCATGATCTCGTCATAGTGCTCGAGCACCGCCAGCAGCGCCTGGTCGAACCGGCCGGAGCGATAGCACTCGGTGCCGCTCATGAACTCGTACTCGAAGCCGAAGGAGTCGAGGAAGGTGCGCAGGCGGGCGTTGTTGTGGTGGCCGAAACTCTCGTGGGTGCCGAAGGGATCGGGGATGCTGGTCAGGGGCTTGCCCAGGTGTCCGGCCACCATGTCCTTGTTGGGAATGTTGTCGGGCACCTTGCGCAGGCCGTCCATGTCGTCGGAAAAGGTGAACAGCCGCGTCGGGATGTGGGGCGCCAGCACGGCGAAGGCGCGCCGCACCATGGTGGTGCGCACCACCTCGCCGAAGGTGCCGATGTGCGGCAGTCCGGAGGGACCGTAGCCGGTCTCGAACAGGGCATAGCCCTTGTCCGGCACCCGTCCCTGAAAACGGTTGTCCAGGAGTTGCCGGGCTTCCTCGAAGGGCCAGGCGGTGGCGTGGCGGGCAAGCTCGGTGGCGCCCGCGGGATGATGATCGGTGCTCATGGGACCGCAAGGTAGGCGGGCCGCCGGACCACGTCAACCGTCCCGGACATGCTCGCAGCACCCTTGACAGGCGCGCGCGCCGCGGCAACTTTTTGCGGACGGAATTCGGAACCCCAGGGAGGACGGCATGGGCAGGTTGGTCGTGTTCGCCGCGTTGGCCATGGCGGTGGTCCTGGCGCCCCTCCCGGCACGGCCCGTCTCGGCACAGACCGTGCCGACGTCGCGGGCGCAGGTCAGCACATCGTTCGCGCCGGTGGTCCGGCAGGCGGCTCCGGCGGTGGTCAATATCTATAGCCGCCGGGTGGTGAAGACGTCGAAAAACGTGTCGCCGCTGCTGGACGACCCGCTGTTCCGCTATTTCTTCGGCGAGCAGTTCGGCCTCGGGGTGCCGAAGGAACGGGTGCAGAGTTCCCTCGGCTCAGGGGTGATCATCCGCTCCGATGGCGTGGTGGTGACCAACCACCACGTGATCAAGGACTCGGACGAGGTCATCGTCGTCCTCGCCGACCGCCGGGAGTTCGAGGCCAAGGTGGTGGGAACCGACGAGCGCACCGACCTCGCCGTGGTGAGAATCGACACCCATGGGGAGAAGCTGCCGGCGCTTATCCTCGGCAACTCGGACGAACTGGAGGTGGGCGACCTGGTGCTGGCCATCGGCAATCCCTTCGGCGTCGGGCAGACGGTGACCAGCGGCATCGTCTCGGCCCTGGCGCGCACCTCGGTCGGCGTGTCCGACTATCGCTTCTTCATCCAGACCGATGCCGCCATCAATCCCGGCAATTCCGGCGGGGCGCTGGTGACCGTGGACGGGCGACTCGCCGGCATCAACAGCGCCATCTACAGCCGCAGCGGCGGCAACATCGGCATCGGCTTCGCCATTCCCGCCAACATGGTCAAGGCGGTGGTGGACGGGGTGCTGGCGCAGGGCCGGCCGGTGCGGCCGTGGCTGGGGGCCTCGGGCCAGGCGGTGACGCCGGAGATCGCCGAGTCGCTTGGTCTGGCGCGGCCGGTGGGAGTCCTGGTCAACGCCGTGCGGCGCGGCGGGCCGGCCGACACCGCCGGGCTGCGCAAGGGCGACGTCATCCTGGCGGTCAACAGCCACGAGGTGGAGGACCCCGAGGCCCTGCGCTATCGCATCGCCACCCTGCCGGTGGGCGAAACCGCCACCCTCAAGGTGCAGCGGGCCGGGGAGGCGCGGGGGATCGCCGTGCGGCTGGTGGCCCCGCCCGACCAGCCGCCGCGCGAGCTGACCGACATCAAGGGCCGCAACCCCTTCGCCGGGGCCACCGTGGCCAACGTCAACCCAGCCCTGACCGAGGAGCTGGGCCTGGGGGCCATCGAGGGAGGCGTGATCGTGACCCGCGTCCGGCGCGACAGCCTGGCCGACCGCATCAACCTTCGCCCGGGCGACGTCGTGCTCGACATCAACGGACGGACCATCGCCACCGTGGCCGAACTGAAACAGTCGCTGGTGGACGCCGACAAGGGCTGGCGGATCATGGTCCGGCGCGGGGAGAGCGTGCTGACGGTGGCGGTGGGGGGGTGAACGGGATTTGAACCTCTACTCCCTCTCCCCCTCGAGGGGGAGAGGGCCGGGGTGAGGGGGTGGGGCAACCAGCACCATCTCGAGAGTTTCGGCACCCCCCTCACCCAACCCTCTCCCCCCGAAGAGGGGGGAGAGGGCTTTTGGTGTTTGAGGTCCCCTCACCGGTCCCTGGGGTCCTTCTGCCGCATTTTTTTCTTCAGGGCCATGGCCGAGGTCTGGATGTCCTGAGCCCGCACCAGGGACGGGGTGTTCTTCGGCAGCAGGGCGGCCGCCCGGCCGGCGTGATAGATGGCCTCGTCCAGGGCGCCGGTCAGCATGGCGAACTCGGCCATGGCGAGGGAGGCCACGCCCATGTTGCCGCTGCGGCCATGGATGATGGACATGAGTCGCCAGGCGAAGGCGCTTTCCGGCTCGCGCTGGAGGGCGGCGTCCAGGTGGCCCACCGCCTCGCGCTGCAGGGCGGCGTCGTCCAGTTCCACCAGCACCTGGGCCAGCGACGTGCGCAGAAGCGCGCTGTCGGGAAGCAGCCGGACCGCCTTGCGATAGGGCTCCAGCGCCTCATTGAGCCGTCCGTTCTCGAACAGCATCTGGCCCTTCAGTTCAGAGAAATAGGGGTCGTCGGGCTGCTCGGCGATCAGGCCGTCGATCAGCGGCCGCGCCTGTCCGAGATCCGCCTTGCGATAGAAGGCGACGGCGCGGGCATAGCGGGCGTGGACCGACCGGTCCGCCTCCTTGTAGCGGGCGAAGGTCCGGGCCGCCGGCTCGGTGAAGGCGAACAGCTTGGCCTTGATGCGCTGGAACATGGCCTCGAACGCGGGGTTGGCGGGGCTCTCCCCGCCGGGTGCCGAGTCCAGGTGATGGCGCACGAACTCGATGCGGTCGCGGGTGATCGGGTGGGTGCGGACATAGGGGTCCTGCTGGCGCACCGACAGCAGTTCCTGGTCGCCCAGGACCTCGAAGAAGTCCAGCATGCCCCGCGGTGACTGCTTCGTGGCATCGAGCAGCCGCATCGCCGCCTGATCGGCCGACTGCTCCTGGGTGCGGGTGAAGGCGAACAGGGAGCGCATAGCCAGCTCCTGGCCCCCCATGGCGATCGCTCCGCCGACGTCGCCCCGTCCGGTGGCCATGGCCGCCGCCGCCCCGAGTGCCGCCGCCAGCAGGGCCTCGGTCTGGGCCTGGGCGACCTCGTCCCGCAGGGTCACCAGGTGCCCGCCGGCGATGTGGCCCGTCTCGTGGGCCAGCACGCCGATGAGCTGGTTCGCGGTCTCGGTCTTCAAAAGAAGGGCGGTGTGGATGTACATGTTGAGGCCATCGGCGACGAAGGCGTTCAGCGACTTGTCGGCGAGGATGTGCAGGCGTACCGAATCCGGAGCGATGCCCGCCGATTGGAACAGTGGCGTGGCAAAGGCGCGGATGGTATTTTCGATTTCCGCGTCCCGTATTACAGTCCGCCTGTTGGAGTCGGCCTGGACAGGGCTGCCCAGAAGGCACAGGACAACCAGAAGTATGGTCAGCAGCCGCATGTATTCTCACACCGATCACCGTCCGCCCCGCGGCGGCGCGGACTCTGGACGGATCAAGGGTATCGCCCGGTCGGGGCTTCGTCAACGCGCGCCGGCGGTGTTTCTGGCCCTGGTGTTTCTGGCCCTGGCGCTGCTGGCCGGGGTGGGCGCCTGCGACCCCCAGCGGCCCGCCGCCGGAACCACCGGCTATGCGAGTGGCTTCGCCGGAGCGGTGGTGGCCGACGAGCCGCGGGCCGCGCTGGCCGCCCGTGACATCCTGTCGACGGGGGGCGGGGCCGTCGACGCGGCGGTCGCCCTGGCCTTCACCATGGCGGTGACCAATCCCTCCTCGGCCGGGCTCGGCGGAGGCGGCGTGTGCATGGTCCGCGATCCCAAGGTCCCCACCGTCGAGACGCTGGAGTTCTACGCGACCGCCCCCGCCCAGATCGCTCCCGGCACCCCCCGTCCCAGCGCGGTGCCGGGCCTGCCCCGCGGCCTTTACGCCCTGCATGCCAAGTATGGAAAGGTGCGCTGGGAGCAGCTTCTGGCGTCGGCCGAGACGCTGGCCCGCTTCGGCAACACGGTGTCGCGCTCGCTGGCCCAGGACCTGACCCTGATCACCGAGCCGCTCCTTCAGGACGCCGAGATCCGCCGCGTGTTCGCCGACGGCACCGGACGGATTCTTCAGGAAGGCGCTCCCCTCGCCCAGATCGACCTGGCGGCGACCATCGGCCGCATCCGCCTGCGCGGTCCGGGTGAGTTCTATCTCGGCCAGGCTGCCCGCGACCTGGTGGCGGCGGTGACGGCGGCCGGAGGATCGCTGTCGCTCGAGGACCTGCGGGACTATGCGCCCCGCTGGATCGACACCCTGCAGGTGCCCTTCGGCACCAATGTCGCCCATTTCGCTCCGCCCCCCGCCGGCGGTGGGGTGGCCGGCCAGATGTGGGCGATGCTGGTGGACGGCGAGCGCTACACACGGCTCGCCGACGACGACCGTCACCACCTGATGGCGCAGGTGGCGATGCGCGCCTATGCCGACCGGACGGTGTGGATGAAGCCCGACGGCACCAGCTCGGTGCCGGCCCCGGACCTGGTGACCCCGGCCCGCGTGACCGGGCTGATGGCCAGTTACAATTCGGAGCGCTTCGTCCAGGTGCCGCACCCCAATCCCGCCATCACCGAGAACCCGGCGGGAACCGGCTTCACGGTGGTGGACTCGCGGGGCCTGGCCGTGTCCTGCGTTCTCAGCATGAACAACCTGTTCGGCATCGGTCGTATCGCCCCCGGAACGGGAATGGTGCTGGCGGCGGCTCCCCACCCTGGCGGGCGCGGCCCGTATGCCCTGGCGCCGATGATGGTGGTGAAACGGAACGTTCCAGAAATGATTTTCGCCGGGACCGGAACCGGAGGACCGCCGGCGGCGTCGGCCCTGGTGGCGACGGCGGCGCGGACCATCCTCGGCCGGCGCCTGCTTGCCGAGGCGGTGATGGCGCCGCGGCTGCATGCCGGGATGACTCCGGACCTGGTGGTGGTCGAGACCGCGGGGCAGCCACAGGTGACGGATGGCCTGGGGAAGCGGGGCTATACGCTCGGGGTCATGGGCAAGTTCGGTCGGGTCAACGCCGTGGGCTGTCCCGATGGCCTGCCGCCGCGGCCCGACACCTGCGAGGCGGTCAATGATCCCCGGGCGTCCGGGATCGGCATGATCGTGAATGGCGGATGATCTCCATGCCACTGACACGGTGCCCATGCGCATCACCCTGATCGACGACTCCATTCCCTTCGACGGCTACACGCCGGTGGCCTACCCCCTTGGTGGGGCGGAGAAGGCGTTCGCCAGTCTGGCGGCGGCCCTAGCGGGGCGCGGGCACGAGGTGACGGTGATCAATCGCTGCCGGATGCCGACCGTGATCGACGGTGTCCGCTGGGAAACCTGGACCGGCCGGCCGAAGCGGGATCCCGAGGTGGTGATCGCCTTCCGCAAGGTGGCGCTGCTGGACACCCTGCGTCACACCGGCCGGCGGATCCTGTGGCTGACGTCGTCGGGACGGGCGCTGGACCGGCCGGCGGAGCGGGAGATCCTCGAGACCCATCGGCCGGCACTGGTGTTTCTCGGCCAGACCCACCGGACCACCTGGTCGCGACCGGCCTGGTCGGGCGGGCCGAAGGTGGCCGTCATTCCTCCCGGCGTGCGCGAGGCCTATCTCGGCGAAACGCCCAACGAACCGGCGACACCGCCCCGGGCCATCGTCACCACCCACCCCTCCCACGGGCTGGACTGGCTGCTGGACCTGTGGACCCGGCGCATCCACGCCGAAGTGCCGGAGGCCGAGCTGCATATCTACTCCGCCGTGCTGTCCAAGGGGCTGGCCGGAGCGGAGGTGCCCGAGGCGGTGCGGCCGGTGCTGCGCCGCGTGGTGGCTGGCCGCGCCCAGGGGGTGGTGGTGCAGGCGCCGGGAAATGATTTCGACATGGCCGAAGCCTACCGCAAGGCGCGGGTGCATCTCTATCCCGGGCATCCCGACGACATGGGGTTCTGGACCCTGGCCGAGAGTCAGGCCGCCGGTCTGCCGGCGGTGGCGCGAACCCTCGGTGCCGCCGCCGACCGCATCGTCGACGGCCGCACCGGCTACCTGGTTCCCGACGCCGAGGCCCTGGCCAACATAGCGCAGATGGTGCTGACCAGCGACCGGGTGTTCCGCTCCCTCAGCGACGAGGCCAGGTCCACCCAGCGCTCCCGCACCTGGGACGCGGTGGCGGCGGAGTTCGAGGGCCTGTGGAAATGAAGGCATGAAAATCCTGTTCATCACCTCGACCCGGATCGGTGACGCCGTGCTGTCGACCGGGCTTCTCGACCATCTTCTCCGCACCTATCCGCAGGCCCGGGTGACCATCGCCTGCGGCCCGCAGCCCCTGCCCCTGTTCGCCGCCGTCCCCAACCTGGACCGGGCGATTCCCATGGCCAAGGGGCGGTGGGCGCGGCACTGGATCAGCCTGTGGCTAACCTGCGTCGGCACCCGCTGGGATATCGTGGTCGACCTGCGCAAGTCGGCGGTGTCGTATCTGCTGCGCGCCCGCAAGCGTTATCAGCTCGGCGGCGGGACCGAACCGATCCACCGCGTGCGCCAGATCGCCGACGTGCTGGACCTGCCCGAGCCCCCCATGCCGAAGATCTGGACGGCCCGCAGCCATGGGGAGGCGGCGGCGCGACTCATTCCTCCCGGGCCGCCGGTGCTGGCGGTGGGGCCGACCAGCAACTGGCGGGCCAAGACCTGGCGGCCGGGGAACTTCGTCGAGCTGGCGGAGCGCCTGGCCGGGCCGGCCGGCATCCTTCCCGGGGCGCGCATCGCCGTCTTCGGGGCCGGCAACGAGCGGCCGCACGCCCAGCCGGTCATCGACGCCCTGCCGGCCGGGCGCTGCATCGACCTGGTGGGCTCGGTGGACCTTTTGACGGCCTATGCCTGCCTCGAGCGCTGTGACTTCTACGTCGGCAACGACTCGGCGCTGATGCACTTGGCGGCGGCGTCCGGCATCCCGACCCTCGGCCTGTTCGGCCCAAGCCCCGAGGTGTTCTATGCGCCGTGGAGCTGGAACGCCGCGGTGGTCCGCACCGTCGAGCCCTTCGAGACCATCTTTCCCGAGAATTTCGACCACCGCAACTCGGACACGCTGATGGACAGCCTGACTCCCGACATGGCGGAGGAGGCGGCGCGCGATCTCTGGCACCGCAGCATGGGAGTCGCGGCATGAACTCGACCATCACCCTGTCGGCCGTGATCTCGGTCCGCAACGAAGAGCGTCAACTCGCCGAGTGCCTGGAGCGGCTGCGCTTCGCCGACGAACTGGTGGTGCTTCTGGACAAGTGCACCGACGGCTCCCGGGCCATCGCCGAGCGCTTCACCGACCGGCTGGTGGAGGGGGCCTGGGACATCGAGGGCGACCGCCGCAACGCCGGCATCGCCGCCTGCCGCGGCCGCTGGATTCTCGAGATCGACGCCGACGAGCGGGTGGACGACGAGCTGGCGGCCGAGATTCTCCAGGTGGTCGCCACCTCCACCGACGACATTCACGAGATCCCGGTGGACAACTACATCGGCGGCCGGCTGGTGCGCTACGGCTGGGGGGCCTCCTTCGGCAAGGCGGCCTATGCCGGGCTGTTCCGCCGCGGCGCCAAGGAGTGGGGACGCCAGCGGGTCCATCCCTCGGTCGTCTTTACCGGGCGGCGCGGGAGAAGACTCAGCCATCGCCTGCGCCACTACGTCGATCGCAACATATCGGACATGATCCGGCGCCTGGACAACTACTCGACCGCTCGGGCCAAGGACCTGCGGGACAGCGGCAACCCGGGAAATCTCGCCAACAATCTGCGACGCGTGGTATCGCGCTTCATCAAGTGCTACGTTGGGCGCAAGGGGTACCGCGAGGGTGGTCATGGACTGCTGATCGCCCTGTGCGCGGCTCTCTATCCCCTGCTGTCCTATCTGAAGGCGACCCTAGAGGACGAGTGATGGCGAAAATCGTCCTGGCGGACGACGGCATCGAGTTCGACGGCCGAACCCCTGAGCATTCGCCGCTCGGCGGGGCCGAAAGCTCGGTCATCGCCCTGTGCGAGACGCTGGCCCGCCGCGGCCACGAGGTGATCGTGCGCAACGTCTGCAAGGCGCCCGTGCGCCACAACGGAGTCGACTGGGCGCCGCTCGAGGGGGGACTACCGCCGACGGCGGATCTGTTCATCGCCAACCGGGGAGACCGGCTGATCCAGGCCATGCCCGGGGCGCGGCGCACGGTGTTCTGGATCCATAATCCGGCGACCTACCTGCTCAAGGGGCGATACCTCTGGAAGCTATGGCGGAAAAAGCCGGCCATCGTCTTCATCGGCGATTACCATGCCACCACATATCCGGCATGGGCGCCGGGCGGAGAACGGGTGGTCATTCCCTATGGGCTGCCCGACATGTTCCGCACGGCGGCGCCGGCGCCGGACATGCCCGGGCCGCGGGCCATCTTCACCTCCAATCCCCTGCGCGGGTTGGACTGGCTGCTGGAGGTGTGGGCGGAGAAGATCCACCCCCGTGTCCCCGGGGCGGAGCTGCACGTGTTCTCGGGTCCGGCCACCTATGGTGCCGCCGGCCGGGAGAAGGCGCAGCGGATGGGGGCGGTCCTGGACAGGGCGCGAGCGCTGGCGGCCCAGGGCGTGGTGTTGCGGGCACCGGTGGCCAAGGCCGTCCTGCTCGATGAGTTGCGGTGGGCTCGGGTGATGCTCTATAAGGGCGATGTGAACGAGACCTTTTGCATGGCCCTCGGCGAGGCGCAGGCGGTGGGTGTGCCGGCAGTGGTTCAGCCGATCGGGTCGGTGGTGGAGCGGGTGGTCGATGGCCGCACCGGCTTCATCGCGGTCGACGCGAGCGCCTTCGCCGACGGCGCCGTCCGCCTCCTGTCCGACGAGGCGTGCTGGCGGCGGATGCATGCGGCGGCCCTCGAGCTGCAGAGAAACTGGACCTGGGACGAGGCGGCGGCGGCCTTCGAGCGCCTGATTCCCGAGGAGAAAGGCCGATGACCCGCGTTCTCCAGGCCATGGCGGGTGCCGAGTTCGGCGGTGCCGAGGCGTTTTTCGTCCGTCTGGTCCAGGCCATTCACCGGGCCGGAGTCGACCAGCACGTGGTCATCCGCGAGCACCATCGGCGGGCGGAGATGCTGCGCGCCGGTGGCCTGCCGCCGGTCGAGCTGCCGTTCGGCGGCGCCCTGGACCTGAAGACACGTCTCGGCTTCCGGCACGAGATCTCGGCGTTCCAGCCCGACATCGTCATGACCTGGATGAACCGCGCCACCCGATTCTGTCCGAAGGGCCGGTTCGTGCACGTGGGCCGACTCGGCGGCTACTATGACCTCAAGTATTACCAGGCCTGCGACCACCTGGTGGGCAATACCCAGGATATCGTCGACTATGTGATCCGCCAGGGCTGGCCGAGCGACCGGGCACACTACCTGCCCAACTTCGTCAGCGAGGAGCGGGCGCCCCCGGTGGTGCGCATGACCTACTACACCCCGGACAGTTCGCCGCTGATCCTGTCTCTCGGGCGGCTGCATGCCAACAAGGGCTTCGACGTCCTGCTGAAGGCCATGACCATGGTGCCGGAGGCCTATCTGTGGATCGCCGGCGATGGGCCGCTACGGGCGGAGCTGGAGGCCATGGCGGCACAGCTCGCGGTCAAGCCGCGGGTGCGGTTCCTCGGCTGGCGCGACGATGTGGCGGCGCTGTTCGCGACGGCCGACCTGTTCGTCTGCCCCTCGCGCCATGAGCCCCTCGGCAACGTCATCCTGGAGGCCTGGGCGCAGGAACTGCCGGTGGTCGCCACCGAAAGTCAGGGGCCGGCGGCGCTGATCCACAAGGACGTCAACGGCGTCATGACGCCGGTGGACGAGCCGACCGCCCTGGCCAAGGGCATCAAGCGGGTGCTGCAGGATGCCACGTTCGCCCGCAACATCGCCGCCGGGGGGCGCCAGACCTTCGAGAGCCAATTCACCGAGGCCGCGGTGGTGGCCCGTTACAAAACCTTTTTCGAGCAGGTCACCGGGACATGTGCGGCATCGCCGGCGTCATGAGCCGAGGCGGCATCCCGCCGGATGCCGCCGTGCTCGACGCCCTGGCGCTGGCCCTCGCCCATCGGGGACCGGACGGGGGCGGGCGCCATATCGAGGCGTCGGTGGGGCTGATCCAGACCCGACTCGCCATCATCGACCTGGAGACGGGACGCCAGCCCTTCCGTGAGCCCGGTGGGGCGGCCCTGGTGGCCAACGGCGAAATCTACAATTATCGGGAGCTTCGGCGCGAGCTGACCGACGTGGCGTTCATCAGCGCCTCCGACTGCGAGCCGCCGCTGCACCTGTATCGCCGCCTTGGCGTGGACTTCACCAGCCGGCTGCGGGGGATGTACGCCATCGCCATCCACGACCCGGGCGGTCCCCCGGGCGGCACCACCAGCGGACCCGAGCGGCTGATTCTCGCCCGCGATCCCTTCGGCATCAAGCCCCTCTACTACGTGGAGACGGCTGCCGGGTTCGCCTTCGCCTCGGAGGCGCAGGCGCTGGTGGCGGCCGGTCTGGTGACGCCCCGGCTGCGGCGGGAGAGCCTGGTCGAGCTTTTGCAGCTTCAGTTCACCACCGGCGCCCCGTGTCTGCTGGAGGGCATCCACCGCGTCCTACCCGGAGAGACCCTGGTGGTCATCGACGGCCGCATCGTCGAGCGCCGTCACCGCCCGGCCCTGCCCCAGGGCGGGCCTCGGCCCCTGGACATGGAGTCGGCACTGACCCGCCTCGACGAGGTGCTGGCCGACAGCATCGACATGCACCAGCGCTCGGACGTTCCCTATGGCATGTTCCTGTCGGGGGGGATCGACTCCACCGCCGTGCTGGCCATGATGGCGCGGCTCAACGCGCGGCCGGTGCTGGCCTATACCGCCTGGTTTCCCGGCACCGACGCCCACGACGAGCGGGAGCACGCCCGCGCCGTGGCCCGCGCCGCCGGGGCCGAGCACGTGGAGGTGGAGGTCTCGGAGCGCGACTTCTGGACCCTGCTGCCACGGGTCGCCGCCGCCATGGACGATCCGGCCGCCGACTACGCCGTCCTGCCCACCTTCCGTCTGGCCGCCGTGGCCCGGGAGTCGGTCAAGGTGATCCTGAGCGGCGAGGGGGGCGACGAGCTGTTCGCCGGCTATGGCCGCTATCGCACGGCCACCCGGCCGTGGCCGCTGCGGCGGGCCATGCGGCGGCGCGGCACCTTCGACGGCCTCGACGTGCTGCGGCTCACCGCCGAGGGGTGGCGGGCTGGTATCACCGCGGCGGAGCGGGACGAGGCCGGGCCCGAGCGCAGTCGACTCCAGACCGTCCAGGCGGTGGACTGCGCCGACTGGCTGCCCAATGACCTGCTGATCAAGCTCGACCGCTGCCTGATGGCCCATGGGGTGGAGGGGCGGGTGCCGTTCCTCGATCCGCTGGTGGCCGACTTCGCCTTCCGCCTGCCCGACGCGATGAAGATCCACGGCCAGACGGGGAAGTGGCTGCTGCGGCGCTGGCTGTCGCTGGCGATGGCGGCGTCGAAGCCCTTCGCCCCCAAGCGGGGGTTCACCGTCCCGGTCGGCGCCTGGATCGACGGCGGCGGACGGCGGCTCGGCGAGCTGGTGGCGGCGGTTCCGGCCGTTGCCGAGCTGTGCCGCCCCGGGTCGGTTCCGGCCCTGTTCGCCGCCGCCGGCCGCGGCCGCCGCGAGGCCTTCGCCGCCTGGACCCTGCTGTTCTTCGCCCTGTGGTACCGGCGGCACATCCTCGGCCTGCCACCGGAGGGCGATGTGTTCGCCTGCCTGGCCGATCTGAGACCAGCGACCTGAACCTAATTCCAGTAGTTATACCAACGAGCCAAATGTTTGACATATCAGAAAGAAGCGGACTCTGTCCGCACCCGCCGTCATGCCAAAGGCATGCATTCGCATGACGGCCTGGAGGCCTTTGGAAACCCATTGATGGGGGTTTGGGGCCTCACCCAAGCGGGTTTGGGCGGCAGCCCAAGACTTTCTTTCATGCAAACGAGTCGATCTTTCCGTTCGACGATATCAGAGGCTGAAAATGTATCCGGAACCACATTTTCAGCCTCTCAGCTCGCCCGTACCGTCGTCAGGAACCCGTCGACCTCGCGGCCCAGCATTTCGGCGGGTTCCATCAGGTCCTTCGCCGCCCACATCACCTGGATGGCCGAGCCATAGGACGAGGCCGACGAACGGGTCAGGTTCACGACGTTTTCGGCCACGACCTGAGCATCGTTGCTCTTGTAATCAGTCAAAAAAGCCGAACCTTTCTTGTTCTCAGAAATTCCCCGGATTGAGCAGGGCGTCCTCGAGGGCCGGGACGCCGTCCAGGTGGACCACGTCAGCGATGACGCGCGCCCGGCCGTCGGCCAGCAGCCTGAGCGCCAGGGGGTAGGCCCGGTGCTCGGCCTTGAGGACGCGGGCGGCCAGGCGGTCGGGGTCGTCGCCCGGCAGCACCGGCACCGCCGCCTGGACGATGATCGGCCCGTCGTCCATGGCCGGGCGGACCAGGTGGACCGTGCAGCCGGTGAAGCGCACGCCGGCGGCGAGGGCCCGCTCGTGGGTGTGCAGGCCCTTGAACGCCGGCAGCAGCGAGGGGTGGATGTTGACGAGGCGGTCGCGCCAGCGCTCGCAGAAGTCTTCCGTCAGGATCCGCATGAAGCCGGCGAGGCACACCAGCTCGGCCCCGACCTCCCGCAGCCGGGCGTCGAGCGCCGCGTCGAAGGCCGCTCGGTCGGGAAAGTCCCGATGGTTCAGCACCGAGGTGGGCACCCCCGCCCGCGCCGCCCGCTCGAGCCCAGCGACCCCGGCGACGTTGGAGACCACATGGACGATCTCGGCCGGAAAGGCCGGATCGGCGCAGGCGTCCAGCAGCGCCTGGAGATTGGAGCCCCGTCCCGAGATGACGGCCGCTACCCTCAGCCGCGCCATGCCGCCTCCAGGCCGGCGATGGTCACCGGTGGGGTGTCGGCGGCGCGGGGAACGATGACGCCGATGGGGACGACCGTCTCGCCCGCCTCTTCCAGCAGACGACGCGCGGCGTCGGCATCGCCCGCCGCCACCACCGCCACCATGCCGATGCCGCAGTTGAAGGTGCGGGCCATTTCGGGGGCCGTGACGCCGCCGGCCTCGGCCAGCCAGCGGAAGACCGGCGGCAGGCTCCAGGCCCGGGCGTCGAGGGCAACTCCGGCCGTCGGCGGAATGACCCGCGGGATGTTCTCGACCAGGCCGCCGCCGGTGATGTGGGCCAGCGCCTTGACCAGCCCGGCCCGCACCAGGGCCAGGCATCCTCTGACATAGATGCGGGTGGGCTCCAGCAGGGCCTCCCCCAGCCGCCGCGTCGGGTCGAACGGCGCCGGATCGTCCCAGGACAGGCCGCGGTCGGCGACGATGCGCCGCACCAGGGAGTAGCCGTTGGAGTGGATGCCGCTCGACAATAGGCCCAGCACCACGTCCCCCGGAGCCACCGACTCGCCGGTGAGCAGACGGCCGCGCTCGGCGGCACCCACCGCGAATCCGGCCAGGTCATAGTCGCCGTCGGCGTACATGCCGGGCATTTCGGCGGTCTCGCCGCCCACCAGGGCGCAGCCGGCGCGGCGGCAGCCCTCGGCGATGCCGGCCACCACCTCGGCGGCAACCGCGACCTCCAGCCGGCCGGTCGCGAAATAGTCGAGGAAGAACAGGGGCTCGGCCCCCTGCACCACCAGGTCGTTGACCGACATGGCCACGAGATCGATGCCCACGGTGCCGTGGCGGCCCGCGGCGATGGCCACCTTGAGCTTGGTGCCGACGCCATCGGTGGTGGACACCAGGACCGGGTCGGCATAGCCCGCGGCCTTGAGGTCGAACAGGGCGCCGAAGCCGCCGAGACCGGCCGAGGTTCCCGGACGGGCCGTGGCGCGGGCGAGGGGCTTGATGGCCTCCACCAGGGCGTTGCCGGCGTCGATGTCCACGCCGGCATCCCGGTAGCTCAGGCCGCGACCAGGGGTCGTAGCGGAAGGACTGGAAATGGCGGCCTCGTCTGCTAGAGTGGGGTACGGTTCGCGCGCCGAACATACTTCATTCGGACGGCTTTGCAATGCCCCTTCCTCTCCTGTTCCGGTCGCTCGCGACGCTGCTGGTCCTGATGTTTCTGGTCGCCGCCACCGCGCTGCCGGCGCTGGCGGCGGTGGAGGGCGGCTATACGGTGTCGGGCATCACCGTGGACGTCACCGCCGCCTCGGCCAGCGACGCCCGCGCCAGGGCCATGGCCGACGGACAGGCCAGGGCGGCGCGCGAGCTTCTCGAGCGCCTGGTCGATCCGGCCGATCACGCCCGCCTGCCGAAACTCGACGAGCAGACGGTGCTCAACCTGGTGCGCGACGTCGCCGTCGAGAGCGAGAAAAGCTCGGCGGTGCGCTACATCGCCCGCCTTGCCGTGCAGTTCAAGCCCATGGCCGTGCGTTCGCTGCTGCGGGGAGCGGGTGTCAGCTTCATCGAGCCGGCCGGCCGGTCGGTGGTGATCCTTCCGGTGTTCCGGGAGCGTCCGGACGCCCCGCCACAGCTCTGGGAGGACGGCAATCCCTGGCGGGTCGCCTGGACGGGCCGCGTGAGCATGGGCGGCCTGGTGCCGGTCCGCCTGCCGCTCGCCGATCTCGGCAATATCGGCGTGCTGAACGCCGAGCAGGCGGCGGCCGAGGATCCGGCAGCCGTCGGCCAGATGGCCCAGCGGCAGGGCGTGGACGAGGTGCTGCTGGTCCACGCGGTGGTGAGCCCTGGCCAGCCGCCGGCCGTCGATGTGCGGCTGGTGCGGGTTTCGGCCCTTCCCGTGGCCATGGTGCCCGAGCCGCAGACGCTGCGCGTCGTGGCGGACCCGGGCGAGTCCCTCCCGGCGCTGCTGGAGAAGGCGGTCCGCGCCGTGGTCGCCCGGCTGGAGGAGGACTGGCGCCGCGAGGGGGTCCAGACTCCGACCGCCGGGACGGAGACTCCGGTCGAACACACGGTCATGGTGCCGGTCGCCTCGCTGGAGGAGTGGGTGGTGGTGCGCCGGACTCTGGCCAGGACCCGCGTCGTCAGCGGCGTCCGCATCCAGGCGATGACGCGGCGAATGGTGCAGATCGCCCTTCGCCACACCGGCACCGAGGGCCAGGTGACGACGGCACTGGCCCGCAGTGGTCTGAAGCTCGATACCACGGGAAGCGTGTGGACTCTGGCGCCCGCCCGGGCGGAGTGATGCGTATTTGAGAAGCCCCGTATTGGAAGGACGAGGGGCCGAGAGGCCCCTCGTGCTCCCCAGGACTTTTCATCCTGGAGGGAACGGGGAGCGCGAGGGCTTTCTCTCTCTCTTTATTCGGACGCGTGGGAGGCCAGGAACGCCTGGGCCTCGTCCCGGGTTTCGAATACGTGGGGCGCCATGTTGCGGTTGCGCAGCTCCTCACCCACCTTGCGGCGCATGAACGCGCTCGTGGTGTAGCGGGTGATGGTGGTGTAGTGGTGCTCCTGCATGTACTGGATCATCTCCGCATAGGGATCGATGATCTCGTCGTTGATGCGGAAGGAGTCGTAGTTCACGACGACGCCAACCTTCCGGCCAGCCGACAAGCCACGCTTGACCAGGACTTCGCGGAGACTGTCGATGTCGCTGCGAACCCGCAGATGCAGCCCCTCGAAATTGAGGAACATGATGTTGGTCTTGCGGTCGTAGGAGATGCGGTCCTCAAGGTCCAGATTGAGCAGCGACTTTTCAAGGCCCATGAATTCGGGGCGGAAGATGCGCGGGTCCATGAGCTGGGGATCACGCACGATCGGTTCGAAGTCCATGTGGGCCAGGATGTCGCGCTCGATGTCGATGCCCGGGGCCACCTCGATCAGGTTCAGTCCCCGCTTGCCGCGCCGGAAGACGCAGCGCTCGGTGACGTAGAACACCGGCTGACCCCGCTCCTGGGCGTAGTCGCCCGAGAAGGTCACCTGCTGGACCTTCTTCACGAACTTCTTGCTCTTTCCTTCCTTGATGATCCGGAGCTGGCCGTCCTCCACCTTGACTTCCAGGCCGCCCGCCGTGAACGTCCCGGCGAACACCACCGTCCGCGCGTTCTGGCTGATGTTGATGAAGCCGCCGCAGCCGATGATCCGGGTGCCGAAACGCGAGACGTTGACGTTCCCCACCTCGTCACACTCGGCCATGCCGAGGCACGTCATGTCGAGGCCGCCGCCGTCGTAGAAGTCGAACATCTGGTTCTGGTCGATCACCGCATCCGCGTTCACCGACGCCCCGAAGTCCGAGCCGCCGGCCGGGGCGCCGCCGATCGAGCCCGCCTCGGTCGTCAGGGTGATGTAGTCGAGGATCCGCTCCTCCGCCGCCACCGCCGCCACCCCGTCGGGCACCCCGACGCCCAGGTTGACGATGCCGTTCGGCGGCAGCTCGAACGCCGCCCGCCGCGCGATCACCTTGCGCTCGTCCAGGTCCATGGCCTTCAGGGACTCGAGCGGGACCCGGATCTCCCCCGCATAGGCCGGGTTGTACTGGGTCGCGTAGCTCTGCATGTGGTTCTCGGGCCTGGCCACCACCACGCAGTCCACCAGAATCCCCGGAACGTGGACCAGACGCGGATTGAGCGATCCCCGTTCGGCGACCCGCTCGACCTGCGCCAGCACGATGCCGTTCGAGTTCTTCGCCGCCATCGCCATCGCCAGGCAGTCCAGCGTCAGCGACTCCTTCTCCATGGTGATGTTGCCCATGGGGTCCGCCGTGGTGCCGCGGATGATCGCCACGTTGACCGGCCGGACGCGGTAGAACATCCACTCTTCGCCGTCCACCTCGACCAGTTGGACGATTCCCTTCTTGCCCCGCTGGTTGACCTTGCCGCCTTCCAGCCTCGGGTCCACGAAGGTGTGCAGTCCGATCTTGGTGAAGGTCCCCGGCTTGCCCGCCGCCTGATCCCGGTAAAGGTGGGTGATCACCCCCTGGGGCAGGTTGTAGCCGGAAATCTTCTCTTCCATCGCCAGCTTGACGATCTTCGGCACCCGGCCCCAGTTGCCGCCGATGTAGCGCCGCAACAGGCCCTCATAGCCCAGACGGTTCAGCCCCTTGTCCTTGCTGTCCGCCTGGCCCGCGGCGGCGACCACCGTCAGGTCCCGCGGCTGTCCCGTCTCGAGGAAACGTTTTTCGATCGCGATCAGAATTTCTTCCGCAATTCCGCTCTGTACGAACCCCGTGTTGCAGATGGTGTCCCCGTCACGAACCAGGGCCGCCGCCTCGTCCGCGGTGACGATCTTGCTTCTAATCGGCATCTCTGTCCCCCCAATCGCCCCGCCCGTCCCGCTGAAGTCACGCCGATAGTCCCCACCGGGTGCTTCCACCTCGCCATCGGCCGGGCATAGCCGGGGGGATTATTATGGTTCGGCCCGCGCGACGCCAGTCAAAATTCAAGCGCACGTCCAATAACCTGCTCCCTCTTCCCCCTGAAGGAGGGGGGCAGAGGGCTTCTGGTCGATTCACCCGATAGCCCTGCCGGCTGGTACGAAACGGCTTGCGTTGCCCGCGGTCATTTGGCACACTACGGCTGGTGCCAAGGCTTGGCGCTCGCCACAACATTTCGGGGCGTGGCGCTCGCCACGACATTTCGGGAGAACTGCGCATGCGTGCTTCGGCGGTTCGGGTTGAGCAGGCGGCGGTCAACCCGCTCGACATGGTGGAGGAGATCGTTCACGCCCACGACTGGGCGTTCGATCGTCGCAGCGACGAGGAGATGGCGGTCGAGGTTCCTGGGCACTGGTCCACCTATAGCCTGTACTTCGCCTGGTCGGAGGAGCTGAGGGCGCTGCATCTATCCTCGGCTATGGATATCCGGGTGCCGGACCGGCGGCGCGCGGCCATGTACGAGGTCCTGGCCATGATCAATGAAAGGTTGTGGCTTGGCCATTTCGCCCTGTGGGACGATGAGTCGATGCCCATGTTCCGCCACTCGGTGCTGGTGCGCGGGGGCAGCCCCTTGAGTCAGGACCATGTCGAGGACCTGGTGGACGTGGCCATGAACGAGTGTGAACGCTATTATCCGGTGTTCCAGTTCGTGATCTGGGGGGGCAAGTCGGCGCGGGAGGCCCTCACGTCCGCCATGCTCGATACCGTCGGCGAAGCGTGATGCCATCAACACCATGACTGACTCCATGTTCTCCAATACGTCTGTGCTGCTGGTGGGATGCGGCAAGATGGGAGGCGCCCTGCTGGACGGGTGGCTCGACTGTGGGCTCGCCCCGGAGCGGACATGGGTGGTGGAGCCGGCGGTGGCCCTGCGTGACGCGGCCGCATCCCGCGGCGTTGCCGTCTTGCCCGATGCCGGAGATCTTCCGGCGGACCTCGCTCCCGACATGGTGGTGCTGGCGGTGAAGCCCCAGTCGATGGAGGCGGTGGTCGCGGGCTATCGACGCTTCGTCGGCACCGGCACCGGCGCCGGATCCGTGTTCCTGTCCATCGCCGCCGGCAAGCCCATCTCCTGGTTCCAATCCCGGCTGGGAGAGGATGCGGCCATCGTCCGGGCCATGCCCAATACGCCCGCCGCCGTGCGCCGCGGCATGACGGTGCTGTGCGCCAATGCCCGGGTGAGCGAGGTGCAGCGAACCCGGTGCGGTGGTCTCATGGAAGCGGTGGGCGCGGTGGCCTGGATCGACGACGAGGCACTGATGGACGCCGTGACGGCGGTCTCCGGCAGCGGCCCCGCCTATGTGTTCCTGCTGGTCGAGTGCCTGGCGGCGGCCGGCGCGGCGGCCGGTCTGCCGGCGGACCTGGCGGAGCGGCTGGCGCGGGCGACGGTGGCCGGTTCCGGCGAGCTTCTGCATGGTGCCACCGAGCCGGCCGAGACGCTCCGCCGCAACGTCACCAGTCCGGGCGGCACCACGGCGGCGGCCCTCGCCGAACTGATGGCCGCGGACGGGCTGCCCACCCTGATGGCCCGGGCCGTGGCGGCGGCAACCCGGCGGTCGCGGGAACTGGCCGGGTAAATTATCCCTACAGAGCAAGTTTGGTCATGGCCTTCGCCTTGTCGCGTTCGGCCTTGCGGTCGGCGTCGTGCAGGGGGATCAGTCCCTTGTCGGACAGATAACCCTCCTTTCCCCACGCTTTTTCGCTGGTGAATTCGCTGACATAGTCGGTGATGCCGGGGACCACGCCGACGTGCGCCTTCTTGACGTAGAAGAACAGGGGACGCGACACGGCGTACTTGCCCGAGGCGATGTTCTCGAAGGTGGGAGCCTGACCGTCCACGGTGGCACCCTGGATTTTGTCGCCGTTCTGGTCCAGATAGCTGTAGCCGAAGATGCCGATGGTGTCCTTGTTGGTGTTCAGCTTCTGGACGATCAGGTTGTCGTTCTCACCGGCCTCGACGTAGGCGCCGTCCTCGCGGATGCTCTGGCAGGCGCTCCTGGCGGCCTTGTCGTCGGTCTTCCGGAGCAGGGCGATTTCCGGCTGCGTCTCGCAGACCGCGTCCATCACCAGTTCGACGAAGGCATCGCGGGTGCCCGAGGTGGGCGGAGGTCCCAGCACCTCGATCTTGATCGCCGGCAGGGCGGGATCGACGTCTTTCCATGTCCTGGCGGGGTTGGCGACCAGCCTGCCGTTGACCACCACCTGTCTGGCCAGGGCGCGATAGACCTGGAGCCGGGTGAAAGTGGCCGGCGGTGCGTTCCTTGAATTGCCGAGGACGATGCCGTCGAAGCCGATCTGCACCTCGGTGATGTCGGTGACGCCGTTTTTGGTGCAGATGTCGAACTCGCTTTTTTTCATGCGGCGGGACGAGTTGGCGATGTCGGGATGCTCGGTGCCGACGCCGGCGCAGAACAGCTTGATGCCGCCGCCCGAGCCGGTGGACTCGACGACCGGGGTCTTGAACTTGGTGGCCTTGCCGAACTGCTCGGCCACGGCGGTCGAGAACGGATAGACCGTGGACGACCCGACGATGCGGATGTGATCGCGGGACTGCTGGGCGGCGGCGGTCCCGGCGGTAACGATAATGGCCAGGGCGGCGAGGACGGCGGTTTTTCCGATCAAGGTAGCCTCCAGTGCGGTTGAACTGACGCACCCTACGCGCCGTTGGTTTCGCCGTGATGACGGTTTTGCGACTGTTTCGTGACGGTTTTCGGCAGATGATTCACGTCAGGTGGGACAGGGCGATGTAGTCGTCCGACTGCATCTCCTTGAGGCGGCTGACGGTGCGCTGGAACTCGAAGCTGCCGTCGCCCTTGGGGTAGAGGTCCTCGGCGTCGACGGCGGCCGAGCACACCAGCAGGCATTTGTGCTCGTAGAGGGCGTCGATGAACGTCACGAAGCGCCGTGCCGAGTCGAGCCGATCCGGCCCCATGCGCGGGATGTTGGAGACGACGACGGTGTCATAGTGGGTGGCGATCTGCAGATAGTCGGTGGCCCCAAGCGGCTTTTCGCACAGCTCGGCGAAGGTGAAGCGGGCCACCCGGCCGGCGGCGTGGGGCACGCAGACGGCGCGGCCGTAGACCATGATCTCGGCGGGCTGGGTGGGGGCGCCGCCCGAGAAGCGCAGGAAGCAGTGGTCGAGTTCGGCGTCGGTCTCCGGGGTGGCCGGACTGTGGTAGACCCGCAGGCACTGCATGCGGCCGAGGCGGAAATCCCGCTCCCCCGACAGCTCGTGCACGTCGAGTCGCGACTTGATCAGGGCGATGAACGGCAGGAACTTCTCCCGCTGCAGCCCGTCCTTGTACAGGTCGTCGGGGGGCCGGTTGGACGTGGTCACCACCACCACGCCCAGTTCCAGGAGCTGCTGGAACAGGCGGCCGACGATCATGGCATCGGCGATGTCGCGGATCTCCAGCTCGTCGAGACAGAGAAGCCAGGACCTGGCCGCAATGTCACGGGCAATGACCGGGATCGGGTCGTTGTTGTCGCCGCGGGACTGCCGCCATCTGTGAAGCGCATCGTGGATGTCGCGCATGAAGGCGTGGAAGTGGATCCGGACTTTGGACTGTATGTCGCTGGTCTGATAGAACAGGTCCATCAGCATGGACTTGCCGCGGCCAACGTCTCCATAGATATACAGCCCCTGGGGCGGTTCCTCGCGACGGCGCAGCAGACCAAACCGGCTTTTCCAGCCCGTCATGCCGGTGAACGGGCGATAGCCCTCCAGGGCGTGGTGCAGGCTTTGCAGCTTCTCCGCCGCCATTTCCTGCGACGAATCAGGGGAAATGTCTCCGGCCGCCAGCCGGGCTCGGTAGGCGGCGAGGGGGCTGTTCGGAACGAGGATGCTCGAGATGTCCAACGCGCGACATGTCCATGGTGCGGTGCGGTGGTCCGACTCAAACAGGAATGCCCGCGATTGTCAAAGAGAAGGACTTCCCCCGCCGCGCCGTTGGCTCTAAGAATGGGGGACCCTGCGCGGAGGTGGTTCGGCGTGAGTGTCCCCCTTAGGATTATCGCCGTTTTGGCGGCGTCGTGGGCGGTGGGCGGCTGCTCTCTGCGACCGTTCGTCGATGAGCCCGTCACCGGCACGGAAAAAGTGCTGAAACCCAAGCAGCGCGAAGAGGACAGGGTCTACGTCTGCTACAACGCCGCCTACGCGACTCCGGAGGAGGTGACCGACCTCGCCCGCCAGGAATGCGCCCGCACCGGCAAGGAGGCGCGACTCCTGGGTCAGACCTATTGGCAGTGCCGTCTGTTCATCCCGACTCGCGCCCACTTCGAGTGCGTCTCGTCGGCTCAGGCTCCGGAGCCGGAGCCGGGGCCGGAGCTTGAGCCGGAGCCGGCCCCGGAGCGGTTACCCTTTCCGGACCATCTTTCGTCCCGATCTGGCCCCTGTCGTCGCGGGATCGAGTCCTGTTAGGATCGGCGTGACTCGGCGCCTGGCCGGAAGACAGAGGACGAAAGATAGAAGCATGACGCGATCGAGGTGGGCTTTCCTGCTGGTGTCGGGACTGGTCGCCGGACTGGCCCTGATGGAAAACGCGGCGGCGGCCGAGTGGTGGACGGTGCGAGACCCAAGTCGTGGTCCGGCCGAGACGATGGGGTCGCCGGTCGCCGGCTGCATCTCCGGAGCCGAGGCCCTGCCCCTCGATGGTCCGGGCTATCAGGTGGTGCGGGTCAGCCGCAACCGCTACTACGGCCACCCGCGCCTGATCCGCTTCGTCCGTTCGTTCGGGCTGGCGCTGGAACGGGCCGGCATCGGACCGGTCTACGTGGGCGACCTGTCACAGCCCCGCGGCGGGCCCCTCACCTTCGGTCACGCCAGCCACCAGAACGGGCTCGACGCCGACATCTGGTTCACCCTGGCCGCCAAACCCCGGAAAGCCCCGACCGAGCGGGAAGACGTCGATACCCCCTCCCTGGTGGCGGCCGGAGGCCTCGACGTGGAGCGGGGGATGTGGCGGGAAGATCACCGCCGCATGCTGGAACTGGCGGCCCGCGACGACGAGGTGGAGCGCATCTTCGTCAACCCCGCCATCAAGCGCCACCTGTGCCGCACGGTGACCGGGGAGCGCTCCTGGCTGCGCCGCATCCGGCCGTGGTACCACCACGACGCCCATTTCCATGTGCGCCTGCGCTGTGCGCCGGAGGATACCCTGTGCGTCGGTGGGCCGCCGCTGCCGCCGGGCGATGGCTGCGACGAGACCCTGGACCGCTGGCTGGCACCCGGCATGCGCGCCGTCGCCAACCAGGCCATCAAGGTGAAGCTCACGATCCCGTCCCGGCCGAGCGTGATCAGGAAACTGCCCGACGCCTGCCGAGCCGTCATCAAGAGGTAGCCTCGGGGGGTGAAGGGGAGTGAAGGTGGAAAGTCATGGGCCTTGCACGGGTGCCCACAGGTCGGACAAGGGAAAAGAGCACCACGCTCCGCGACAAGAGACCAGTAGCGCACCAATGATTATCGAACGGAGAGAACGAACGATCGCTCATTGGCCTTGCCGACGGAGGCCCTGGTGAAGGATTCAATAATCGTCGACATGCCGAGACCCAGAGGCGCCAGGTCCTGGGATGTGATCTCTACCGGCAGGGCGGCTTCGATGGGTGTTGGCGCGCCAAAACAGCGGATGACTTCGGATATTCCGGAGACGTCGAACGTGAACCTGAAGTTCATTCCCGGCGCCGGAATGGAAACAAGCGAACCGGCCGATACGAAAGCATTCCGATGGTACCGATTGGGGAATATCCTCAGGATAGACCCATCGTGTTGCTGATAAAAGCAGTACAGATACCCATTCTCCGCCATACGCGCACCGATGGTCATCGTGTCACCGACCGCGAAGATTGGGGACAGTCCCTTGTTGGATGTTATATCATCCAGAGGACCAGTCTTTCGTTCGGGTACGCCGACGACCGTTACCGTGGTTTCCGGAGAGATATTGGCCGGGGCCGGGGCCGGGGCCGGGGCCGGGGCCGGGGCCGGGGCCGGGGCCGGGGCCGGGGCCGGGGCCGGGGCCGGGGTCGGCTCTGGGGCCGAAGTCGCAACCGGGGCCGGCTCTGGGGCTGGAGGCGATGGCGGCTCGACGGGGCGGACCACTTCGGCAGTTGGTGGTGAAGTAGGCGCGGGCGGAGGCAGCGAAGCGACCTGCACCGGATCGGGTGTCGACGCGGGAGGTGGCGCAGCGGTCACGGGAGAGGGGGGGGGGACATCGCCCGACCTGAAAAGGAAGGCCGCGGCCCCCCCCACCCCAAGGGCCACGAGAACGCCGACAATGGCCAGGCCCTTTCCGCGGCCTGGACGTTTCTCGATAAACTCACTTGGTGGTTCCTGGGGTGGTCTGGCGGCGAGTGGCTGCCCGGCAACCATCGTCTCGTCGGAGGACGGAGGCGGACTCTCCACCTCCTGGGATGGTCTGGCGACGAGTGGCCGCTCGGCAACCATCGTCTCGTCGGAGGACGGAGGCGGACTCTCCACCTCCTGGGGTGGCTTGGCGGCGAGCGGCCGCTCGGCGACCATCGTCTCGTCGGAGGACGGAGGCGGCCGCAACGTTTCGTCCAATAGCTGCCCACGCAACGTGTCGTCCGCGTCGGTGCTGGTGGCGAGCGTTTTTCCAGGGAGAGTCTCATCCGCCTCCGGGGACGCCGTCCCCGATCGTCCGTCGAGTTCCATCCGGATCGCCGCGGCGAACTCCGCGGCGGTCTGGAAGCGATCCTGCGGCCGCTTGGCGATGGCCTTGAACAGCACCGTATCGATTCCTGGCGGCAACGTGTTGTTGAGGGCCGTGGGAGGCTCCGGCACCACGTTGAGAACCTTGTGCATCGTCGCGGCGACGCTGCCGGTGAATGGCTTGTCGCCCGTGAGGAGGTGATAGAACAGCACTCCGGCGGAATAGATATCGGCCCGGGAGTCGATCGCCTGCCCCATGAGTTGTTCCGGGGACATGTAGCTTGGGGTCCCAAGAACGGCGCCGAACTGTGTCATCGTTGACGACTCGATACGAGCGATACCGAAGTCGGTGATCTTGACCACCATGTTCGTGGTCAACATGACATTGGCGGGCTTGATGTCGCGGTGAATGACACCTTTCTTGTGGGCATGGTCCAGTGCGGTCAGGATCTGATCTATGATGGAGGCGATGTCGGGCAGGGTGAACCGGCTGTCGTCATCGAAATAGTCCTTGAGCGAACGACCCTCGACGTACTCCAGGGCGATGAAGGAGAGACCCGCCTCCTCGTTGTATTCGTACACGGAAACGATATTGGGGTGGCTGATGCGGCCCGCCGCCTGGGCCTCGCGCTTGAAACGGGCGACCTCCGTCTGATCGGCGGCGTCGGTGAACTGATCCAGGCGAATGGTCTTGATGGCGACCATGCGCTCGATGAACGGGTCCCACCCCTTGTAGACGACGCCCATGGCGCCCCTGCCAAGTTCTCCGACGATATCGTACTTGCCGATCTTCTTGACCGCTGTGCCGCTCAAGGAAGCTCTCCCATGGTCCCCGGGGACGTGTCGCCGATGACATAATACCATTCTGGAACCCGTATCATGTAGACCAATGGCGGACGGGGCCGACGTCGATGTGGACGAAGGTGCCGTAGCGGCCAACCCCGCCGAAGGTCACCGCTTCCGCGGCGGCGGCGACGACGTCGGGCCGGGTGCCCGGCACGCGGATGTCCACCGCCTTTCCCTGAATGTGATAGCTGTTCTGGGCGACCCCGTCACTGGCATAGTCCAGCAGCCGGTTGGTCATGGCCGAGCGATAGCCCGACAGCACCTCGATGGACTGGGTCGGCTTCAGCGCCGTCTGGAGGATCCACAGCAGGTCATAGAGCCGCGGGTCCATGCGGCAGACCCGGTGCAGGTGATGGTCCCGCAGCAGATGGTCATAGGCGACAAGCGCCTTGTCCAGATACCGGCCCCTGGCCCAATAGGCAAGCTCCAGCGACTCATTGGTGTGAATATTGCGAAGGCGCAGGGTACGCCCCACCGTCCGCGCCGCCTCCGCCGGTGCCCCCCCTCCCAGAACCGCGACCAACCCGGCAAGGACACTCCGACGACTGAGCATGGCGAACCTGTGTGGACCGTTGGGCTGGGGTGACTCTGGCAGATGGCTCATCAGGCGACAACCGGCATCATCGGTCAGAGCGCCGGTCGCGTGACCTTGGTGATGTAGATCCGTGAAGGGTTGGGTTCGGGGGTGAGGGTGGGGTCGTTTGGTGGTATTCCGCAAGCAGAGGTGGAGCTAATACAGAAGTATGTGAGCAGAGGATTGATCACCTTGTCCATTGCGGCAAGAGTACTGGCGCCGAACACTTCGTCCTTGATGAAGCTTCCCGCACCGTTGGTCCAGTCAGCCACTCTTGTGCCAAACAAGAGCGTGCCAATGTTGCTGCTGGGCGGCGTGTAATCGACCGCTCCGCAGTTACCTGAATTATCAACCGTAGCGGCGGCACCACATCCGCTGCCGGATGTAGTCGTGATAAATTGTTTTGTGGTGTCGGTACCGTAGCTCCACGTCACGCTGCCAGAGTTACCTGCAATGGTATTGATGTTGGTCACCCTGGTGGCCTCTGACGTGCATACGCCACCGCACAGCTGACCCGTGCTCAGTTTATTGGCCCCCTGACTCAAAACCAGCGACGTGTGGCCATCCATGGCCCAGTAGAAGCGGCTATCCCATAGGAGCTGCTCGACGGCCCGGGCCTCGATCACCGCCACCTGGTTGATCAGCACGGAAACGACCATCATGCACGCAAGCGATACCACCATGATGGTGACCAGCACCATTCCGGGATTACGCCGTGCCAAGTTGCCGTTGTGGCTCCGTTTCAAGGCACCCCCTCCTGCAGACGAAACACCATGGTCTGGCGGTCGGCGAGATCACTGTTGGCGGCGCTCTTGGTTACGGCATAGGTCCGCCGCGCCATGGCGGGATTGATCAGCTTGACGGGGATCACGGCGATATTGAAGTTGGTCGCCGTACTGTTGTCGAGAGTCGTGGACGCCGTAGCGCGGGTCAGGTCGGCCAGGGTGCCGACGACGGTGAGGGTCGTTCCCGATCCCGTGCAGTCGCGATGGGGGACGCCAGCGGCCGTGCAGTCGATGATGGTGGAGGGCAGTGTTGAACTGACGATGCTGGAGTAATTGTACGCCTGCAATCGGGATTGGGCGGCAGTCGTTTCGGTGGCGCGGTATGAACTCACCGACAGTTCCGTGCCCGACCGTCCCCGCATTCCCGGAACCTCGACATTCTGCGCACCCGAGGCATCGATGCCACCGTCGGCCAGGATGCGGAACATCTCCCGTGCACTCTGGTTTACGGTAACCTGACTGCGCATGACCTCTGACATGCCGACGACCTGAATCAGGACGCCATAGACGGACCCGAGCAAGACAAGGCCGATGCTCATGGCGATCATCAACTCAAGGAGGGTGAAACCCCTTTGACTGGGCTTTCCGGTCCGGCGATGGCGCACACATGTCGTCATGGGAGGCCTCCTCGGTTTCCCACGATGGTCTTGACGCTGACGGTTTCCACTGGCGGCAGATCGTTGACCAGGGTGCCGTCGGCCTCCGTCGCACTGGGGGTAAACCGATACGGATATTGCAGATAGACCGTCAAATCCTGGCACGTATAGGTCAGGCAATTGGCAGCGTTCGTCGCTGTGCTGTCGGCAACAGTCCAGAACAGCGAGGCGGCAAGGCCCTTTTCCTTATCCAGCCACACCACATTGTACTTGCGGTTGCTCGGAAGTGTACCCGTCTCAAGAACGAAAACCTGCCCAACGTCCACGAGATTCGTATTCAGGATGTGATTGCCGTCAAGGGTACAGGCCGCCTTCGGATACAGGTTGGCGGATATGGCCGCGCCATCAACGGTGATGCTTTCACTCAGCAGACAGCTGGAGGACTTGATCTGAGTCGTCGAATCGTGTGCGTAGTAGTATGCCAGCCGTTCCGTTTCCCCATTCAGGGCCATGATGGCCTTCTGGCGCAGGGTGAGGCGCAGGAACTCGGTGCTGGTCAGCACCCACGCACTGCTGAGGCCCAGTACCAGGATGGCGGTCAGCACCATGCCGACCATCACTTCAACAAGCGTGAAACCCTGGGACTTGCGCATTGCGGTATCCGGGCTCATTTCATGGCGTGACTGACGGAGACGCCTTGCGACCATTGATAGGTGACGTCGCCCGCAGCCGTGACACCGACGGTTCCCGCCGCGGAGTCCAACCGGTCCGATGGAGTGGGGTAGCGATAGACGGCGATACGACCGTTGGAAGCGCGTCCGCTGGATTTGACCCAGCCGTTTGGCATGTACTTGCTGGTGGCGGGGGTGCAGGTGACGGAAGAGGGGCCGGTTACCGGGTCGGTGGCGTTCATGTTGGTCGTCTTGGCGCGCAGGATGGCCCACACCTCGAACTCAATGGCCGAGTCGCCCGTCTGGGCAGCCGCGACGAAGCTGGCTCCTGGTTGGGCACTGCAGAGGGCGGCGCTCGTGCACACCACCACGAAGCAGAAGTCCCCGGCCTCCTTCAGCGAGACACCGAGGTTGTCCACCAGATTCTGTTCCAGATAGCCGGTGTCCGCGTAATACTTCCCCTGTCGCAGCTTGTAGATCCGCTCCTTCGCCGCGATCTGCTGCAAAAACGGTCGAGCCTCATCCAGCTTGCTGGCGGTGATGTAACCCGAGAAATAGTTCCCGCCCATGGCGGCAAGGATGCCGATGATGACGACGACGACCATCAGCTCGATGAGCGTGAAGCCGCGCCTGCCGTGGCGATGCAGCATTTCCCTCAGCCTTCCCCTATCGAAATCCCCCAGACCGTGGCACTGTACGTTACGATCGGTGAGTTTCGCAACTGGTTGTTGTCGGGGGCCGGAACGGGGGAGGCGATGACGGGTCAGGAGCTTCTGCAGTATCTCCCGGTTTTGCCGTGGTTCGCCGCCGTCGGCGGGGGGGCGGTGATTGGCAGTTTTCTCAACGTGGTCATTCACCGCCTGCCGATGCTGGACGTGGATGACGCGGATGGTTGGGAGCGGCCGTCCCTCTGGTGGCCGCCTTCCCACTGCCCCCGGTGTGGCGCGGCGATCCGGCCGTGGCACAATGTGCCGATTCTGAGCTACGTGGCCCTCAAGGGGCGTTGCGCCGACTGTCGGGCCGCGATTTCCCTCCGCTATCCGCTGGTGGAGGCGGCGGGCGTCCTGGCGGCGGTGGTGGCGCTGTGGCGACTCGGGCCGACGGGGCCGGCGCTGCTGGCGGCGGCGCTGCTGTGGGCCCTGGTGTGCGTCACGGCCATCGACATCGAGCACATGATCATCCCCGACTCGTTGAACGGCGCCATCCTGTGGACGGGACTCGGCGCCTCGGCGCTGGGGTGGTGGCCCTTGCCGGTCACCGAGTCGGTTCTGGGGGCGGCTGTTGGCTACATTGGCCTGCGGCTCCTGGCCGAGGCCGCCCAGCGGCTGATGGGACGCGAGGCCATGGGCGGCGGTGACCCGAAGCTGCTGGCGGCGCTGGGCGCCTGGGTGGGGTGGACGTCGGTCCCGTCGCTGTTCTTCGCCGCCTGCGCCATCGGCACCGTGGTGGCGCTCGCCCTGATGGCGCTCGGGCGCCACCATCGCCACGTTCCCATTCCCTTTGGACCGTTCCTGGCCATTGCCGGCGGAGTCTGGGCCTTGACTGCCGGCGACTGGGTACTGCCGACACTGCCGTGGATTTTTCCTCTGCGGTAATTCTGTCACCGACTGAAAGGTATCCCCCTAAAGGCATGTGTCGACAATGGCTGTTAGGCATTGACATGGACATACGACCAGTGAGAGAACTCGCCGCATAGGTTACCGGTTCGTTAACGTTTCGGGATGGGGGAAGGGAATGGGGACGTTTCGCAGTATGGCACTGGCCGCCGCGGTTGGCCTATCAGTGGTCACGGCCGTGGTACCAAGCCGCGCAGCGGGTGACATACCGTGGAAGGACACGACATTCGAGCACTCGGGCGACGCCGATGTCAAGGACGTGCTGCGACTCCTGCTGCGGGCCAACGGCCAGCAGGTGATCTTCAAGCCCGGCGTCAAGGGAACCGTGTCGGCGCGCATCGAGAACATGCCCCTGCGGGCCGCGTTCACCATGCTGATCACCGAGACCGGCCTTGAATACGCCTACGACTCCGCCACCAACATGGTGACCATCTCGGCCGTGGGCAAGACGGACCAGGTGGCGCAGGACTTCATCAACCTGGGAATGGTCGAGCCTGATGCGCTCATGGGAGCCGTCAGGGAATTCGGACTTGGCGGTAACATCAAGATCAACCGGGCCACCAACACGGCCCTGGTCAAGGGGGCGCCGGAGCAGGTGAAGCTGCTCAAGGACCTGATCACCGACATGGCGAACAACGCCAAGTCGGTCCACGAGTCGCGCACCTCGGGGTCCAGTGCGAGCAGCAAGGCGTCGCAGGATGCCTCCGCCGCCGCCCGCGCCGCCGCCGAGGCCGCCGTCGCCGAGCAGAAGGCCCAGGCCGAGAAGGTCATGCTGGAGGGGCTTTTGAACCAGGAGGTCAGGATCATCCCGCTGACCTACGCCAACGTCGGCTCCAGCACCAAGAAGTTCTATGACCAGTCGGTGACCGTTCCCGGCATCGAGGAGACCATCAACAAGCTGCTCGGCGATTTCGACAGCATGGCCAAGAACCTGCCGAAGGACCAGGCGGAGAAGCTCAAGGAAATGGCCGCGCCACTCAACCTGGCCCGCCCGGTGCTGTCGGTGGACACGCGGACCAACTCGGTGATCGTGCGCGGCACCCACGAGGCGGTTGAGGAAGTGGCCAAGCTGGTCAAGGAACTTGACAAGCCGGTGCCCCTGATCGAGATCGAGGTCATCATCGTCAAGGCCGAGGAAGGCATCAGCGATCAGTTGGGCGTCAACTGGTCCACCGGCGGACGGTTTGCGGACTCGGGCAATCGCTCGGGCGGCATCAACACCGGCATCGCCACGGCGAACCTGTTCAATCCCAATGTTCAGCAGAGACAAGAAACCGTTGCGGGAACAGGTGGGTCACCCGCCTCCACCAGTGTTGGGGTGACGCAGGACGCGGCGCCGCTGGTGCGGGCGTTGTCGCTGCTGCCGGGACTGGGGGCATCCGACTCGGTGCTGGCCGGCTTCGTGATGAAGAGCAGCAAGATGGTTCTGCAAGCCCAGCTGCGGGCTTTCGAGGCCGACAACCGGGCGCAGACCATCGCCTCGCCCCGTGTCGTCACCATGAACAACAGCGCCGCCAAGATGAGCAAGCGGGACAGCCGCTACATCCCAATCCAGGGCGCCTCCGGATCCGCTGGGACCATCAAGGAAATCGACGCCGGCGTCATCCTGGACATCCTGCCGTCGGTGATCGCCCGCGAGAATTCGGCGGACACGCCGCTGGTCCGTCTCAACATCACCGCCAGCAACACGGTGCCCAACGTCGCGGCTGGCGCCTCCAGCGTGTCGGTCAACGGCAACGTGGTCACCACCGAGGTGATGATCCCGAACGAGACCACCTTCGTTCTTGGCGGTCTCCTGGACGACTTCCGCTCGAAGACCTCGTCGGGCATTCCGGGGCTGCGCAACATTCCGGTGCTCGGGTTCCTGTTCGGTCAGGAGGCCGACTCCAACAATCTCTCGGAGACCATCTTCTTCATCACGCCGAAGGTGGTGTGGCCGAACGAGATCGCCCCGGCCGACATCGCCACCCGCAACTACATGAAGCAGCGCCAGGCCAGCCTGTCGGAAACCGGCAAGATGCTGCAGAAGACGGCGACGTCGCTGGGCAAGCCCAACATCCATCACGATGAGTAGGCTGAGAGGCTGACCTAAATACTTACCCGCATCTCCCATTTGGGGGATGCGGGGAATGGGTGGCGGTGGTACCGTTCATCTTCGATCGGAAGGGGGACGTCCGGTGATCAAAGAGCGTGTGATGGCGATCAATATCACGCTGGGCAGCCTGGCCCTGGTGGGGGGGGGGCTCTATCCCTTCGCCCACGAGGCCATGAGCCGCAACAGCGCCACCATCGGCGCCGAGATGCTGGTGAACGAGGTGGTCAAGCGGCAGCGAGCCGCCAACGCCGACAAAGCCACGGACAAGATCACCTATGTGTACTTTCCGTCGACCGAGCCCGGGCGTGGCGTCGGGCTGAGTACCCTTGGCGTGTCGAGTCCCACCGGCGACTACACGGTGGAGGCCTTTCGCGACAAGGAGGCCGTCCTCGTGGTCCGCGCCTATTCAAAGCCGGAGGCCATCCGCAAGGGTGACGTGGCGGCGGTGATGTACGAGCATCGCATCAAGATCGCCGGTGAGGATGGCACGGGCCGGTGGGTGGTGGCGCCATGAGGCGAGGTGTCGCCCTTCTGGTCCTGCTGGTCGTTCCCGCCTGCACCACGCCAGCGGACCCAGAGGCGCCGAGGGCTCCCGAGGTGGTGGTCGGACCGGCGCTGCCGGCACCGCCGATGCCCGAGACCCTGACGCCGCCCCAGTGGCGGGTGGGGGATCGCTGGGATTACAGCGATGAGTATTCCATTACCGTGTCCGAGGTCCTGGCCGACGGGGCGACCCGCTTCCGCCTCACCGATGGGCGGGAGCAGTGGATGCTGCGCCGGGCCTTCTTCGTCGACTCGAGCCTCATCGACGGCGTGACCCGCACCGTCATCTTTCGCACCGGGAACCCGATGCAGCTATTCTCCGTGCCGACGGGAACCCCGGTCACCTACATGCGCGAGACCCTGCGCAATGGCGAGACCCTGCGCCACGGCGAGTCATGGGTGGTGGAGGGCCGCGAAACCGTCACCGTTCCCGCCGGCACCTTCGACTGCTGGATCGTGGTCGGACGGATCAGCGGCCTCACAAGCCGCTACCAGGGGTATGAGCGTTGGTGGTATAGTCCCGTGGCGCGAAACTATGTCCGTTTGGAGTTCAAGTATGGCGACAGCACGGAGTCGTCGCGCGTGCTCCTTTCGTACCATTTGCAGTGAGGGGGCCGGTAATATAAAAAGCCCTCTCCCCCCCCTTCAGGGGGGAGAGGGTTGGGTGAGGGGGGGGAGAGGCCCCAAGGACCTTGCCGGTTGCCCCACCCCCACCCAAACCCTCCCCCATCGAGGGGGAGGGCTTAAGTTTGCTCCCCCATCGAGGGGGAGGGCTTAAGTTTGCTCCCCCATCGAGGGGGAGGGCTTAAGTTTGCTCCCCCATCGAGGGGGAGGGCTTAAGCTTGCTGAAGAATAGACGTTCGTTTTTTTCATATGCTCCGCCAATGAACAGGAGAAACGCGATGACGAAACTCACCACCGCCCCCAAGGTCACGACGGGCGCCACGCGAAATGATCGGCGGCGGCGCGGCTTCACCCTCATCGAGCTGATGGTCGTGGTCACCATCATCGGCATCCTCGCCGCCATCGGTATCCCGAAGCTGGGTCGGTTCATCCGCACCGCCCAGACGGCCGAGGCGGTCGACTTTGCCTCCAAGATCAGTCGGGGTATTAGTGGATATGTGTCGCAGCACCCCAGCATGAAAGATGCTGATCTTCAGTCAGCCACGTCAATCGGTACATATAATTGTTCTGGACCCGCTACATCTACTACAGTCACCGCAACGGTGTGTGCATCCACTGTTTCGATCACGACAGCAATACCAACGATTGAACACCCAGCCACTTTGATGTGGAAGTTCCTTGTTCATGCAAAAATGAATGATACTACTGGAGCACTAGAGTCTTGCGTTGCGGCATATAAGCTGAAAGCAAATGGCGATGAGGAAACCACGTCAGGTCCAATTTTCTTCTCCAGCCAAACTAGTACCTCGAATCTTTGGGAAGGAAATGTCTTCCGCGGCAGGTATCTTGATAGCGCAATTACATTTACTGCGGCGGGTGCATGTTCTGCTGCCGGCACATTCAGCACTGCTCCTACTGCAATCACGAGTGGAACCTGATGCTGCGAGACCAACGAAAAACTGACCCAGCATAAAGGTGCCCACAGATGGCCAGATACACGGATTGGCGGGAGATCGGGAGCGGGGGGCATGCGAATGTCTACCGCGTACTGGATACCCGTCTGGGCCGGGACATGGCCATCAAGATGCTGAACGCCCAGGCATCGCGGAACGACGCCCTGATATCCGGGCTGCGTGACGAGGTGCTGATCTCCCATGACCTGCGCCACCATCGCATCTGCGCCATCCATGACCTGTACGAGGGGGTGGATGGCGTCAGCGGCGAGCACGGGGTCGGCATCGTCATGGACCTGATCGAGGGGTTTGATGCCAAGAAGTGGATCAGGGACAACCGGGGCGACCTGACGGCCACCGCGGAGAAGCGGCTCACGTTCCTCCGTCACGTCACCGAGGCGCTGGACTTCGCCCATGACAGGACCAAGAACGGCAAGATCGTCCTGGTCCACCGCGACCTGAAGCCGGCCAACGTGTTCCTGTTCGGTGGCGACATCACCGACCCGGTGATCATGGACTTCGGCATCTCCATCATCGGTGGCGAGTCGGGGGCAGCCAACGTCGGCGGCACCCCATCCTACATGGCGCCCGAGCAGTTCGAGGCTCCGGCCCAGGTGGACGCGCGCTCCGACCTGTTCGCGCTCGGGGTGATGGCCTACGAGCTATTCACCGACCAGCTTCCGCCCACCTCCCTCCGGGACATCATCCGCACCCGCAAGCCGCCCCGCCCCAGGGTGGAGGAGATCCCGCCGCCCAGTACGTTCTGCCCCGTGCTGCCGCCCGAGGTGGACATGGTGATCCTGGCCCTGATGGCCTATGAGCAGGCGGCCCGCCCGGCGTCCGCCGCCGAGGTGCTGAAGGTCCTCAAGGCCGCCCGGCTGGTCACGCCCCGCGTGCCGAGCGTGATGCGCGACCACGTGTCGGAGCGGGTGCAGGTGGAGGGGGGCACCTATTACATGGGGTCGGAGGCCTCCTCGCCCATGGCCAACGAAAAGCCCTATCGGCGCCTGAAACTGTCGCCTTTCCTCATCGACGCCCATCCGGTGACCAACGCCGCCTTTCGCGACTTCGCCCGCACCGCCGGCCGGCGTCCGCAGCCCATGTCCGACGATCCGGTCTTCGGCCGTGATGACCACCCGGTGGTCGGCGTAACGTGGGAGGACGCCCGCGACTACGCGGCGTGGGTCAGCGGCCGTCTGCCCACCGAGGCCGAGTGGGAGTGCGCCGCCCGCGGCGGACAGCGCTTTGCCCTCTATCCCTGGGGGGCGGAACCACCCACCACCACCCGGGCCAACATCGACATGACCCGCCAGGCCACCTCCCCGGTCATGGCCTTTCCCGATGGCCGCAATCCGCTTGGGTTGTTCGACATGTGCGGCAATGTCTGGGAGTGGTGCTTCGACTCGTTCGACCAGGACTGGTACGGAAAATTGCGCCACGACGACCGCAATCCACGCAACGATGTGCTGGGGGCTCCCCGCTGTCTGCGTGGTGGAAGCTTCGAGGCGGTTGCAGACTCCGGCCGCTGCGCCTTCCGTTCGTTCGCCGCTCCGTCGGAGCGACGCCGTGACGTGGGCTTTCGCGTCGTTTACGATCTTTGACCGCGAGGACATCCGATGCCCGCCCGCCACGAACTCCTCCTGTCCATCCACGCCGCCGGATCGGTGTCCTATGAGCTGGTGACGACGCCCAGCGTGAACACCTATCTGATCGGCCGCAGACGCAACGAGGACAAGGGCACCCTGCCCATCGTCATCGATGACACGCGGTCCTCGCGGCGCCACTGCCAGATCCTCTGGGACGACAGCCGAGGCTGGCTGGCCGACGACCTCAACAGCACCAACGGGACCCAGCTCGATGGCGTGGAGCTGCACTCTCGCACTCCGCTCAAGGATGGATCGCGGATCCTGATCGGCACGACCCGCATCGACGTGACCTATCAGGAGGCCTCTGATCCCGCCGCCACCGTGGTTCCGGCAGCCGCCCCTGCGCCGTCCGCACCCATGCCAGCCAGTCCGTTCAGCGAGGACGTAACCTTCGTCGCCGACGCGACGATGGTTGCCGACGCGACGATGGTCGCCGACGCGACGATGGTCGCCGACGCGACGATGGTTGCCGACGCGACGATGGTTGCCGACGCGACGATGGTTGCCGACGCGACGATGGTTGCCGACGCGACGATGGTTGCCGACGCGACGATGGTCGAAGGCGCGACGATGGTCGAAGGCGCGACGCTCGTTCAAGAAAAGGGTGAACCGCCAGGTGATGGCGTGACGCTGGTTGGATTTGCGGCGACCTTGGTCGCTGAGCGCCCCTCCCAGGTCAAGGAAACCAAGGCTCCGCTGGTTGACGAGGGGGAGACCCTGGTCAAGGTCCTGGAGCGGCCCCGTGCGGCCCCCGAGCCCACCACCACAGCCGGGCATTCCACCAGAGTCGATGCGGACGCCGGTACTCTCGTGGCGACGAAGGCTCCTCCCCCTCCCCCGCCGGCGAAATCCGGGCACACGGCCACCGCGGCCACCATGGTCAAAGCCGCGACGAAATCGTCCGATGATACGTTGCAGGGAAAAAAGGCGTCCCCAACCCACTCCGGCAGCGATATTGCCGTGCCGGAACTGCTGCGGGAGGTGGTTGATGGCAATCTGATCGACGTCCACAAGGTCAAGCCGCTGGTGGATGCCGCGCATCACTCGGGCACCACCCTCTTTCGTGCCCTTGTCGACGATCCGGGGATCCGCTTCAGGAATGAGATCTTCGATCTGGTGGCGAAAAAGACCGGTATTCCCTTCATCAAGACGGAAGCCGAACTGCGCGATCGCATTCAGCCCGCCTCGTGGCTGGCGATGGATGTGGCGCAGTCCCTCGGCGTGCTGCCCATGGTCTCGGACGATCCGACCGTGGTCCGCTATGCCTGTGTCGATCCCTTCGACGTCGTCATCAAGGACTGGGTTCTGGGACGGGCGCGTCGCGAATTCGCGGAGGTCCAGCAGGCAGAGCCGGTGCTGATCCTGGCCGAGGCGCTTGGCGCCTCCATCGTGCGTCTGAAGGCCCTGGAGGAAAAGGAGAACGAGGACGACATCGGCGTCGCCGTGGACATCAGCCTTTCGCCGGAGGAGGAGCGGCAGGTCGCCTCGGAGTTGCAGAATCGGGACGTGCCGCAGATCGTCAACTTCTTCATCCACCGGGCCTACTCCCAGGGTGCCTCCGACATTCACGTGGAACCCACCGAGACGGCGTTGCTGGTGCGCAACCGGGTGGATGGCATCCTCCACGATGACTCGTCCCTGCCCATGGAGTTGCAGCCCGAGGTGTGCTCGCGCATCAAGATCATGTCTGGCATGGACGTCGCCGAGAAGCGCCGGCCCCAGGATGGGCGCATCAGCGCCGTGGTGCGCGGCAGTCCGCTCGACGTGCGCGTCTCCACCTATCCCACCGTCTACGGCGAAAAGGTGGTGATGCGTCTGCTCGACAAGAATGCGTTGCGGCCCTCGACACAGACCCTCGGCCTGATGCCGAAGGACCTGCGCCTGCTGACGGACAAGCTCAATGCCCCCTTTGGTCTGATCATGATCAGCGGCCCCACCGGGTCGGGCAAGACGACGACGCTGTATTCGTGCCTCGGCAGTATCGACAAGAAATCGAAGAACGTGCTGACCGTCGAGGATCCGGTGGAGTACCGTCTGGCCGGCGTCCACCAGATGCAGGTCAATGACAAGATCGGCCTGACGTTCGCCTCCGGCTTGCGCACCATCCTGCGTCAGGATCCCGACGTGATCATGGTGGGCGAGTGCCGCGACGAGGAGACGGCGGGCATGGCCATTCAGGCCGCGCTGACCGGACACATCGTGTTCTCGACCATCCACACCAACGACTCGATCGGCGTGGTCACCCGGCTTCTGGACATGGGCATCGACGCCTTCCTGGTGGCCAACGCCATCTCCCTCGCCATCGCCCAGCGCCTGGTCCGTCGGATCTGCAAACGCTGTCATAACGAGGTCTCCGGTCGGCGGATCGTGGAAGACCTGCACGCCGACGGCATTTCCGACGAGCGGTTGCGGAAGCTTGAGATCGACATCGACCCGGAGATCAACTACGTGCGCGGCGTCGGCTGCCTGCACTGCCGCAATACCGGATACCAGGGCCGTCAGCCGGTGTTCGAGATGTTTGAAATGACCGGTGCCGCCCGGGCGCTGGTGACGTCATCCACCTTCAATTCCGACGATCTGCGGAAATTGGCGCGTGAGAACGGCATGATGACTCTGATCGAGCACGGGCTCCGCCTGGTGGAAGAGGGGATCACCACCCACGAAGAGGTGATCCGCGTACTGGGTGAGACCGCCTGATGAGCGCTTCGGCCGTCCATCTCCTGATCTTCACCAAGCAGTTCGCCGCGATGCTGCGCAGTCGGCTGCCTTTGGTCTCCGTGCTGGAGAACCTTGCCGAGGAGACGCCGCAGAAGTCGCTCAAGGAGGTGATCTCGACGGTCACCGACGATGTCAAGCATGGGATCGATCTTGGCGATGCCCTGGCCGAACATCCGGACACCTTCAGTGCCGTGTTCGTCAACGTGGCCAGGGCCGGGATGTTGTCCGGAAAGCTGGACTCCTCGCTGACTCAGATCGCGGGCTATCTGGAGAACCTGGACCAGTTGCGGCGCAAGCTGCGGGCGGCGTTCGCCTATCCGGCCTTCATGCTGGTGGCGTTCTTTGCCGTGTTCAACGGCATGATCTTCGGCATTCTCCCGCGGTTCCGGGAGATGTACAAGAATTTCCACAAGGCATTGCCGGCTCCGACTCAGCTTCTGCTGGATATCGGCGATTTCTGGGCCGCCAACTGGTATCTGGTGATTGGCACGACCGCCGTGCTGGTCATGACGTTCTCCATCTGGATCAAGACCGAGGACGGTCGGCGGGTCTGGGACGAGGTGAAGCTCAAGTTGCCGATCATCGGGGCCGCCTGGCGCATGGCGGCCCTGGCCCGCTTTCTCCGCACCCTCGCCGTGCAGGTCCACAATGACGTCCGGCTTCTGGATGCGCTGCGGCTGTCGGCGGATGTGGTGGACAATTACTACATTCGGGACATCCTGCTGGACATCGCGAATTCGGTCGAAAATGGCGGCAGCATCGCGGGGGCCTTCCGTGATCACGAGATCTTTCACGGCATCGTCCTGCAGATGATACGATCCGGCGAGGATTCTGGAACGCTTGATGAGCTGCTGGCAGCCTCGGCCGATTATTTCGACAGTCTGCTTGCCGATCTGCTCAATGTCATCGCTGGGCTCATCAATCCGGTCCTGACCGTTTTCATTGGTCTTGCCGTGGCAGGTATGATGGTTGCGTCGTTCCTGCCGGTCTTTGACATGGGATCGGCGGTTGGCCAGTGATCGTAGAGGAATGGAATGAACACCGTGCAAAACAGTGTCGCTGTTCTCTTCGCCGACATATCGGGCAGCACCAAGCTCTACGAGTCCGAAGGGGACCGGGTGGCTCGCGAACTCACCTCTCAGGCCATTGACGCCATGGTGGTCTGCGTAACCCGGGCTGAGGGACGTCTCATCAAGACCATCGGTGATGAAATCATGGCCTCGTTTCCCTCGGCGGCCAGTGCCTATGATGCCGCGGTCGCCATGCAGGCCGCCGTTCGCACGCCGTTTTCCATCCGGATCGGCTTCCACTTCGGCCCGGTCATCGAGGAGGGGGGGGACCTGTTTGGTGACACCGTGAACGTGGCGGCCCGGGTGACGGGGATCGCCACGGCAGGCGAGATCATTCTGACCGATAGCGTCCTGCCGAGCCTGTCGCCGGATGCCAAAGAAACCACGCGGTTTCTCGATCATGCGGAACTCAAGGGCAAGTCGCTGCCGGTGCGCATCTACAAGGTCGTCCTCGAGAAGGAAGATGAGACCTTTGTCGACAACCAGGACTTTACGCGTCCCGTGGTCGAGCACCATCTCACGGTCACCTATCGTGGACGGACCTATCCCGTGACGGTGGGTGGCGAGTCGCTGACACTAGGCCGTGGAAACGATTGCACCGTGACCGTCCAGGAAGCATGCGTATCGCGGGCCCACGCCAAGATCTACCACGTCTACGGCAAGTTCCTGGTCACGGATTACAGCACCAATGGAACATATGTCGTCACGGAAAACGGGGAGCACGTCTTCGTCAAGCGGGAGACGGTCCAGCTTGGGTCAGGGGGATCTATTTACCTCGGGCTTCCACCGACCCCGGGGTACGATGGAGTCCTTACTTTCTCAACGACAGGTCAGTAAAGCCATGACGAATGTCTCCGCGATGATGCTGCCTTTCCTGGCTGGCGTGGCCGTGTCGGCCGAGAGTAATGTCGGGTGCGTGCGAGTGGTAAACGAGGATTGCTTCGCCGTCTCGCCGGAGGCGCGCCTGCTGGTGGTTGCCGACGGCGTCGGCGGTCACGGACTGGGCGACCGTGCGAGCCGTCTTGCCGTGGACTCACTGCTGGAGCATCTGGTCCATCACGACGGTGAAGAAAACTACGCGCCCGAAGATGCCGTAAGGGCCGCGAATGATCGTGTCTTCGCCGAAAACCGACAACGCGATATTCCCCAGGGACGTGGCATGGGGACCACCATTGCCGGATTGTGGTTTCCACCACGCCGACCGAATACGGTGATGGTGTTCTCGGTCGGCGACAGTCGGGTCTATCGCCTGCGCGGTGGCGGCATCGAGCGTCTGACCCGGGATCACTCTCTCTATCAGGAGTGGATGGACAAAGGGGGGAACGGATTGCCCCCGGCAAGGAACATCATTACCAGATGCGTCGGAACGCTGCCAGAGACGACCGCAGACATATCAGTAATGAATGCTTCGCCAGGTGAAACATTTATTTTGTGCTCTGATGGTCTGACGACTTCGATGGAAGATAATGACATTCTTGAAATTGCATCATCTTCATCTGACGTGTGCTCTATGTGCTCAAGACTTGTCGGGGCAGCCATCGAGCGTGGTGGACGGGACAACGTGACGGTCATCGTAGCGACGTTTGTTTGATTGGGATGTCTCTTTGCTTGTTGCGTCACGACGGCGGGCTGTTGGTGACGGAACGTGACGGGGTTCAGGGAAATGTTCAGCGACAAGAAATCGAAAATCGCGCCACCCCAGGAAACGACCAGTCCAAAGAAACCGACGGCGGCCGGTGGGGGGAAGTTCGGCAAGCTCTTCAAGGGGCTCTCGGGCGGAAAGAAGGCCAGCGGCCCTCTTCAGCTGTCGGAGGATGGAACCAACCGCTTGTTCCTCTTCATTCAACCCGGTGGATGGCGTTGGACATTGCGCAGTCCCGATGGCGCTTCGCTTGGACAGGGACAGGGAGACGCGCCCGCCGGGACGGCTGGCGACGTCCATGACGAAGTGTTCAAGCTGGCGGCGGCCGAGCTGATCGCCAACCCGGCCGCGACGACGGGGCTTCGCGATATCGTGGTCATGCTTGAGGACGCCGATATCGTCTACATGGATGGCCGGAACAAGCTGGTCAAGGATGAGAGCGAGCACCGCCTGCGTGTCGTCGGCGCTGAGCTTGTCGGCGCGAACAAGGCCACCTTCGGGCGGCAGATGCTTGGGCCCGACGTCAACAAAACCACGATCTACTCCTTCGCCAACGCGGAGCGACTCAGTCGTCAGCTCGGCAGTCTCGACGTTCTGGTGCCCAAGGTGACGTCGGTCGTTCCCCTTGGCGCCGTACTGCTCCAGCACGCGGCGGCGGATTGCGGACCTGACGGCGTGGGATGCACCATTCACGTCTCTCACTCTCACACCTACGTCGCTCTGGCCAACATCGGCCTGGGCGTCGCACTGCTCCGGACCATCCCCACCGGTTTCGAGCACCTGGTCACCGCCGTGGCCACGGCGAACAAGCAGACCGTCGAGGTCGCACGCACGACGCTGGCCACCCGGGACCTGTTGTCGACGCTTGCCGTGGAACGTGCTTCGGAGGTGACCAAGGACAGCCTGGCCTTCGGTGTCCTCGAGCGCGACCTGATGCTGCTGACGGCCCGTCTGATTCGAGACATCGTCGAGACGGTTAAACACTTTTCCGAGCACCGTCAGGGTGGAGAGGTTCTCCGCATCACGATGCTTCAGCCAGAAGGGGAAGCAAAAGGGCTGCTCAGCCTGCTGCGTCGTGCCCTTGCCGATATTCTTCCGTCCACGCTTCATGCAAATATTCAGCTTCACAATGAAGGACCCGTGGGAGCCATCGTGGTCCAGCCCCTTGACCGTCTGGCCAACCTGTTCATCGGTGCCGAGGGGGCTCTCGTCACCGTTGGCAAGGTCGCCTATCGGTACGACGGTCGCAGTGCCCTGGAGCCGGTGCGGTCCCTGACACGCGATGCCGCCCGCGCTCATGCCTCACGGACCGACACGCGACGGGCCGCGAAAACCGGTACCCGGAAACTGGGCAGGGGGGGCAAGCGGCGCGACGCGGCTGGATCCGGTGGGACGGATATCTTCGCCAAACTGCGTGAGATGCTGAACCGCAATCCGGCCCTTGCCAACGCCGCCGGTGGGATCATGGATGACCTCTCCCCCGATGCGGCTTCGGAGCGGCGTCAGGAACTGGCGGCCCACGCCATGTTCGTGATGATGTTGCTGGGGGCCCTCTATTTTGCCTATACCGAGTACGAAACAGTTGCGGCGCTGCACGTCAACGCCGAGGCCACGGCCAGCACCGCAGCCACCAGGAATGCCACGCTTCGCAAGGAAATTGAAGAGGCCGGAGGCGAGGCCGGCCGGGTGGTCGCCGACAAGGTGCTGTGGACGGAAAAGTTCCTCGCCCTTGGCCACAACATCAACAACGCGATCTGGCTGACCGACGTGTTCCTGGCCGATCAGGAAAAACAAGTCGGCGCCAGCAAGGTGGTGAGCAAGAAGATGGTCATGGAGGGAGCGGTACTGCCGTCACCCGATGGTCACATCCTGGAGATTTCCAATTACATAAAAGCACTGCTGAAGGACAAGGACGGATTCATGAGCGATTTCGGCGAGGTCGTTTTTGCCGGCGCTCACCTGGACTCCGCCGAGTCGGAGCAAATCGTCAAGTTCAAGATCGAGGCGATCTATGACGGCGGCAAACGCATCATGAGGATACCGTTGACCGGCAAGGGGGCTGATGACGACCGCTCTCCGCTCGCCAAAATGCAGGACAGCGTAAAGCAGCGTAATCAGGAATCGAACAGCTCCCTGACGGGCGGCACGGCAACTCACTGACGGGATGACGGAAAGGCAATCGTCTGATGGATGCATTCATTCGCGCGAACGCCCGATTGCTTGGGTCGGCGATCTATCTGACACTCGGTCTCCTTGTGGCCGGTTACTCCTTCCTTTACCTGCCGGTCGAGCGGCAGACCGTGCACGCAAGAAAGTTCGCGGCAGTTCTGGCTTTGGAAAATACACAGCTTGACGAAACCAAGCAGAATCTGAAGAAGGCAAAAGACCGCGTTGGCGTAAGCAGTGTTCCTGATTTCCTCGAGCGCATCAACGGTGTTGCCAAAGATACTGGTATCGCGATAAAAGATTCAAGTGGTCGAACCGTCATCAAGGATGGCGTCATCATCAACAAGCTGGTTCCGCGCGAGAACCAGAAATTCACCTTCGATCTCCAGATAACTGAGGACTATTTCAAGTTCCTGAGGTTTTCGCGCCTTCTTGAGACTCTGGACGTCGTCATCAACGACATCCAGGTTCACCCCTATGATCCGGGGCGATCGCCACCGTTGCACGCCATTTCGTTTTCCCTGACCCCCCGCAACGATGCCGTTCCGCTGTCTGGTGAGCGACTCAAGGAGCTGCAGGAGATGGTTGATGCGCCCAACAAGCGCAATCCGTTCCAGCGTTTCGCCGTAGGCAAGGTGTCTGAGCAGGTGCGAAAGGAAATCGATCTCACCTGGATCTACAAGTTGTCGGGCATCGGGTCCATTGGCGGCGTGCGCATGGCGACCATCGACGGCCGCGAATACGAGGCAGGAGGCAAGTTCGAGGGCATGACCGTCCTTGGTGTCGATGCCGACAAGGTCAACCTCAGCAAGATCACAGCAAACGGGGAAGAGAAATACATCATCAGATTCCGCAAAAAATAGAAATTGAGATGGCCGTTCAAGTCCAAAAGTGTGTCACGATGATTGCGGGAGCCGTCCTGATGGCGTGGCTCCCGCTGGCGCAGGCGCAGGCGACCGACTCTGCGCTGGACAAGGCCATCGCCGCCTACCGAGGAGGGCGGCACGACGAGGCTGTTCCGATCATCCGCGACTGGGCCGGGACGGGCGATGCCGAGGCGTTGTTCTGGCTTGGACAGGCGTACCTCAGGGGACAGGGCGTGCCGTTCGACTATGCGCTTGCCCACGACTACTTCAGCCGCTCGGCCCGTCTCGGTAATGACAAAGCCCAGAACAATCTTGGTCTGTTGTATCGTGATGGGCTTGGTGTCAAGGAAGACAAGGTAACGGCTCACGCCTGGTTCAGCATTTCCGCCGCCAGCAGCCGTGAGCACCCGTTGCTGGCGGCCATGACCAACCGTGACCGGCTTGAATTGGACATGCGGCCTGATCAGATTGCCGAGGCGTCCCGGCGGGTCGTCAAACTCAGTCGCGCCATTCGGTACCCCAGGCCTCAAAGCGTATCTGGTCCTGCGGTTCATTCCCCCACTCCGGTCTCCAGCGCGCAGCGGGCTGGGCAAGCCGGTGATTTCTTCGTCCAGGTGGGCCTGTTCGCCCGGCGCGGCAATGTGGAGGCCGCCCAGCGTCTGGCGGGACGCCACCATCTGCCGCTGCTGGTCGAGGAAATCGATGTCAGTGGACGCACATTCCAGCGTCTGCGCAGTGGCCCATACCACACCAGGGAGGAAGCCCGTGCCGCGATGGCCACGGTAGACGAGATCTTTCGCGTTGAAAGCAGTCTGGTTGAACCTGCCGACAGCGGGTCCCGCACGTTGCGATCGGAGTGACCGCCATGGTATTCTACGGTTTCCGTGGGGTGACCTTAGATGGGTTCCGTATAGGCCACATGACTGACGGCACCAAATTGCAGGTGGGACACATGGACGAGTCAACATTCGTCATTGCTGACGGTCAATCCGGAGACGGGCCAGGATGGTTCGTCGTGATCCGCTCCCGTACTGGGGAACAGCGCCTGTATTTTCCCGATAACCGTCTGGTCGGAAACGGAGTTTTGTTTGGCCGCGCTCATGGCTGTGATGTGCACGTTGACGATGCATCCGTTTCCAAGGAGCACTGCAGGGTATTTCTGGACAAGGACAAGGATAGGCTGCGGGTTACCGACCTAAGTTCCACGAATGGTGTGTACATTGCTGGCAGACGGCTGGAGAAAAAGGCGTCCGACGCTTTTGATCCCAGAGAGGGATTGCGACTTGGAACGGTCGTTCTGGCGTTCGAGCGCGTGGTTCCACCGCCGCCTTCTGTTCCGCCGCAGCCTGTGTTTACGCAGCCGTCCATCCAGTCTCCTGAACCTGACGACGGAACGATGCTGGGTGATGATTCGGACTATGGCGGTGCCACGGCCCCGATCGGAGGAATTGGCTTCTCGATCCCAAATCAACCAGCCGACAGTGGCGGAGTCGAATTCGGTGGGGCGATGCTGGATGCCCATTTCGACGCCCCCATAGAGTTCAAGCGGGCCCATGAGACTGGAAGCTTTCCTGGTGTGGCCTTTCCCGAGCCTCCCTCAACCCTCCCTCGGCAAGCTCCGCAAGAGGCTCCGCGCTCCAGGCGTTCCGGAGCCGTCACGATGCTCGTCGTTGCACTGGTGCTGGCCGCCGCGGGCGGTGGAGGCTATGTGTTCATGACCCAGCAGGGCCTGATCGGGGGAGACAACGTGGCCGTCGAAACCCCTTCGTCGGCGCCAACACCGTCGACAAAGGCGTCACCTCCGGCATCCACCGTCGCGTCCGAACCCATGACGGTAACCGCCGCGCCGAAATCCGCTCCCGGTAACAAGCCGGTGGTTACGGCTTCCGTGAGTTCATCGTCGGTTCGGGTGCTTGCTCCGGGCAAGCGCAGCATGAACAAAGCGGTAAGTGAACGGTACAGCAGCATCGGTTTCGGTAACTTCCACGCACTGGTTATCGGCAACGACGCGTATCAGCATGTCAACCAGCTTGACAATGCCATCCACGATGCGACTGCGGTCGCCAGTATCCTGGCCAACGACTATGGTTTTGAGGTGACACTTATCGAGAACGGCTCCCGGAACGATACGGTGTTGGCTCTGGACCGGATGCGCGCCCGGCTGACGGAAAAAGACAACCTTCTGATCTTTTATGCCGGCCATGGGCATTACGACGCCGACATGGATCGCGGGTATTGGCTGCCGGTGGACGCCCAACCGAACACGCGCGCCAACTGGATTTCCAACGCCGACGTTACCGATTCGCTGAAGGCCATCCAGGCCAAACACGTCATCGTCGTCGCCGACAGTTGCTATTCGGGCTCACTGACGCGGTCTTCCGGGATCGAGCTGCCCGCACCCAACCTCATCGAACGCATCAACAGTCGCCGCTCGCGCACTGTTCTTGCCTCTGGGGGAATCGAACCCGTGGTGGATGGCGGTGGCAAGAGCAAACACTCCATCTTCACGACGGCCTTTCTCGACGCACTGAAGAAGAACACTTCTGTTCTTGAAGGATCTGCCTTGTATAATATCGTTCGTGATCCAGTTCGTTTGAACGCCGAGCAGATGCCGACCTATTCCGACCTGCGCAATGCCAACCACGAATCTGGTGGTGATTTCTTGTTCGTGCGGCGTGATCGATGAAAAACGCATCACCTTCATCCCGAACGCATCGGGTTCATGGGCACCTCGAGGTTGCGGCACTGACCGATCCGGGTAACGTGCGCACGGCCAATGAGGATGCATTCCTGGTTGATCCGACGCTTGGTCTGATCGTGGTGGCCGATGGCATGTCAGGTCACGGCGGAGGGGCTGTGGCCAGTGCCATGACCATCCGGAGCGTTCACGGCTATCTTTCTGGAAAGCAGACTGGAATAACGCCGCCGGCGGTCGTTTCGGACGAGACCATGCTGGGAGATGAAGGCGATACCGCGCGTACGCTCCCCACGGCTTCGATCGGTCAATCAGGTTCGGCCATCGAAAGGGCGACCGGGGCGCTGGCCTTTGCCAACGAACGCGTTTATTCGATCAACCGCTCGTATGGACTGCCCGAACGCAAGGGCATCGGCTCGACGGTGGCCGGGCTGTTCTGGCCATCTCCCACCAATGGGCGGGCCATCATCTTCCACGTGGGCGATTGCAGAATCTATCGGCTTCGTAATGGCGTGATGCGGCGGCTGACACACGACCACAGTGCCTCCCAACGGTGGATCGACGAAGGCATGCAGGGAGCCCCCCCCGCCCGCAACATCCTCCAGCGCGCCATTGGTCCCACGGCGTCTGTCGAGGCTGACGTTACCACCGCCGTATTGCTTCCGGGCGACGTCCTTCTCTTGTGCAGCGACGGCCTGACCACCATGGTGCCCGATCGTGATATCCGGACCTCCATGGATCATGTCGCCGCGGGGACAAGTGTGGAGAGTGAGGCGGTTCGGCTGGTGGACCTGGCCAAGACCAATGGTGGCAGAGACAACATTACCGTCGCACTGGCTACCGTTATCATGTGATGTTTCGTAATCTTGGGCCAAACTTCGAAGGTTTCTCCGGAAGAATCCGACCCCATCAATGCGTTGCGGGTCGAAAAAAGTTTTAAATTTCACCCAAAATCCGTCATATACCCTGTCTGCGCCCTCAGGGATCCCCTCAATTTTTTCATGAAATAATTGTCGATTAGTATATAATATCCACTGTTATTGCTATATGTTATGGAGGAGTCAGTGGATGTTGAATGCCGTTGTTGCATCAGTCTTGATGATGTTATGAAGTATCTGTCCGGTATGCTGTCCGGAGATGTTCATGCGAAGCGCATTCTCTCTCCTGCAAATGCGACCATCGGAGTCATGGTTGGCGCCTCGCTTGCCATCACGATGATTGGGCAGTCTCTGGCGCAGGCTCGCGGTCTTCTGACCAAACATGCGGTAAAGCAGGTGGACCGGTTGCTGAGCAACGCTGGCATCGCGGTGTGGGACGTCTTTGCCAACTGGGTTCCGCACGTCGTCGGTGACCGCGACGCCATCGTCGTGGCCATGGATTGGACCGATTTCGATGCCGATGATCAGGCGACCCTGGTCTTGAGCCTGGTTACCAACCACGG
>JAMOBE010000204.1:0-2359 GCA_039908285.1 Alphaproteobacteria bacterium
CGCTCACGGCTGTAGCCCCTCGTCGGCCGGCCCGGCCAGGGCGTTGACGGCGGCGGCGGCCAGGGCGCTGCCGCCGCGGCGTCCCTTGAGGGTCAGGTAGGGGATGCCGTCGGCATGGTGGATCAGCGACTCCTTCGACTCGGCGGCGCCGATGAAGCCGACGGGAAAGCCCAGGATGGCGGCTGGCCGCGGCGCTCCCCCGGCCAGCAGCTCCAGCAGCCGGAACAGGGCCGTCGGCGCATTGCCGATGGCCACCACGGCGCCCTCCAGGCGGTCGCGCCACAGGTCGACGGCGGCGGCCGAGCGGGTGGTGCCGAGCCGCCGCGCCAGGTCCGGGACGCTCGGGTCGTTGAGGGTGCAGACGACGGCGTTGTCCCGCAGACGACCGCGGATGATGCCGTGGGCCACCATCTCGGCATCCACCAGGATGGGGGCTCCCCGGGCCAGGGCGGCACGGGCGGCCGGGGCCACGTCGGCGGCAAAGGCCAGGTCGGCCACCAGGTCCGGCATGCCGCAGGCGTGCACCAGGCGGATGGCGACCGGCCACAGGTCCTCCGGCAGGGAGGACAGATTGGTCTCGGCGCGGATGGCGGCGAAGGAGGCCGCGTAGATGGCGGCGGGATCGCGCTGGTAGTCGGTCAGCGACGGCACCGGCCGCGCTTCCGCCCCCAGGATCCAGCCCTCCTCCCGCTCCACCACCGCGCGCTCGGCGGCCACCAGCGACCTGGGTCCGGAGAACAGCGGCGCCAGGCGTCCGGCCTGGTCCAGGGTGGCGAAGTGCTCCGCCAGCGCCTTGACCTGAACCGCGTCCTTGACCGCCCCGGGCGGCACCGTCACCCTGACCATCGAGGGATAGACCTCGGCCAGCAGCACCCGCCAGCCCGCCGGACCGGGCGGGGCCAGGGGAGCCAGCCCGACCTCGAACGGCCATACCCGGGTCCGCTCCTCGAGCCAGGGGTGATGGCGCAGCGCGAACAGGTGGGGGATGCCGAGCAGGGTCTGGCTGCCGACGCTGCCGGGGGTGAACAGCTTCCACACCGGCTGGGTGGTGGGGAGGTGAGTCTCGGCCAGGCGTTTCTCGTTCAGCCCGCAGGTGGCGCCATAGCCCTCCGGCCTGGTGTGGAGCAGAAACTCGGACTGGAAGGTGGGCGGGCAGGCCCAGAACGGAAACCCCCGCCCCGACAGCCGTTCGTTGAGGGCGGCGGCGATGGCGAAGCGATTCTTCGCCGCCGCCTCGTCGTCGCCGAAGCGGATCTTCAGGTCCTTCCACACCCCGCGCCAGTCGGGAGACTCGGGGCGCAGCCGGCCGGCAAAGCCCGCCGGGTAGCCGAACGCGAAGTCGAAGCCGGCCAGCGTCACCCGATCACGGGCGACGAGATCGCTCAGGATGTCGGCAAGCTGGGCGCGGGCGAAGCTCCGGGTGGCCGGGTTGGCCAGCTCGCGCACCACCAGCGCCCCGTCCACCCTTTCCAGACAGCACACCCACAGGCTGTTGGCGCCCGACACCGGCCGGGCGCTGGCGCTCCAGTCCACCATGACGTAAGCGTCGAAGAGCGGTGTCGTCCCCATCAGCCTCACTGTTCCCTGCACATTGGTGTCTCGGGAGACGGCCTCAGACGCTGGTCCCCCCGACCGTCATGCCCTCCACCAGCAGGGTCGGCTGGCCGACGCCCGTCGGGACGCTCTGACCGTCCTTGCCGCAGGTGCCGATGCCCTCGTCGAGTCTCATGTCGTTGCCGATCATGGTGACCCGGGTCAGGACATCGGGTCCGTTGCCGATCAGCGTCGCCCCCCGGACCGCTGGTCCCACCCGGCCGTCCTCGATCAGGTAGGCCTCGGAGGCGGAGAACACGAACTTGCCCGAGGTGATGTCCACCTGACCGCCGCCGAAGTTGACGGCATAGAGTCCCCGTTTGACCGAGCGCAGGATGTCTTCCGGCGGATGGTCACCCGCCAGCATGAAGGTGTTGGTCATGCGGGGCATGGGCGCATGGGCATAGGACTGGCGGCGGCCGTTGCCGGTGGGCTTCATGCCCATCAGCCGGGCGTTCAGGCGGTCCTGCATAAAGCCGGTCAGGATGCCGTCCTCGATCAGCACGGTGCGCTGCGAGGGCGTGCCCTCGTCGTCGATGGTCAGCGAGCCGCGGCGGTCGGCGAGGGTCCCGTCGTCCACCACCGTCACCCCGGGAGCCGCCACCCGGCGGCCCATGAGACTGGCGAACGCCGAGGTCTTCTTGCGGTTGAAGTCGCCCTCGAGGCCATGGCCCACCGCCTCGTGCAGCAGGACGCCGGGCCAGCCGGGTCCGAGCACCACCGGCATCTCGCCCGCCGGCGCGGCGATCGAGCCCAGATTGACCAG
>JAMOBE010000205.1:0-2323 GCA_039908285.1 Alphaproteobacteria bacterium
AATTTTGATGTCCCTGTCCGGCCTACGGCCGTCCCCGCCTCTTGGGCCCGGCCCCAGGCGACGACCTCGACCTCGATGCGATCCTTCTGCACGTCCACCCCGGCGGACAGCAACAAACCACCCCACGGCACCGTGCCGATGGGATAGTCTTCGCGGCGGTCGTAAAGGCGTTGCCACTCGGGTGCGTCGGCCTCCTCCTCGAAGGGCAGGCCCAGAACGGTGTTCACGAACCCTTTCATCAGGTCGTGGTCCTTCTTCGCCGCCTCGAAGCTCTCGGCCGCGTCGCCCCACGAGTACCAGCCGACTGGGCTGTACAGGCTGGAAAGGTGGAACCCAGCGGCGTCACGCCGCAGGCGTGCCTCCGGAACGACATGGGCGCCCGGAGCGGTGGCGCGCCACTCGCCGCCGGCCAGCATGTCGGTCTTATGATGTTCCTGAATTTCCGCCTCGCAATGGGCGCAGACGAACACCGCGTCCCGAGGCCGCCCCTCAGGCCAGCGCAGTCGGTCGAAGGTCAGCACCTGCTTCCCACCGCAATGCGGGCAGGGCACGAAGAAGTACCGCTGGTCGGATGCGGCGAACTCCCGCTCGATCCGCGACAGCCCCTTGGTCTTCGGCGTCGACACCAGCAACATTTTCCGTCGCTGGAACGTCGCCGATCGGCGCTCCGCCAGCATGATCGGGTCGCCTTCGCCCTCCACGTCGCCAGGGTAACCGTCGACCTCGTCCAAAAACAGGTACCGGGCCGGCATCGATCGCAGCCCGACGGCCGAGTTGGCCCCGGTCATCACCAGCACGCCGCCGGTGAACTCCTTCGCCAGGACGGTATTGCCGCTATCCCGGCTGCGGCGCTCCTTGACCAGGCCCCGCAGCACCTCGCTTTCTTCGATCAAGGGGTCGATGCGCTGCTTCGATGACCGCTTGGCCAGTTCGACGGTAGGTGAAACGGCCATCACCGGACCGGGTGACTGGTGGATTATGTACCCCAGAAAGTTGTTTCCGCATTCCGAGCCCCCAACCTGAGCCCCTTTCATGAACACCACCCGTCGGACCGGTGAGGACGGCGACAGGCAGTCCATGATCTCCTTCAGATACGGCGTCCGCGCCGTCCGCCAGCGGCCTGGCTCGGACGAGGACTTGGATGAGAGCACCCGGTAGCGGTCGGCCCATTCCGACACCGACAGCAACGGATCCGGCTTCATGCCGTCCCGCCACGTCCGCTCCAGGTCCTCGGCCCCGTCGAAGGCGTCAATGGAGGAAAGGTCCGGCTGCATGGCGGGCGTCCAAACACGCGGCGCCGCCCTGGAGGGGGCGGCGCTCGATATTGATGGTTACCTGGTTTTCAAGCGGAACGGCGGTGCAGGGCGATGGCGGCGGTCTGGAGTGCCTGGGCATCTGCCAGGAATTGTTCCAGCCCGAGGATCGTGCCGATGGCGGCGTTCCTGTTGCCGTCCTCAATGTATCCAACCGCCTCCGCGGCCTGGGCGTGAGCGGTTTGAAGCATTTCCTCAAGGGCGGTTATGGTGGCGGCAATGGCCAGTCTGGTGGCCTCTGTTGCGGATTTGTTTGAGTTGTTGGTGTTCATGGCTGTTATCCTTGTGTGATTGTGATGACACCATGAAGACGCTGTCTGCTTCCAGACTCAAGTCAAATAACTGCTTTCATATCGAATAGTTGTACTTGATGTGTCTCTGCTTCAGCGCCTTCATGTGGTCATCGACAACACACGATCGGAGGCCACCATGACCACCCTCACCGACCTCACCATGAGCCAGTTCGCCACCGCCTACGGCGCCTTGACCGGCATCGCCTCCACGGCAAAATCCTGCAACGGCAAGGCCAAGTGGATCTCCCGCCTCGAAGCCCTGATGAGCGAGAAGGGCTTTACCCTGGCCGACGTCCTCGCCGCCGCCGGCATCGAGCCGAAAGCCGAGGAGCCCATCCCGGACACCATCGAAGCCGGCGCCCCCCCCGCCGTGGCCACCAGGCCGGCCGCTGATGACCTCGAACAGGACGTCACCGCCGCCGAGGCAGACTTCACCGGGATGCCTCCCGCGGAGGAGCCGGTGGTGGACGCAACCGCAGCCAATCAGGCACCCCCGGATCCCATCGCCATCCTCACCAGCAGCAGGGTCTTCATCGACGTCTTCGGCCTGGTGGGCCAGTACCTGATCAAGACCCACGGTCTTGACGAGATGACCGCAGCCAACGCCGCCCAGCGGGCGGTGTTCGCCCTGGCGCCTCCGGCGCCGCCCGCTCCAAGGACGCCCCCGGCTCCGCCCGCTCCCCGGGCGGCACCGCGCAGCCGCGCCGATACGAAGCA
>JAMOBE010000068.1:0-19360 GCA_039908285.1 Alphaproteobacteria bacterium
TTTGCGTTCTTCTTCGGTCAGGAAACCAGCTTTGATCATACCCCGATTCGAATCTATTCTGCTTCATCGCGCAACCCATTTCGGCATTTTTCCGGGACTCAGCGGATTCAGGGTATAATATGCTTCCCGGAAACCATATAACTGTTTCTTCCCGCGCAAGCGACAGTGAGAGCGATGACGCCATCTCCCGACACGCCGGTCCTCGCAACGACGATGCTGGAGACCGCCCTTGGCCATCACAGGGCGGGGCGGCTGGATCAGGCGGAGGGCATCTACCGCCGTCTTCTCGCGCTCGACGCCGATCATGCCGGGGCCCTGCACTTCCTCGGTGTCCTGCGCCATCAGCAGGGGGACGCGATGGCTGCGGAGGACCTGCTGCGCCGGGCCATCGCCATCGACGACACGGTGGCGGACGTTCACCTGCATCTGGGGGACGTCCTCAGAGGCCAGGGGCGGCTCGATCCGGCCATTGCCGCCTTTGAGCGGGCGCTGGCGCTGGACGGTGCCCTGGCCGAAGCCCACAACAACCTGGGGCTCGCCCTGCGCGATGCCGGCCGGCTGGAAGAGGCGCAGGCCAGCCTGCTGGTGGCACAGGCCCTGGCACCCGAGACCACGGCCATCCTCAGCAACCTGGGCCTGGTGCTGCAACTGCTCGGGCGAATGGCCGAGGCCGAGGCCACCTATCGCCAGGCCATCGCCATTACCCCCGACCTGGCCGAGGCCCACGGCAATCTCGGCACCGTGCTGCAGAGGCAGGGGCGCCTGACCGAGGCCGTGGCCAGCTACCGGCAGGCCCTGACGCTTCGGCCCGACCAGGCCGTCTGCCACAGCAACCTTTGCGCCTGTCTCTATTTTCACGACGGTGTCGACGTCGTCGAACTGTTGGCGGAGCATCGCCGCTGGGATGAGTGCCATGCCGCCCACCTGACCCCACACTCCCCCTCCCACGACAACGATCGCGACCCCGGACGGCGGCTGCGCGTCGGCTATGTCGGCGCCGACTTCCGCCGACACTCCAACTCCTACCTGTTCGAGCCGCTGCTGTCCCATTTCGATCGTGAGCGCTTCGAGACCGTCTGTTATTCCGGCGTGCGACAGGGGGATGAGCGCACCGGCTATTTTCAGGGACTGGCGACCGAGTGGCGCGACGTCGCCCATGTCGGGGACGAGGCCATGGCGGCGATGATCCGCGCCGACCGGATCGACATCCTGGTGGACCTGGCCGGCCACTTCACCGGCCACCGCCTGCTGGTCCTGGCGCGACGGCCGGCCCCGGTCCAGGCGGGCTGGATCAACATCACCGGCATGCGCGCTCTGGACTATCTGTTCTCCGATGCCGTGTGCTGGCCCGATCACCTGCGTTCCCTGGCCGTGGAGACCATCCTGCCGTTGCCCCATGGCGTGTTCACCTACCGCCCGCCCGACCACTGTCCCGAGGTGGCGCCGGGGCCGGCGACTGCGCCTGGGGCCGTCACCTTCGGCTGCTTCAACAACCCGATGAAGATCGGTGCCGCCGCCTTTGACCTGTGGGCCGATGTACTGCGGCGGCTGCCGGCGTCCCGTCTGCTGTTCAAGTCCTTCACCCTCGGCCGGCCGGAGGAGTGCCGACGTCTCTCCGACCTGTTCGCCGCGCGGGGCATCGGCGGCGATCGGCTGAGCTTCCTGGGCGCCACCTCGCGGGAGGAGCACCTCGCGGCCTACGTCGGCATGGACATCGCCCTCGACCCCACCCCGGGCAACGGCGGCACGACGACGTGGGAGGCGCTGTGGATGGGAGTGCCGGTGGTGACGCTACGGGGTGACCGCCCCAACGGCCGCGCCACCGCCTCCATCCTGACCTCGGCCGGACTCCCTGAATTCATCGCCGCCGACCGCGAGGCCTATGTCGCCATCGCCGAGCGACTGGCCGCCGACCCGGTCCGGCTGCGCGAGAGGCGTCTGAACCAGCGCCGGCACCTCCTCGCCCGTCCCATACTGGACCCGGCCACCTTCGTCCGCTCGGTCGAAGACGCCTACCGGGAGATATGGACGCGGTGGGCCACGATGAACGATGGGCGGCACGAGCGATGACACCACTCCTAGACATGGCGGCCATGCTGCCAGCGATGCTGGAGACCGCCCTTGACCATCACCGGGCGGGGCGGCTGGACCAGGCGGAGGGTGTCTACCGCCGTCTCCTGGCGCTTGACCCCGGTCACGCCGGCGCCCTGCACTTCCTCGGTGTCCTGCGCCATCAGCAGGGGGACGCGATGGCTGCGGAGGACCTGCTGCGCCGGGCCATCGCCCTGGCCCCCGATCAGCCGGAGGGGCATAGCAATCTCGGGACCCTGCTGGCCGAAGCCGGGCGTGCCGACGAGGCCCTGGAGTGCCACCGGACCGCCCTGGCCCTGGCCGGCGAGCGGCCGATGGTGCTGTCCAATGCCGGCGCGTTTTTCTTTTCCATCGGTCAGTTCACCGAGGCCGAGAGCCTGCTCCGCCGTGCCCTGGCCATCGAGCCGGCCAATCCGTCGGCCCTCCTCAACCTCGGCAACGTGGAGCGGGAGACCGGTCGCCTGGCCCTGGCCGAGGCCACCTATCGCCAGGCCATTGCCGCCTCCCCCGGCATGGCCGAGGCCTACAACAACCTGGGCTCGGTGCTGCAGAAGCAGGGGCGCGTGACCGAGGCCGTGGCCAGCTACCGGCAGGCGCTGGCGCTCAAGCCCGATCACGTCACCTGCCACAGCAACCTCTGCACCTGCCTCTATTTCCACGACGGCATCGACGTCGTCGACCTGCTGGCGGAGCATCGCCGCTGGGACCAGTGCCATGCCGCCCCCCTGACCCCGCATTCCCCCGCCTACGACAACGACCGCGACCCCGGACGGCCTCTGCGCGTCGGCTATGTCAGCGCCGATTTCCGTCGCCACTCCAACTCCTACCTGTTCGAGCCGCTGCTGTCCCATGCCGACCGCGAGCGCTTCGAGACCGTCTGCTATTCCGGCGTAAGGCGGGGGGATGACCGCACCGGCTATTTCCAGGGCCTGGCGACCGAGTGGCGCGACGTCGCCCATGTTGGAGACGAGGCCATGGCGGCGATGATCCGCGCCGACCGGATCGACATCCTGGTGGACCTGGCCGGACACTTCACCGGCCACCGCCTGCTGGCCCTGGCCCGGCGGCCGGCCCCGGTCCAGGTAAGTTGGATCAACATCACCGGCATGCGCGCCGTCGACTACCTGTTTACCGACGCCGTGAGCTGGCCCGAGCACCAGCGGTCCCTGGCCGTGGAGACCATCCTGCCGCTGCCCCACGGCGTGTTCACCTACCGTCCGCCCGACCGTTGTCCCGAAGTGGTGCCGGGGCCGGCCACCATGCCCGGGGTTGTCACCTTCGGCTGCTTCAACAATCCGATGAAGATCAGCGCCACCGCCCTCGACCTGTGGGCCGACGTGCTGCGGCGGCTGCCGACGTCGCGTCTGCTGCTCAAGTATTTCACCCTCGACCGGCCGGAGGAGTGTCGGCATCTCGCCTCCCTGTTCGCCGCGCGGGGGATCGGTGGGGACCGCCTGAGCTTCCTGGGCGCCACCTCGCGGGAGGAGCACCTTGCGGCCTATGCCGGCATGGACATCGCCCTCGACCCCGTTCCGGGAGCCGGCGGCACGACGACGTGGGAGGCGCTGTGGATGGGCGTGCCGGTGGTGACGCTGCTGGGCGACCGTCCCAACGGCCGCGCCACCGCCTCCATCCTGACCTCGGCCGGACTCCTTGAGTTCATCGCCGCCGACCGCGGGGCCTATGTCGCCATCGCCGAGCACCTCGCCGCCGACCCGGTCCGGCTCCGCGACATGCGCATGTCTCAGCGCCGACACCTCCTCACCCGCCCCATACTGGACCCGGCGACCTTCGTCCGCTCGGTCGAGGACGCCTATCGGGAGATATGGACGCGGTGGGCGGTCAGGTCCTGATATTGCCGTCGTTGTCGAAGTGTTGCACGAGGACTTGCTGCAAACTCCACAACTCACCCTCTTCGAAGACGATGCGGATCAGGTTCTGGCTGTCGCAGCGCCGCACCATGGACATGATTTCCTCTGCCTCGCGCAGGATCTTGGAAACGTCGCGGCGGATCTCGGGTGAGTTGGCGGTCAGGTCCTTCAGTGCCTGCAGATGAACGGGATAGTCACTGAGCTGCTGCTGCAGGGCGCGAAAGAACACGTTCTTGTCGCCGGTGCCGTAGGCGTCGAGCAGACCGCCGATGAAGGGGCGGACGTCCTCCTTGCCGCGGCCGGCGCCTTCCAGCAGGCGGACCAGCAGGCGGGTGGTGATGACGCTGAGGTCGTTCAGCGCCACCGTGAACAGGTTCATCAGCGTGCCCAGGTGGGCAAAGTCGTTGGGGTCGATGTTTTCGGGGATGAGGCTGCCGGAGGATTGCGGCACCGGCGGGTGGAAGCCTCCCTGGGCCTCGATCGCCCCTGAGATCGCCCGCGTCAGCATCGCCTGCAGGTCCCCGATGGGCATGTTTCCAATCGACATGATCCCCCCGGCCGGATGGAGGTCACGGCTCAGCCGCACCTCGTCGACGGCGGCGGCCACCTGTTGGATGGTTTCCGCCATGGCGTCGGTCTGCCCGCCGATGGTGTCGGCCAGCTTGTCCACCTTGTGGCTGGCGTCCAGGATCACGAACAGAATCGCTCCAACGATCAGGGGGAGCGTCAGCACGAGAACGAGCACCGCCAGTTCGCTCGGCAGCAGATGGAGCAGGTTGTCCCAGCCGACGAACGTCGTCACGTAAGCGACGACGCCGAGACTCCAGAGCAGCGATATCCCGACGGTTCCCAGCAGTACGAATTTTTTCATCGTGGATCAGCCAGCAGGAAAAAGTCTCACCACAAACGGCAGACGGACGAACATCCCACGCCGCAACGAACCGTCACCTCAACGCGTGGCCGCATGCCAAAGTTCATTGCGAAGTCGCCCCACGGCCGATATGCTCCAGAGTGTGAACCATACTGCACTTTTTCCCCCGAATGAATTGTTTTCCGGGGGTGAGTCGCGCTGGCGGCACGGAACCTGTCCCTTTTCCGCTGCGACCGCCGCCGGCCGGGAGAGCGATCGGCGAGCATGAGAAACTCACAGTATTTCGGTTTGATCTGTGTTCTGGCTGCCATCGCCGCCGGCGTCATTTCCCACGGTATTCTAAGGGGGATTTTCGTCCTGGCGTCGGTGGGGTCGATCGGCCTTGCCGCCTACTTTCTGGTCAGGGAGACCGGCCTGCTCGACGATGACGTCGAGCGGGAACGCCTGCCGCCCGAGCCGCCACCCGTAAGACGCCCCGCAAGGGGCCGGTCCGCTTTCTCCGCTTCCTCCGCTCCCTCCGCTTCCCTCGACGCCGCGATCATCGCCAGCGCCACCAGTGACTCCGGGACTGAACCCGAACCACCCGCCCCACCACCAGCGGACCAGCCGGAGTCGGTCCCCGTTCCCGTCCCCATCGGATCCGCGGGCGATCAGCCGATCCGGGTGACCTCGGCCGCTCGCTCGCGCCGTCGCCGGTCGTCGATCACGGTGGAAAGCCCCTTGTCCTGGCTTCTGCGCACAATTGGACGTGGCAAATGAGCCTATGGCATCGTCGTTGCGGATATGGTAGGACATCACGCCAGGAAGTAGGGGAGGGCGCGAAATGGCCGTCGGTAGCGGCACGGTAGCGAAGGCGGCGGTCGTTGCCGGATCTGGGCAGGCCGTATGCGTGGCCAAGGGGCTGGGCACCTCCGTGCTTCTCGGTGCCGGGGCGTGGGGTGTGGTCGTTCTCGGAGTGCTCGCCACCGTCGCCACCTATGAGTTCCTGACGAACGAAAGCCAGCACGCCGGAACCGGCAAGGCCGCGGCGAAGGCCCGCTCGCGCTCGATTCTTGATACGCTCAGGTCGGCGGTCACCGGCGGGTAGGCCTTGACCCATCCGCGGCCGGTTCTTTGCGCCCTGCTCGTGGCGCTCGTCATGGCCGGCCCAGCCTGTGCGGCTCCAGCCCTCGCGGCTTCGTCCCGGCTTCCCGCCGACATCATGGTGATGGCGGCGCAGATCGATGACCTCATCACCCTGGATCCGGCCGAACTCTACGAGCTGTCGGGTGGCGACTACGTGGCCAACGTCTATGACCGGCTGGTGCGCCACGATCCGGACAATGTGGCCGTCATCACCGGAGTCGCCGCCGAGGGCTGGAGCGTTTCTCCCGATGGACGGCGGTTCACCTTCCGCATCCGGCCAGGCATGGCCTTTCACTCCGGCAACCCGGTCACGGCGGAGGACGCGGCGTGGTCGCTGCAGCGGGTGGTGCGCCTGGGCAAGGGGCCGGCCTTCCTTTTGAAGCAGTTCGGGCTCGATGCCGGCAACGTCGAGTCACGGGTGCGCGCCACCGACGCGCACACCCTGGTGTTCGAGACCGACCGCACCTATGCCCCGGGCTTCGTGCTGGGGAGTCTCGCGTCGTGGGTGAGTTCGGTGGTGGACCGCAAGGCGGCGCTGGCCCACGAGAAGAACGGCGATCTCGGCAACGGCTGGCTGCGGCGGGCCTCGGCGGGGTCCGGGCCGTTCAGGCTGGCGGTGTGGCGTCCCAACGAGGCCCTGATCGTCGATCGCTTCGACGGGTACTGGCAGGGGGCGGCTGGGATGCGGCGGGTGGTGCTGCGCCACATCCCAGAGCCGGGCACCCAGCGCCTGCTGCTGGAGAAGGGCGACGTGGACATCGCCCGCAACATCGGCGCCGACGACCTGGCGGCCCTGTCCGCCAACCCCGCCGTCCGCATCCGCCATGTGGAGCGGGCCTCCCAGTACTACCTGGGCCTGAACCAGAAGAACCCGTACCTGCGCCGTCCCGAGGTGCGCACCGCCCTCAAGTATCTGACCGACTACGAGGCCATCAACGACAGCATCCTCAAGGGCACCCAGCTCGTGCGCCAGACCTTCCTGCCGCGTGGCACCCCGGGGGCCATCGACGACCGGCCCTATCGGGTCGACGTGGACAAGGCCCGCGCCCTGCTGGCCGAGGCGGGCCTGGCCGACGGCTTCGCGGTGACCATGGACACCCGCAACACCTCCCCCACCACCGAGATCGCCGAGGCGCTCCAGGCGATGTGGGGCCGGGCGGGCATCCGGGTCGAGATCCTGCCCGGCGACAACAAGCAGACCCTGACCCGCTATCGGGCGCGGAGTCATGATATCTACATCGGCCGCTGGTCGCCGGACACCCTCGACCCCCACGGCAACGCCGAGGCCTTCGCCTGGAACCCCGACAACGGCGAGTCGGCGGCGGTCAAGACCCTGGCCTGGCGCAATGCCTGGGACACCCCCGAGACCTCGCGTCTGGTGGCGGCGGTCCTGGCCGAGCCGGACCCGTCGCGCCGCGCCGCCGCCTACGCCGACCTGCAGCGGTTGCACCAGCGGATTTCCCCCTTCGTGCTGATGTTCCAGGACACCGAGCCGGTGGCCGAGCGGACCGGCATCACCGGCCCGGTGATCGGTCCCACCTTCGACATGGTGCTCTACCGGGACATGAGGAAGTCGCGGCCATGATCCGCCCCCTCCTGCGCCTGTTCCCCTCCCTGGCCCTGACCTTTCTCGGGCTATTGGCGGTGACCTTCGTCATCGGCCGGGTGGTGCCGATCGATCCGGTGCTGACGGTGGTGGGGGATCGTGCCGACGCCGCCGCCTATGCCAGGGCCCGCGCCGACCTGGGGTTGGACCGGCCCCTGTACCGGCAGTTCGCCGACTACGTCGTCAGGGCGGTGAGCGGCGACTTCGGCGAGTCGGTGCTGACGGCTCGTCCGGTGATCGAGGACATCGCCCGCGTGTTTCCCGCCACCCTGGAACTGGCCACCGCCGCAACCCTGATCGGGGTGCTGCTGGGCGTGCCCATGGGGGTGGTGGCGGCCACCCGCCAGGGCCGCTGGCCTGACCATGTCATCCGGGTCGTGGGCCTGGTCGGGTACTCGGTGCCGGTGTTCTGGCTGGGGCTGGTGGGGCTGCTGGTGTTTTACGCCCGGCTCGACTGGGTGGCGGGGCCGGGGCGGATCGACATCATCTTCGACAGCCTGGTGCCGACGGTGACCGGCGTGATCCTGGTGGACGGCGCCCTGGCCGGCGAGTGGGAGGTGGTCGCCGACGCCGCCCGTCACCTGGTGCTGCCGGCGGCCATCCTCGGTTACTTCTCCCTGGCCTATATCAGCCGGATGACCCGCGGCCTGATGCTGGAGCAGTTGCGCCAGGAGTACATCACCACCGCCCGTGCCAAGGGCCTGTCGGAGACGACGGTGGTGTGGCGGCATGCCCTCGGCAACGCCATGGTGCCGCTGGTCACGGTGATCGCCCTGTCCTATGGCACCCTGCTGGAGGGCTCGGTGCTGACCGAGACGGTGTTCGCCTGGCCGGGGCTCGGCCAGTACATTACCAGTTCCCTGCTCAACGCCGACATGAACGCGGTGCTGGGCGGGACGGTGGTGGTGGGGACGGTGTTCGTCGGCCTCAACCTGGTTTCCGACCTCCTGTACCGCCGGCTCGATCCGAGGGCGCGATGAGCCTGCACGCCTATCTCACCAGTACGAGCCCCGCCTCCCGCCGCCAGGCCCGGCTCGGCGCCCTGTATCGGGCGTGGCGCGTGCTCCGGCGCAATCCCCTCGCCATGGTCGGACTCATCGTGGTCGCGGCCCTGGTGCTGATCGCCGCCATCGGTCCGGCGCTGGTGGGGTCCCCCACCGCGCAGGACCTGGTCGGGCGCCTCAGGCCGCCCAGTCCCGACCACTGGCTCGGCACCGATACCCTCGGCCGCGACATCCTGGCCCGCGTCGTCCACGGCACCCGCATCACCCTCCTGACCGTCGCCCTGGTGGCGGTGGTGGTGGCTCCGGTCGGGCTCGCGGTCGGCACCGTGGCCGGCTATTTCGGCGGCGTGGTGGACGGCGTGCTGTCGCGCCTCACCGACGTGTTCCTGGCCTTTCCCCGGCTGATCCTGGCCCTGGCGCTGGTGGCGGCGCTGGGGCCGGGGATCGAGAACGCGGTGCTGGCCATCGCCCTGACCGCCTGGCCGGCCTATGCCAGGGTGGCCCGCGCCGAGACCCTCGCCATCCGTGACAGCGATTTCATCGCCGCCGCGCGCCTGGCCGGAGCCTCCGCCCCCCGCATCCTGTGGCGACAGGTGATGCCGCTGTGCCTGTCGTCGGTGATCGTGCGCCTTTCCCTCGACATGGCGGGCATCATCCTGACCGCCGCCGGGCTCGGCTTTCTCGGCCTCGGCGCCCAGCCACCGGCGCCCGAGTGGGGCGCCATGGTGGCCGCCGGCCGCCGGGTGCTGCTGGACCAGTGGTGGGTGGCGACCATGCCGGGGATCGCCATCTTCGTGGTCAGCCTCGGCTTCAACCTGCTGGGCGACGGCCTGCGGGACGTCCTGGATCCGAAAGCCCGATGAGCCCTCTTCTCGCCCCATCTCCCCTTCTCGTCATAGACGACCTGAGAGTCACCTTTCCCACCGACGCCGGGCCGGTGGAGGCGGTGCGGGGGCTGTCCCTGACCATGGGCCGCGAGCGCCTGGGCATCGTCGGCGAGTCTGGCTCGGGCAAGTCCATGACCGGGCGGGCGGTGATGGGACTGGTGCCGGTGCCGGGGCGGGTGACGGCGCGCCGGCTGGTCTTCGACGGCATCGACCTGACCGCCCCGGGGAGCGTGGCTCGGCTGCGCGGCCGGCGCATGACCATGGTGATGCAGGACCCCCGCTACGCCCTGAACCCGGTGATGACCATCGGCAGCCAGATCCTGGAGGCCTGTCACATTGCCGGCCTGTCGGGCCGGGCGGCGCGGGAGCGGGCGCTCGCCATGCTGACGGCGGCGGGTCTTGGCGAGCCGGAGCGGGTGTTCGCCGCCTATCCCCACCAGGTGTCGGGCGGCATGGGCCAGCGGGCGATGATCGCCATGATGCTGGCCCCCGGTCCCGACCTTCTGATCGCCGACGAGCCCACGTCGGCCCTGGACGCCACGGTGCAGCGGCAGGTGATGGCGGTGCTGGACGGACTGGTGCGCGAGCGGGGCATGGGGCTGATCCTGATTTCCCACGATCTCGACCTGGTGGCGGAGTTCTGCGACCGGGTGCTGATCCTGTACGCCGGGCGGGTGGTGGAGGAGTGCCGGCCGGGGGAGCTGGCCCGGGCGCGTCATCCCTACACCCGGGGCCTGCTGGCCGCCCGTCCCCGGCTGGATCGGACGCAGGCGCTTTTGCCGGTGTTGCGCCGCGACCCGGCCTGGCTCCATGAGGAGTCTCCGCCATGATCGCGGTGGAGGCCCTGCGGGTGACCTTCGGCGGCGTGACGGCGGTGGACGATGTATCCTTCACCGTGGCCAGGGGGGAGGCGTTCGGTCTGGTGGGAGAGTCGGGGTCGGGCAAGTCCACGGTGCTGCGGGTGCTGAGTGGACTGCTGCGCTCGTGGTCCGGCCGGGTGACCATAGATGGTGAGGTGCAGAGGCCGGTCCGCCCCCGATCCTTCGCCCGGGTGGCGCAGATGGTGTTCCAGGACCCCTATGGCTCCCTCCACCCCCGCCACACCGTGGACGCCACCCTGGCCGAGCCGGCCCTGGTCCAGGGACTCGACCGTATCGACCAGCGGGTTGCCCAGGCCCTGGCCGACGTCGGCCTCGATGGCGCCGTCCGCTTCCGCTACCCGCACCAGCTTTCCGGCGGGCAGCGCCAGCGGGTGGCCATCGCCCGCGCCCTGATCCTCGAGCCCTCCCTGCTGCTGTTGGACGAGCCCACCTCGGCCCTGGACGTGTCGGTGCAGGCCGAGGTGCTGAACCTGCTCGCCGGCCTGCGCCAAAGCCGCGGCCTGACCATGGTCCTGGTCAGCCATAATCTCGCGGTGGTGGCCCACATGTGCGAGCGTCTGGCGGTCATGCGGGACGGCGCCATCGTCGAGCACCTCTCCGCCGCCGACCTCCGCGCCGGCCGGGCGGCTCATCCCTGTACCAGGGCGCTGCTGGGCGTGGGGACCGGTGATGGGGCGCACCGCCGTCATGGTTTGCGCGAACACACGTAAAATCGCCTTTATCTCCATTTTTTCACGGCGTATCGCGAGGCTGAAACCCGTGTCAGCCTGAGGCTGACCGCTGCAAACAGATACTAAAAATGATCAGCCCTGGCATCACTTCCCCTCGGGATCCGCCTCATCGCCGGATGGGACCGCCTGCGGCCTGGCCGTGGTGGTGCCGGGAGGGGCCGGCTCGTGGGAGGACGACCAGCGGACGTCGGGCAGGCGAACCAGCCTTACCGGGCCGACGAACAGCCGCCGTTCCTGGATCGTCAGCGGTACGCTGATGGTGGAGGGGCCGCCGCCGCTCGACGGCTTGGCCATCATGCCGAGCACCACCTTGGCCATGCTGGCGTCGCGGGAGCGCACCATCCCCTCGCGGGTCAGGGCGTCCACCGCCTCGAAGAAGCCCTGGATGCGGGCGGTCAGGGCGCCTATGGGCTGAAGCTGTTCGTCGAGGGCCAGGGTGCCACTGGCATACATGCGCAGCGGCGACCACTGGACGTCGAAGGTCTCCACCTCGACGGTGCCGCCCTCCTCCCGCCAGCGCCCGAGGGACTCGACGATCGGCCCGGCCGGCGGCCGGCCCTTGACCTGCGCCTTCAGGGTAATGTCGTCCAGCCTCGGACCGAATGGCAGCCGCAGCCCCGGCGGCAGGTCGATGGCGCGACCATCGATGGCTACGGCGATGCTGGTCGCCTTGTGATCGGCCTCGTTCCCGTTCGTCCACGCGGCGCTGGCCTTGACGTGCTCCAGCCGCACCGGCACCGCCGCCCCGACGATCTCCGCGGCGTCCAGGGTGAGACCGACAAGCCGCAGCCGGCCAGTGCCGCCAAAGGCCAGGTCGACCACGGCGGACCGTGCCGTGACCGAGCCCGCTCCCCCGCCCAGATTGGACGGCAGCCGCAGGTCCTGGGGGCCGACGATGTCTACCTTTACCTCGGTGATGAAGAAGGGGTTGATGCGAGCCACCAGGGAGCGCGCGCGCCAGTTCCAGCCGCCACCGGCCGCCGGCGCCTCGATGGCGGGAGCGGGAACGGTCAGGACGATGCCCAGAGGAAAGCCGGTCCACTCCGGCGCCCCATAGGACACCTGATAGCCCTCGGCCCGGCGCACCGCCGCCCAGGCCTCGATCCCCACATCAATCCGCGACTTCGTCCACAGCCAGAAGGCGGCATAGAGCGACGCCGCCGCGATCACCGCTATCGGCAGGATCAGAAAGCCGGGAATCCGTCCCGCCGGTCTACCACCAGTCGCCATCGCCATCGTTCCTCATCGCACCGGAGTCCGACGGGACTATCGGCGTCCTCTGGGAGCATTCTTTACGGGACCTTCATTGGCGCGGATCTCCTCCATCTGCATCCGGGTCCGCTCCAGCCAGACATCGGGATCCTCGTCGTCCGCGTCGTCCTCCGCAGTGCCCGCCGTCTTTGGCTTGCGAGGGCGACGGGGGGGAAGTTTTGGCTTCGGCATCAGATAGGCGAAGGCCACCGCGGCCCCCAGCGGCGGGCCGATGATGAGGAGGAGTCGCGCCAGCACCAGCCAGGCGGACGAGCGCTGGACGCCGAGGACGATCGCCTCCTTGCACTCATAGCGCTGGCGGAAGGTTCCCGAGCAGTCGCTCAACCGCTGCTGGACCTGGTCCGAGGAGTGGGTCTGCATGTCGGTGCCGAACATCGCGGTGATCTGCAACCAGCCAACGATGGCGATCCAGAGGAACGATGCCGACGTCACCGCCCATTTGGCGACGGTCCGTGTGGATGCAGCCATGTCCCGCTCCCCGACCAGAGATCCCGATACCGCGCAACTCTACAATGGCTTGGCGCTGGACAAAAGACCGGAAACCGGCCATTGCACCAGTCAGCGCGTGCGCGTAAGGTCCCCGTGGTCCAGTATGGGGTGGATGGTGTCATGAACGTCAATGGAAAACCACAGCGAACCATATGGCTCGCCGAAGACGGGTGGGCGGTGGAGATCATCGACCAGACTCTTCTGCCCCACGCCTTCACCACCGTCCGTCTGGAGACCCTGGCCGAGACCGCCCACGCCATCATGGACATGCTGGTGCGCGGGGCCCCCCTCATCGGCGCCACGGCCGCCTATGGCATGTGCCTGGCCATGCACGAGAACGCCTCGGACGAGCACCTCGCCCAGGCCTACGGGATCCTGCTGGAGACTCGCCCGACGGCCATCAACCTGCGCTGGGCGCTGGACGAGATGCGCGCCCTGCTGACCCCCCTGCCGCCGGGGGAGAGGGTGGCCGCCGCCTATGCCCGTGCCGCCGGCATCTGCGAGGAGGACGTGGCCATCAACCAGGCCATCGGCCAGGCCGGCCAGGCCGTGCTGGACGACATCTGGGAGCGGCGCGGCCAGCCGGAGCGGCTCAACGTGCTGACCCACTGCAACGCCGGCTGGCTCGCCACCGTGGACTGGGGGACGGCGCTGGCGCCCATCTACATGGCCCACGACGCCGGCATTCCCGTCCATGTCTGGGTGGACGAGACGCGGCCGCGCAATCAGGGGGCGAGCCTCACCGCCTGGGAACTGGGCCAGCACGGAGTCCGCCACACCGTCATCGTCGACAACGTCGGTGGTCACCTGATGCAGCACGGGCTGGTGGACGCCTGCATCGTCGGCACCGACCGGACCACGGCCCGCGGTGACGTCTGCAACAAGATCGGCACCTACCTCAAGGCGCTGGCGGCCCATGACAACGGGGTGCCGTTCTATGTCGCCCTGCCGAGCCCGACCATCGACTGGACCGTCTCCGACGGCCTCCGCGACATCCCCATCGAGCAGCGCGACGGCGCCGAGGTCTCGCGGATCACCGGCCGCACCGACCGGGGCGACGCCGCCACCGTGACCATCACCCCGCCCGCCAGCGCGGTCGCCAACTACGCCTTCGACGTCACCCCGGCCCGCCTGGTGACCGGCCTCATCACCGAGCGCGGCGTCTGCGCGGCCTCGGCCGAGGGCCTGCGGGGACTGTTCCCCGAGCGGGCGGCGGCCAGGACCTGACGGAGTATTCCCCCATGCAGAACCAGTGGTCCGATAGCGACGCCGATGCGGCGATCGCCCGCCATGCCGCCCTGGGGCCCGACGTGGCCCTGCGGGTCTATACCAGCCGTCTGCTGGGGGGGGAGCCGCGCCTGGTGCTGCATGGCGGCGGCAACACCTCCGTCAAGACCGTCATGCACGACCTGGTGGGCGACCCGGTGGAGGTGATCTGCGTCAAGGGCAGCGGCTGGGACATGGGGACCATCGAGCCGGCGGGGCTGCCGGCGGTGCGGCTCGCCCCGCTGCGGCGCCTGCTGGCCCTCGATGCCCTGTCCGACGAGGACATGGTCAACGTGCAGCGCTGCAACCTTCTCGACAGCACCGCGCCCAATCCGTCGGTGGAGACGCTGCTGCACGCCTTCCTCCCCCACAAGTTCATCGACCACACCCACGCCAATGCCGTGCTGTCGCTGGTGGACCAGCCGGAGGCCGCCGCCCTGTGCGCCGAGGTCTATGGCCGGCGGATGGCGGTGGTGCCCTACATCATGCCGGGCTTCCTGCTGGCGAAGAAGGCCCACGAGGTGTTCTCCGCCGATCCCGGGGTCGAGGGCCTCATCCTGCTGCGCCATGGCATCTTCACCTTCGGCGACACGGCGAAGCAGGCCTACGACCGCATGATCGACATGGTGACGCTGGCGGAGGCCCGCATCGCCAAGGGGAAATCCCGCCCCTTCGCCGTGGCCGCCCTGCCCGAGCCGGCCGCTCCGCTCGCCGTGGTGGCGCCGATCGTGCGCGGCCTGCTGAGCCGGCCGAGCGGCAGCGACCATGCGCGCATGGTGCTGGACTTTCGCGACGGGCCGGAGATCCGCGACTTCGTCAACGGCGACCAGCTTGCCCGCTATGGCCAGGCGGGCACCGCCACCCCCGACCACGTGATCCGCACCAAGCAGAAGCCCCTCATTCTGCCGCCGGCCAATGCCGGGACCGTGGGCGCCTTCGCCGTCGCCGCGCGGATGGCCGTCGCCGCCTATGCCGCCGACTACCGGGCCTATTTCGCCCGCAACAATGCCCGTCAGGCGGTCAAGCGGCGGGAGCTGGACCCGGTGCCCCGGGTGATCCTGGTGCCGGGTCTCGGCCTGTTCGGCGTCGGCGCCTCGGCCAAGGAGGCGGCCATCGCCGCCGATCTTGCCGTCACCAACGTCGGCGTCATCACCGACGCCGAGCGCATCGGGCGCTTCGAGAGCCTGCCCGAGGACGACGTCTTCGACATGGAGTACTGGTCGCTGGAGCAGGCCAAGCTGGGCAAGGGGGCCGAGAAGCCCCTGGCCCGTCACGTGGTGGTGGTGACCGGCGGCGGCTCTGGGATCGGCGCCGCGACGGCCGCGGCCTTCGCCCGCGGTGGCGCCGAGGTGGCGGTTCTGGACCGTGACGGCGACGCGGCAAAGGCGGTGGCGACGCGGGTCAAGGGCCTTGGCCTGGCGTGCGACGTCACCGACCCGGCGCGGGTGTCGGCGGCCTTCGACGCGGTGTGCGCGGCGTTTGGGGGCGTCGACATCGTCGTCTCCAACGCCGGCGCGGCGTGGCAGGGCACCATCGGCGACGTCGAGGACACGGTGCTGCGCCGAAGCTTCGAACTCAATTTCTGGGCGCATCAGAGCGTGTGCCAGGCGGCGGTACGGATCATGCGGGCGCAGGGCACCGGTGGCTGCCTCCTGTTCAACACCTCGAAGCAGGCGGTCAACCCAGGCCCGGACTTCGGCCCCTATGGACTGCCCAAGGCGGCGACGCTGTTCCTGATGCGTCAGTACGCGGTGGACCACGGCCGGGATGGCATCCGCGCCAACGCCGTCAATGCCGACCGCATCCGCAGCGGCCTGCTGACGGACGAGATGATCGCCTCGCGCTCCAAGGCCCGGGGCCTGAGCGAGCATGACTACATGGCGGGCAACCTGCTGGGCCGCGAGGTCACCGCCGACGAGGTTGCGCAGGCGTTCGTGGACCTGGCGCTGGCTCGCAGTACGACGGCGGCGGTGGTGACGGTGGATGGGGGGAATATCGCGGCGGCGCTGCGGTAGAAAAAGAACGAGGGGCCGTCATGCGAATGCATGCCTACGGCATGACTGGCCCCTCGTGCTCCCCGTTACTTCGTTGCTGAAGCAGTTGTCGTATCATTCCGAAGCAATGGTATGAGCATCGCTCGATTACTAATGGGGAGCACGAGGGCCTCCAGGCCCTCGCTCTTATTCTTACTTTCCTCCGAGACAATAGTCCGTATCAGGTCTTACGGATGTAGTCGATGAACATGTCGACGTCATCCCGCAGGTGTTCCGCCTGCACTGACAACTCCCGTGCGGCCGTATGGACCTGACTTGAGGCCTGGCCGGCCTCTGCCGAAGACTCGTTGACGCCAGTGATGTTGCGTGAGACTTCCGAGGTGCCTGCGGATGCCTGTTCGACATTGCGGGCGATCTCCCTGGTCGCCGCGCCCTGTTGTTCGACGGCGGCCGCGATGGCTCCGCCAATTTCGCTGATTTCGCCAATGGTCGTGGTGATTTCCTTGATCGCGTGAACCGACTCCCGGGTCGCTGACTGGACCGCGGTAATCTGACCGGAAATCTCGTCGGTGGCCTTGGCGGTCTGATTGGCCAGGCTCTTCACTTCGTTGGCGACCACGGCGAAGCCCTTGCCGGCGTCACCCGCGCGCGCCGCCTCGATGGTGGCGTTGAGGGCGAGCAGGTTGGTCTGGCTGGCAATGTCGTTGATAAGCTTGACGACGTCACCGATCTTGCTCACCGCCGAGGCCAGCCCCTGGACCAGGGTGTTGACGCGTTCGGCCTGTTCGACGGCGCCACGGGACACCGTGGAGGACTGGGTCACCTGCCGGCTGATTTCACTGATGGATGACGCCAGTTGCTCCGCCGCCGAGGCTACGGTCTGGACGTTGCCCGACGCCTGTTGCGACGCGGCGACGGCGGCGGTCGATTGCCGAACCGTGTTCCCAGTGATCGTCGTCAATGTTTCCGCCGACGTCTGCAACTCGGTGGCGGATGACGATACGATCTGTACGATTCCCTTGACGCTGGCCTCGAAACTGTCGGCGAGTTTGGTAACGGCTTCCTTCCGATCCTCCTCTGCCTTTCTCTTCAGGTCCTCCTGTTCGGCCTGCATGCTTTTGATACGGGAAGCATTGTCCTTGAAGATCCTGACCGCCTTCGTCATCGCGCCGATTTCGTCGTCGACATGGCTCTCCTGCACTTCGACCGTCAAATCCCCGTCGGAAAGGCGGTGCATGACCTTCACCATCGCCCCCAGTGGCCTCGTTACGCCACGCAGGGTGAACAGGCCCAGGCCGCCGCAGATCAGGGAGGCGAGCACGGCCGAAATGACCGACAGGCGAACGCTCCCGGACATCGCCGTTCGCAACGCCGTATCGGCTTCGGCGATGTCTCGTTGGGTCATTTCGTCCATTTTATCGTAGGAATCATGAAGGGACTTCTGGCTCTGATCAACGGCGGCCGTCAGCACGGGCAGTTTCTCGAGGCCGGCTCCTACCTGTAGAGACTCGATGAGACTCTTGCTTGAGCTGACAAGTTTCTCGACCATGGGCCGCGTTGCCGAGTAGATGTCCGCTCTCTGGCCATCCATCTTTCCGCCGAGTTTGCCACTGACCGAAGCCAGTTCTTCCCGAGCCTTGGCCGATTTCCCCGCAATCGCGGTAAGTTCCTTGGGATCGGTGGCATTCAGCGCCTGCAACGCGGTGAGTTGCACCTCCAGAGCCGCCACGCGCACATCCGTGAGCAGAACGCCAGCTGCGCTGCCGTTCCGTCGAACATCCTCGGCGGCGTCTACCGCCCTGGCTGACCAATAGTTCTGCGCAGCCATTCCAGTAATGGCAGCAACCATCAGGCACAGCAGCAGATACAACTTACCTCTGATCGTGAGACTCACCACGGCGCCCCTCCACTTCTCACCAGGTAATCGCGATAGGCGTGGTGATTACTCGATCCCTGTCTTGGCCTTGACCTCTGGTGTCCGCAGATGGTTGACGAGTTTCTCGAAACCGGCTGGTGGCTCCTTGGTGATGAGGATCATATCCCTCTTGAGGAGGGGCTCTCCCATGATGGCAACCGCTGGATTGCCGGCCGCAAGCCCCTTGCCGACCGCCCCGACTCCGCCAAGGGTGGCGCCAACCGCCGCGACTTCATCCTTGGTCGTCGTTGCCTTGCGGGCATCCGCCGGATAGGGCGCGCCCCCCATGATGTCCTTCTGGACTTCCTGCCGGGTGGCCGACCCTTCATCCGCCGAAATGATCACGACGACAGGCAGGTCCGGTCCGCCAACTTCCGACCAGTTCTTCGTCTTGCCGGAGTAGATGCCCGCCCATTGCTCTTTGGTCAGAACCTTGGTCTTGACGGCATTGTTGCGATGAACGACCGGGACCACGGTATCCGATCCAAGCGGCCAGGCCTTGAAGCCGGCACCTTCGCCCAGATTGTTCTTCGTGAGGAGACTCGCAAAGGACGCCGTACTCATGGAGCACGGCACCTTGCCTTCCATCAGGTCCTTGAATCCGGCGCCCGACGAACTGCCGACAGCCTCGACCTCGATGCCGAGCTTGTCCTTGATCTCCTTCAGGACGTCCTGAGTGAAGACGACACCCGTGATCGTGGTCGACCCGGTGCATTTGATGGTTTCGGCCATGCTGGCCGAACTGACGAAAAGCATGCCGATCGCACAGGCAAGACTCTGGCATTGTCTGTTCATGATGCTGTCCCTTGATAGCCGCCGATGGTTGACCGAAGCCCTCCATACCTCACCGCAGTCTAGCAAGGCGAAAACGCGATCGGAACAAAAATATGCGTATGGGCAGATATTATGTCCATGTTCATATATCTTTAGCTGCGTTATGCCGTGGTAATTCTACCTTAAGCAACTGTAATATCGGCAAGCGGATGACTCGACACGTGCTGATTCGTGGAAAAACGCAGATGTCCACGCACCCCGTCTTGAGGGAGTGTCGGACAATTGTAGTAAATAAAGAAAGAATAAGAACGAGGGGCCATTGGCCCCTCGTGCTCCCCGTTACTTCGTTGCTGAAGCAGTTGTCGTATCAATCCGAAACAATGGTATGAGTGTCGCTCGATAAGTAATGGGGAGCACGAGGGGCCAATGGCCCCTCGTTCTTCCCTTACTTACTTTCTTTCCCCTACTTCGTGCGATCGTCCCGCGCCCCGAGGGCCGCCTGGGCTGCCGCCAGGCGGGCGATCGGCACACGGTACGGGGAGCACGACACGTAGGTCAGGCCCGCCCGCTGGCAGAACTCGAT
>JAMOBE010000069.1:0-19259 GCA_039908285.1 Alphaproteobacteria bacterium
TCTTGCCCGCTACGCCATGTCATCGACGACCCTCGCCTGTTGCGATCGGCCTTCTATGAACCATAAAAATTGCGTCATGGGAATCCCTGGCGATTCGGCTCGGTCTGAAAATGCTCTAATCCTTCGCCCCATCAGGCTGGATAGAAGACTTTCACTCCCAAGCTGGCAGACATGCCCAGCACACACCCGCCCTACTGGGGCCGCGAGGACTATTACGGCCGGGCGCTGTTCGAACGCGCCGACTTCGAGCGCCTGGCCGGGGTTCTGAGGGGCCTCCGGGGACGGTTCCTGATGTCTCTCAACGACGTCCCGGAGGTGCGGCGGATCTTCGACGGCTTCACGTTCCAGCAGGTCGAAACGTCCTACCAGGTGAGCCGGGAAACCAGCGGCCGGGGTCGGGTCAACGAACTCCTCATCAGCGACGGGAAGGGGGTGAACAACGACGGAACGCGCTGGCGCGGCGGCCGGTGTCTAAAACCGGCTGCCGCGCTACAGTTTTTTGCTCCAAAACCATGTGGCGCCAACTCCAAAACCAAGTGGCGCGCTACAACGTGAGTCTGCCGTTCCGGCCGTTGGACTGACATGGGGCCGACCTGGAACCAAAAAGGGGTTAACCGCTAGCGGCTAACCCCTTGAATTCCTTGGTGGAGCTGGACGGAATCGAACCGACGGCCTCTACAATGCCATTGTAGCGCTCTCCCAACTGAGCTACAGCCCCATGGCGGTCCGGCGGGTGTGCCCCACCGGTGGAGCGGAAGATAGGAGAGACGAGCCGTCACCGCAAGGGAAAAATCGGCTCGTCCCCACTTGTCGCTCCGAAGTCGCTCCGAGCGGACAAACGGAGGTGTCGTCACGACTCGCGGGGGTCGTCCTCCATGTGCTCCATCACCTCGGCCATGTCCTCGTCGTCGCCGCCCAGGTCGGAGGCATCCTCCATCAGGGCGTCGTCGCCGTCGCCTTCCACCTCCTCGATGCCCGCATCCTCGTCGTCCACGTCGGCGCCCACCAGGATCTCGGCATCGTCGTCCACCCCGGCAATCAGCACGGCGTCGTCTTCGACCTCCGGCAGACCCGGCTTGAGCCCCTTCAGCGGAACCGGAGGCGCCGCCGGCTTGGTCTTCTTCGGCACCGCGGCCGGGCGGTGTGAGCGCACGGGCGCATCGGGCTCAAACGGCGCATCGCATTTCGGACAGCGTATCGGGCTGCGGCGAAGATCGTAGAACCGCGTGCCACAGCTCGTGCAGGTCCTTTTGCTTCCCCATTCCGGTCTAGCCACCCGTTCTCCTCCCACCACGTCTTGATCCCAGCTTCCTGGCGATTTGCCACTTTCTCCCACGGGTGTCAAAAATAAAAACGTCCCGACGAGAATTTTATCGCCGAGCCCCCTAGCCCTGCCGTCACCGCGTGTGCTACCACGACCACCACCATGGTGGCGTCCGGCCGGGGAGTCGGCCCGTCGTATCATAGGTAGTGAAAAACAGGCGTACGGCAACCTTACCCTTGGCGAACATATCCCAGACCAATGGCCTGACCTCGGCGCGAACCGGCGCCCTTTCCGGCGCGCTTCGGGTTCCGGGCGACAAGTCCATATCCCACCGCGCCCTGATGCTGGGCGCGCTTGCGGTGGGGGAGACCGTCATCACCGGCCTGCTGGAGGGCGAGGACGTCCTGCGCACCGCCGCGGCCGTGGAGTCACTCGGAGCCGGAGTGACCCGGGAGGTCGCCGGGCACTGGCGGGTGGCCGGCCGGGGCATCGGCGGGCTCACCGAGCCCGGCGACGTGCTCGACCTTGGCAACTCGGGCACCGGGGCACGGCTGCTCATGGGCATCCTGGCCAGCCATCCCCTGACCGCCATGGTGACCGGCGACGCCAGCCTGCGCTCGCGGCCGATGCGCCGGGTGATGGAGCCGCTGACGCGCCTCGGCGCCCGCTTCCTCGGGCGCTCCGGCGGGCGGCTGCCCCTGGCCGTCGAGGGGGCGGCGGCGCCCCTGCCCATCGTCTACGAGTTGCCGGTGGCTTCGGCCCAGGTCAAGTCGGCTGTGCTGCTGGCCGGGCTCAACACCCCGGGCGAGACCACCGTCATCGAGCCGGCGCCCACCCGCGACCATACCGAACTCATGCTGCGGGGCTTCGGCGCCACCGTGCGAGTCGAGCCCACGTCGTCCGGCGGCCGCGCCGTCACCGTCACCGGCCACCCCGAACTGGTGGCCCGGCCGGTGCGGGTGCCGGCCGATCCCTCCTCGGCGGCCTTCCCCGCCGTGGCGGCACTGATCCGGCCGGAGTCGCAGATCATGCTGCGCGACGTCGGCATCAACCCCCTGCGCTTCGGGCTTTACGAGACCCTGCTGGAGATGGGGGCCGACATCGTCCTCGAGAACCGCCGCGAGGAAGCCGGTGAGCCGGTGGCCGACCTGCGGGTGCGCGCCTCCGCCCTGAAGGGGGTGGACGTTCCGGCCGAGCGGGCGCCGCGGATGATCGACGAGTACCCGATTCTGGCCATGGCCGCCGCCTGTGCCACCGGGACCACCCGGATGTTCGGCCTTGCCGAACTGAAGGTGAAGGAGAGCGACCGCCTGGCCGCCATCGCCCGGGGACTGGCCGCCTGCGGCGTCCGGGTCGAGGTTGAGGGTGACACCCTGACCGTCCATGGTACCGGCGCCGCCCCGCCGGGCGGGGCGACGGTGGTGGTCGAGCTGGATCACCGCATCGCCATGTCGTTCCTGGTCCTCGGCATGGCCTCCGCGCAGCCGATCGCCGTCGACGATGCCGCCGCCATCGCCACCAGTTTCCCCGGCTTCGTCGAGCTGATGAACGGCTGCGGCGGACGGATCTCGCGGATGGACGGCTCACTATGATCATCGCCGCGGAGAGCGCGTCATGATAATCGCCGCGGAGAGCGCGTCATGATAATCGCCGCGGAGAGCGCGTCATGATAATCGCCGCGGAGAGCGCGTCATGATAATCGCCATCGACGGGCCGGCGGCGGCCGGCAAGGGGACGCTGGCGCGGCGGCTGGCGCGGCACCTTGGACTGGCCTATCTGGACACGGGGCTCCTGTACCGCGCCGTCGGGCTGGCGGTGACGCGGGCCGGCGGCAACCCGGACGACCCGGCCGATGCGGCGGCGGCGGCGCAGCGCCTCACTCCCGACGGCCTGTCCGACCCGGCCCTGCGGGACGACGAGGTGGGCCAGCTTGCCTCGCGGGTGGCCGTCCTTCCGGCGGTCCGGGCGGCGCTGCTGGAGTTCCAGCGCGGCTTTGTCCGCTCACCGCCGGGGGGGGCGGCGGGCGCCGTGCTCGATGGGCGCGACATCGGCACGGTGGTGTGCCCGACGGCCGACGTCAAGCTGTTCATCACCGGCAGCCTGGAGGTCCGCGCCGCGCGGCGTGCAAAAGAGTTGCGGGAACGAGGCGTCGACGCTATAGAGGAACGCGTTCTGGAAGAGATGCGCGAGCGTGACGCACGCGACAGCAGGCGGGCCGCCGCTCCGCTGGTGCCGGCCGGGGATGCCCGGATCATCGACACCTCGGACATGGATGCCGATACCGCCTTTGCCGCGGCGCTGGCGTTCGTCCAGGACGGCGCTGCCAGAGCATGATCGACCCCAGGGGTTGCCCGGACGCGGGTGCGCTGGGTTTTTCTGTTTTCCGCAACCCTCTCAAGACCGCCGGACCCAACCGGCTGGCCTGTAAGAGTTCATGAAAGGAATCTGACCGAATGGCCGATACCGCCACTCACCCGTCCTCCGCCGACAAGGAGGATTTCGCCGCTCTGCTCGACAGCTCGCTCGGCAAGGCCGGGGGCATCGAGGGTGCCGTGATCAAGGGCACCGTGCTGACTGTGGACAACGACTTCGTCACCGTCGACGTGGGGCTGAAGTCCGAGGGCCGCGTCGCCCTCAAGGAATTCGCGGCCCCCGGCGGCCGCGCCGAGGTCAAGCCGGGCGACACCGTCGAGGTGTTCGTCGAGCGCTATGAGGACCGCGACGGCATGATCGTGCTGTCCCGCGACAAGGCCCGGCGCGAGGAGGCCTGGAACGAACTGGAGAAGGCCGCCAACGAGAATCAGCGCGTCACCGGCGTCATCTTCGGCCGCGTCAAGGGCGGCTTCACCGTGGATCTCAATGGCGCCGTGGCGTTCCTGCCGGGCAGCCAGGTGGACATCCGGCCGGTGCGCGACGTGGGGCCGCTGCTGGGCACGCCGCAGCCGTTCCAGATCCTGAAGATGGACCGCGCCCGCGGCAACATCGTCGTCTCGCGCCGCGCGGTGCTGGAGGAGACCCGGGCCGAGCAGCGCTCCGACCTGATCGAGAACCTGAAGGAAGGCCAGGTGCTGGAAGGCGTGGTCAAGAACATCACCGACTACGGCGCCTTCGTCGACCTGGGCGGCGTGGACGGCCTGCTGCACGTCACCGACATTTCGTGGAAGCGCATCAACCACCCGAGCGAGGCGCTGCACATCGGCCAGACGCTGAAGGTCCAGGTGATCCGCTTCAACCCCGAGACCCAGCGCATCAGCCTCGGCATGAAGCAGCTCGAGACCGACCCCTGGGAGGGCGTGGAGAAGAAGTACCCGGTGGGTCAGAAGTTCACCGGCCGCGTCACCAACATCACCGACTACGGCGCCTTCGTCGAGCTGGAAGCGGGCGTCGAGGGACTGGTCCACGTCTCCGAGATGAGCTGGACCAAGAAGAACGTCCATCCCGGCAAGATCGTCTCCACCAGCCAGGAAGTGGACGTGATGGTCCTGGACGTGGATCCGCAGAAGCGCCGCATTTCCCTTGGCCTCAAGCAGACCATGGGCAACCCGTGGGAGTCCTTCCTGCAGCGGTTCCCGATCGGCGGCGAGATCGAAGGCGAGATCAAGAACATCACCGAGTTCGGCCTGTTCGTCGGCCTCACCGGCGAAATCGACGGCATGGTGCACCTGTCCGACCTGGACTGGAAGCGTCCGGGCGAGGAAGCGGTCAACGACTACAAGAAGGGCGACATGGTCCGCGCCAAGGTGCTGGACGTGGACGTGGAGAAGGAGCGGATTTCCCTCGGCATCAAGCAACTGACCGACGATCCGTTCTCCGACGCCATCAAGGGCCTGAAGAAGGGCGACGTGGTGACCTGCATCGTGTCGCAGGTCCAGGAAAACGGCGTCGAGGTGACCATCAACGAGACGGTGCAGGGCTTCATCCGCAAGGCCGAACTGGCGCGCGAGCGCGGCGACCAGCGGCCGGAGCGCTTCGCCGTCGGCGAGAAGGTGGATGCCAAGGTGACGTCCATCGACCGCGCCACCCGCCGCATCGCCCTCTCCATCAAGGCCCGCGAGTTCGAGGAAGAAAAGAAGGCGATGGCCGAGTATGGCTCCGCCGATTCGGGAGCCTCGCTGGGTGACATCCTGGGCGCTGCCCTCAAGCAGGCGCAGGAAGAGAAGGACGCGACGACCAGGTAGGACGTTCACGGCGCCCTCTCCCTTGGCAAACTAAAGCCCTCCCCCTTGATGGGGGAGGGTTGGGTGGGGGGGGCACTGAAGCGCGTACAGACAGCAGTTCATTCGCACAAAAGCTGAATTCTTGGGTGGACCCCGATGCACCGACGTGCTGCGCCATCCCCCCCACCCAACCCTCCCCCATCAAGGGGGAGGGCTTTTTTTGCGGGAAACGGATAGTTTCTACAGCGAACACCCCGCAGCCCAGTTTGTCCGACTTGTGTGCATACGATAGCCAATCAAGGGGGTGGGCTTTTGGCCGAGGGAATTTCATGAGCTGCGGTTCATTTTCAGCTTCTCAATTTAGTTTGATGAAAGGAGAGACCGTCGTGGACGTCCACACGATCATGTCCGATCTGGGAGCCAGGGCACGGGCCGCCGCGCTGATCCTGGGCCGCACCGATACCCAGACCCGCAACACGGCCCTGCTGGAGGGAGCCGCCGCCATCCGCGCCGGTCGTGCCGCCATCGCCGCTGCCAACGCCAGGGACATGGCCGCCGGCGAGGCCAAGGGGCTGACCCGGGCCATGCTGGACCGGCTGCTGCTGGACGATGGTCGCATCGAGGCCATGGCCCGGGGGCTTCTGGACATCGCCGCCCTGCCCGACCCGCTTGGCACCGTGCTGGCGGAGTGGACCCGTCCCAACGGCCTGCGCATCGCCCGGGTGCGGGTGCCCATCGGCGTGATCGGCATCATCTACGAGTCGCGTCCCAACGTCACCGCCGACGCCGGCGGGCTGTGCCTCAAGTCGGGCAATGCCGCCATCCTGCGCGGCGGCTCGGAGAGTTTCCATTCGTCGTCGGCGATCATGGACTGCCTGGCCCAGGGAATCGCCGCGGCGGGGCTGCCGGCGGACGTTCTCCGCATGGTCCCCACCACCGACCGCGCCGCCGTCGGTGAAATGCTGACCATGACCGGGCTCATCGACGTCATCGTCCCCCGCGGCGGCAAGTCTCTGATCGAGCGCATCACCGCCGAGAGCCGGGTGCCCCTGTTCCAGCACCTGGAGGGCATCTGCCACACCTATGTGCATGCCGCCGCCGATCCGGCTAAGGCCCGCGCCATAGTCATGAACGCCAAGATGCGCCGCACCGGCATCTGCGGGGCCACCGAGACCCTGCTGATCGACCGGGCCGTCGCCGACCGGCTGCTGCCGCCCATCCTGGACGACCTGATCGCGGCCGGCTGCGAGATTCGCGGCGATGCCCCGACCCGGGCGCTCGAGCCCCGCGCGGTGCCGGCCACCGACGCCGACTGGGACACCGAGTACCTGGACGCCGTGCTGTCGGTGAAGGTGGTGCGGGGGCTGGACGAGGCCATCGACCACATCAACGTCCACGGCTCGCAGCACACCGACGCCATCGTCACCGAGGACACCACGGCCGCCGAGCGCTTCATGGCCGAGGTGGACAGCGCCATCACCCTGCACAACGCCTCGACCCAGTTCGCCGACGGCGGCGAGTTCGGCATGGGGGCCGAGATCGGCATCTCCACCGGCAAGCTGCACGCCCGCGGCCCGGTCGGGGTCGAGCAGCTCACCACCTTCAAGTACAAGGTGCGGGGGACCGGTCAGGTGCGATCGTGAGCATCAATGACACGAAATAATCCAACACCATTCAGGTGTTGAATCAATTGAGTCGATCATTCCGCAAGACGGTATAGGACGGTGACGATGACGCCGCTCCCCCTGCCCTTCGGTGGCGACCGCCGGTGCCGGACTGTCGGGCTGCTTGGCGGCTCGTTCAATCCGGCCCACGCCGGGCACCTGTACATCAGCCTGGCCGCCCTGGCCAGACTCGGGCTCGACGAGGTGTGGTGGCTGGTGTCGCCGCAGAACCCCCTGAAGCCGCCGGCCGGCATGGCTCCCCTCGCCGAGCGACTCGCCGCCGCCCGTGCCCTGGCTCGCCACCCGCGCATCCGGGTCACCGACATCGAGTGCCGCTTCGCCTCCGTCCATACCGCCAACACCCTGAGGGAGCTGCGGCGCCGCTTTCCCCGGGTGCGATTCGTCTGGCTCATGGGGGCCGACAACCTGAAGCAGATCCCACGCTGGAAACACTGGCGGGAAATCTTTCGCAGGACCGCCATTGCGGTTTTCGCCCGCAGCCCATATTCTTGGGCGGCGCTGGCCGGCCGTGCCGCCCGGCGATACGTCCGGTGCCGCGTGGGGCCGTGGCGGGCTCATGGCATGGCGGCAAGGCAACCGCCGGCCTGGACCTTCCTGCCCATCCGCCCGCATCCGGCCTCGGCCACCCGGATCCGCGCCGCAGCCGCTGCCGGCGTTCCGAGTCAAGCAACAGGAGCATCCCATAAACAAGCCGGTCAGGATACCCTTCGACCCACGGGACATGGTGGGACTCATCGAGACTTCCCTTGACGATCACAAGGCCGAGGACGTGGTGGTCATCGACCTTGCCGGCCGGACCAGCATCGCCGACTACATGATCATCGCCAGCGGCCGGTCGACGCGGCAGGTGGCGGCCATGGCCCAGACCCTGCTGGAGACCCTGAAGGCCCACGGCACCCGGGCGACCGCCGAGGGCATGCGGGAGGCCGACTGGGTGCTGATCGATGCCGGCGACGTCATCGTCCACGTGTTCCGCCCCGAGGTCCGCGCCTTCTACAACCTGGAAAGGATGTGGACCGGCTGATGGACATCGTCCTGGCCGCCGTCGGCCGGGCGAAGGCCGGGCCGGAACGGGACCTGTTCGACGAGTACGCCCGCCGCCTCCGCTGGCCGCTGATCGTCAGGGAGGTGGAGGACCGACGGCCCCGCTCCGTCGCCGCCCGCTCCGTCGCCGAACGTGTCGCCCGCGAGGGGGAACTGCTGCTGGCCGCCCTGCCGGCCGGAGCCGTCGTGGTCGCCCTGGATGCCGCCGGAAAGCCCCTCACCAGCGAGGACTTCGCCCACCGCCTTGGCACCTGGCGTGACCAGGGCGCCGCCTCGGTCGCCTTCCTGATTGGCGGCGCCGACGGCCATGGAGCCGCCGTGCGCGCCCGGGCCGACCTTACCCTATCCCTCGGCCCCATGGTGTGGCCCCACCTTCTGGTGCGGACCATGCTGGCCGAGCAGATCTACCGCGGACAGTGCATCCTCGATGGACACCCCTATCACCGCGGACGCCAGCAGGACTGACCCACGAAAGAATACGGTTCCCAGAAAATCCGTGGATTTTCTGGGAACCGTATTGTCCCAATTCCGGCAGTTACACCTGGGGCAGTTACACCTGGGGCTGCCGGATTTGGGTTCAATCTCTCAGCCGCACCCCTCCACCTGGCGCCGGGCGGTCTCGTATAGGCCGACCATCGCCCTGCGCACGTCCCGCTCGCAGAGGGACCGCCGCCGTATCCGGAAGTCGCGGATGATCTTGCGAACCACGTCGGCATCGCCAGGTTCCTCAAGGTCGGCGAGGACCACCTCCTGGGCATATCTCTCGGCGTCGGCGCCGGCAAACCCCAGCTTCTCCGCCGCCCACAGCCCCAGCAGCCTGTCGCGTCGCGCGTCGATGCGGAAATCCAGCTCGCCGCGCCTGACGACGGCACCCTCACGCGTCGGACTCGTCCTTTGGGCGAACACGGTACACCTCCTGTCGGCATTAATCCCGATGAACAGAGGGAGCCGACGTCATGGAGTTTGGTCTTGTACCGGGTAAATCAAGAGACCCCTTACCAAATCAGTGCTGCATGAGAATCGGGATGTCGGCGCCTTCCAGCACCTGGCGGGTGGCGCTGCCGAGGATGAACTCGGTCAGCGGCGCGACGCGGTGGGCCCCCATGACCAGCAGATCGGCCCCAACCTCGGCCACGGCCTTCAGCAGGCGCTTGCCGCCGAGATGGCGACGCCCCATGTGGGCGAATACCCGCGTTTCCACCGGGACGCCGTGGCACTCCAGATAGGAGGCCAGTTCCGGCACAACCGAAAGGGGGGTGCGCTCGCTGTCGGCGGTCAGGATGAACACCTTCTTCGCGAAGGGAAAGAAGTTGGTGGCACTGGCGACGGCGCGGGCACACTCGGCGCTGCCGTTCCAGGCGATGGCGATGACGTCGCCCATGACGGTGGGTGCCTTTTTCGGCACAACCAGAACCGGGCGACCGGTATCGAACAGCGCATAGATGGTCATGCTGTGGGCGAGGTCGCGCCTGTTGGTGGGATGATTGACCACGATGAGGTCGTGGACGCGCCCGAGCCGCGTCATCACCAGATGCCGGCGGCCAACCTTTTCGATGAAGCTCGCCGACACGCCGTCCCGAGTCGGGCCGCTCTCCACGACCGCGATGCCATTGCGGCCGCAGAGATCATCGAAGACGCGGCGAGCGGCATCGGACCGGCCCTGCGATGTCTTTTCGTGATCGCGGGCGAAGTCTTCCGCGAGTCGCGGGTTCATCCCCTCGCCGATGGCCGGCACCGAGGTCAGCGAATCGGGACGCACGTGCAGGACGTCGGCGTGAACCTTGAATCGCTGTACCACCTGGAAGGCCGTTGCGAGCGTTGCCGTGCTCGTCTCCGTCCCATCCAGGGAGACAAGGATGCTCTTGATCGCCATGATCGCGCCCTTTCCGCCATCGATCGTCGCCGCATGTCATATGCGTGTCATATGCATATCATATTTTGTGTTGGCGGGGCGGGTCGTGTAAAGTGATGATGACGGGGAATTCGGGGTTGCCGTCGTTTATTTGCCAGGCGGGGAGGCCAATCGGGTCATGCTGGATGCCAGATCGATCGACCGCCGGCTGGTGGTCCTGGGGGCGGTGCTTGTCCAGTTGAGCCTCGGTGCCCTTTATGCCTGGTCGGTGTTCACGCCGGCGCTGAAGGCGGCGGGCTGGTCGAAGCTCGATACGCAGATCGTCTTTTCCGTCAGCCTCGCCGTGTTTGCAGTGACCATGGTCTGGGCCGGCAGCCGCATGCTGACGATCGGGCCGCGAGCCCTCGCCATGCGGGGGGGGCTGATTCTCGGGCTTGGCTACGTGCTGGCGGGGCTGTCCGGCGGCACCGGCTTCTGGGCGATTCTGGCCACCGTCGGAGTGATCGGCGGCATCGGCATCGGCCTCGCCTACGTGGTGCCCATCGCCGTAGGCATGCGGTGGTTCCCCGATCGCAAGGGGATGATCACCGGCATCGCCGTCGCCGGCTTCGGCTTCGGCGCCATGGGCTGGGTCAAGCTGGCCGACAACTGGGGCCAGCTCATCGCCCGGGTTGGACTCGCCGACACCTTCATCGTCTATGGCATCGCCTTCGCGGTCCTGGTGAGCGTGGGCAGTATCTGGATGGTGTTCCCCATCGGCGGCTGGCTGCCGCCAGGCTACGTGCCGCCGCAGCCGACCCAGGCCGCGACGTCCGGGGGGCGCGATTTCACCCGTGCCCAGATGCTGACGACGCCGCAGTTCTATCTGATCTTCGCGACCTTTGCCGCGTGCGCCGCCGCCGGCCTGATGGCCATCGGCCTGATGAAGCTCTATCCCATGGAGGCGCTGCAGGCCGCCGGCCGGTCCGCAGCCGAGGCCAGCGCCATCGCCAGCACCGCCATGGCGGTGGCCTTCAGCCTGGCCAACGGGATCGGCCGCATCGTCTGGGGCACGCTGAGCGACCGACTCGGCCGTCGGCTGGCGATCCTGATCATGGCGGCATCGCAGGGAGTGCTGTTCCTGTCGTTCACCACGATGGCCGGGAACGAGTACCTGCTCTATCTGGGCGCCGCCCTGATCGGCTTCAACTTCGGCGGCAACTTCGCCCTGTTCCCGACCATGACCGCCGATACCTTCGGCAACGCCAAGGTCGGCCAGAACTACCCGGTCGTGTTCCTCTCCTATGGCGTGGGCGGAATCGCCGGCCCGATTCTCGGCGGCATGCTGGGGGACCTCGGCAATTTCCCGCTGGCGTTCTCGGCGTGTGGCGTGGCCTGCCTGGTCGGGGCGGGGTGCATCTTCCTGGTCAGGCCGCCAAAGGTGCCGGAGCCGGTGCCGGTCCGCGAGCCCGCGCTGACGGCGTGACGACCGGCGTGAAGACCCGGGGGCGGGGGTGGTGGCCGCACGCGACCTGTCGCGGCCGCTGGCCGCAACCAAAAAAAGATTCGTATTGCTGATCCCAGGAATCTTCGCGGCGCGCGAAGATTCCTGGGATCAGCAATACAGTAGGATTGACGCGATCTGCGGATGACCTTCGCGGTACCGCGCCTGTTCAGGCGTGGTATGGCCGATCAACCGGTTGTTGAAAACGTCCTTGATCAGAGCCCCATGGACCTGACCGGGCAGATTGGTTTCCGCAAATTCAGATTTTCTGATCTGGACGGAATTCGTTTCCGCCCTGTCCCGGGAAGCCTCTTGTCTGGCCGTCGGTTATGGCTATGTTATCCCATTGGGAACCGTGGGAGCCAACCTGGCGGACGACCTCCAGCCTGCCCGTCCGGCCTCACCCACCCCGCATGGCCCATCGTCAGAGAATGCATGGCTGATGAAGCGGAGGCTTGAAGGCGATCGAAATGCCTATTACCATTCCAAACTCCAAACTGTTCGGGAGGGTCGGTCGTCGACCGATTCCCCGAATGGGTTCGCGTCGCGGAGGCGTGCGGTTTCGTCGCGCGTCACCTCAAGTCTTTCCTGGCAACTGAAGAATAGGGACGCCGCTCCATGACCATCACGATTTCCCGCCGTCGGGCCATCACGGTGTTCGCCGCCGCCGCCGGTCTGCCGCTGCTCCTGAAGGCCGGCAGCGCCCAGGCCCGGTTGATCCGGTGGGAAGGAACGACCCTGGGCGCGCCTTCGACCATCCAGCTCTACCACACCGATGAGGCCAAGGCCCGCGCCGCCATCGACGCCGCCATCGCCGAGTTGAACCGGTTGGAAGGCATCTTCAGCGTCTACCGCGCCGATTCGGCCATCTCGACGCTGAACCGCGAGGGGGCGCTGGACAACGCCGCGCCCGAGTTCATCGAACTTCTCACCCACGCGCTGGGGCTGGCCCGTATCAGCGATGGCGTCTATGACCCGACCATCCAGCCGTTGTGGCAGCTCTACTTCCGCCACTTCACCGCCGCCAGGATTGATCCGGAGGGCCCCTCCGACCGCGACCTGACGGCGGCCCTGGCGCTGGTCGGCTGGCAAGGAGTCGAGGTGGACGCCGAGCGCCGCCGCGTGGCCTTCGCCAGGCCCGGCATGGGGCTCACCCTCAACAGCGGTGCCCAGGGCTACATCACCGATCGCGTCGCCGCCGTCCTGCGCAGCCATGGCTTCGACCGCATGCTGGTGGATCTGGGCGAGCCGCGGGCCATGGCGGCCAAGCCCGACGGCTCGGCCTGGCGAATCGGCATCGCCAATCCGGCCGATCCGACGCGGGCCATCACCGAACTCGACGTGGTGGACAGTTGCGTGTCCACCTCGGGTGGATACGGCACCGTCTTCGACGCCGCCGGCCGGTTCACTCATCTGATGGACCCCCGCACCGGCCGCACGGCGCCGGCCCACCTCGGCGTTTCGGTGGTGGCCGACACCGCCACCAGGGCCGACGGCCTGTCCACCGCCATGCTGCTGGCACCGGAGGAGCGTCGTCAGGCGATCCTCGCGGCCGCCGGGGGCTCGCTTGCGCTTTACGTCACGCCGCAGGGCGTCGTCAGCCGCGTGGAAGCCTGATCGCCATGAATGACACCGCCGACACCTACGTGGACGCCAGCGGGCGCAAGGTCGTCGAGGGAATCGCGCGCGTGGTGGCCCTCGAGGGCAGGACCGCGTGGCTCGAGCCCGAGCAGACCAGCGCCTGTGGCGGCTGCAAGTCGGCGGGGGTGTGCGGCGCCACGGGTAGTACGGCGAGCCGACTGCTGGCGCGGCGCTTTCCGCTCGACAACACCGCCGGCCTGACGGTCGGCGAGCGGATCGTGGTCGGCACCTACGAAGGCACGCTGCTGCAGGCATCGCTGATCGCCTACGCCCTGCCGCTGCTGATCATGATCGGCGCGGCGGTGACGGCGCAGGCGCTTACGGGAAGCGACGGCGCGTCGGCGGCGGGAGCCATCGGCGGCCTGGCGGTCGGCGTGGGTCTGGCCCGTCTCGGGGCCGGACGGCTGACGGCGCGGGGCGAACTGACACCGAGATTTCTCCGCCGCGCCTTCAACGAGGGGCCCGGCCAGGACTGTCATCTTGATTAAGGGTTGAGGGAATCGGTCATATGCAGGAACTTATCCTCCTGATGGTGGGAGCCGTACTGGTCAACAACATGATATTGGCCAGATTCCTCGGCCTGTGTTCGTTCATGGGGGTGACCACCCGGATCGACACGGCCGTCGGCATGGGCATGGCCACCACCTTCGTCATCACGGTATCGGCGGCCGGCAACTGGGTCATCGAGTACGCTCTGCTGATACCCTATCACCTTGAATACCTGAGGACGGTGACGTTCATCCTGGTGGTGGCGGCGGCGGTGCAGTTCACCGAAATGTCGGTACGCAAGATATCCCCGCCGCTGTTCAAGATGCTGGGCATCTACCTGCCGCTGATCACCACCAACTGCGCGGTTCTCGGCGCCTCGCTGCTCAACGTCGAGGGCAAGTACGGCTTCCTCACCAGCTTCCTGTTCGCCTTCGCCTCGGCGTTCGGCTGGAGCCTGGTCATGGTCATCTTCGCCGGTCTGCGGGAGCGCATCGCCCTCAACAACGTGCCGGTCCTGATGGCCGGCCCGCCGATCGGCTTCGTCACCGCCGGCCTGCTGGCGCTGGCGTTCATGGGCTTTTCGGGTATCAGCACCAACTAGGAGGACTCCGCATGTTGATGGAGGTCGGGATCTCGGTCGGCAGTCTCACGGTCATGGGCGCGGCTCTCGGGGCCATCCTCGGCACCGCTGCCAAGTTTCTCGCCGTCGAAGAAGACCCGCTCGAGGTGGAACTGGCCGGCATCCTGCCGGGGTCCCAGTGCGGCCAGTGCGGCTTCGTCGGCTGTGGCCCGGCTGCGGCGGCCCTGGCCAAGGGCGAGGCCAAGCCGAACCTGTGCGTACCCGGCGGCAAGGCGATCGCCGAGGCCCTGGCCAAGCGACTCGGTATTTCCCTGGACATGGGCGACCATGTGGAAAAGGTGCCCGAGTACGCCCTGGTCAAGGAGGACCTCTGCGTCGGCTGCGCCCGCTGCCTGCAGGAGTGCTCGGTCGATGCCATCATCGGCGCCTCCAAGCAGATGCACACGGTGTTGCCCGACATCTGCCACGGCTGTTCCAAGTGCGCCGAGGCCTGTCCGACCGAGGCCATCGTCATGATTCCCATCACGCCCACCCTCGCGACCTGGCACTGGCACAAGCCGGCCGTGTCCGATCACGTGCATTGAGGAAGGGAAGCCGATGAAGCTGTTTGCCATCCGCGGCGGGATCCATCCCGATTATCGCAAGGAGCTGTGCGCCGAGAAGGCCATCGTCGCTCTCCCGCTGCCGCGGAAACTCACCATTCCGCTGCAGCAGCATGCCGGTGCGCCCGCCCTGCCGGTGGTGGCGGTGGGCGACGTGGTCGGCAAGGGACAGGTGCTGGCCAAGGCCCAGGGCATGATCTCGGCGCCGGTTCATGCCCCGACGTCGGGACGGATCGCCGAGATCGGCGATTTCCCCGCCCCCCATCCGTCGGGCCTCACCCAGCGCTCCATCATCCTGGAGCCCGATGGCCGGGACGCCTGGGCCGATGATCTGCCCGCTCCCATCGCCGATCCCTTCAAGGCCTCGGCCAGGGACATCGGTGATCGCGTGGCGGCCTCCGGCATCGTCGGCCTCGGTGGCGCCGCATTCCCCTCGGCGGTCAAGCTGTCGCTGGGGACACGCCACAAGCTCGACATGCTCCTTCTCAACGGGGCGGAGTGCGAACCCTATCTGACCTGCGACGACCGGGTGATGCGCGAGTACACCGACGAGGTGGTGGACGGCGCCCGCATCATGGCCCATGCGCTGGGCGCGCCCCGGGTCGTCGTCGCCATCGAGGACAACAAGCCCGCGGCCCTGGCCGCCATGGTCAAGGCCGCCGGCGCGTTCGCCAACGTCGAGGTGGTCTCCGTGCCGGTTCAATATCCCATGGGCTCGGAACGCCACCTGACCCAGGCCATCATCGGCCTCGAGACTCCGGCGCGCAAGCTGACGGCGGACCTTGGGGTCGTCGTGCACAACGTCGCCACGGCGCGGGCGGTCCACCACGCGGTGCGCTTCGGGCGGCCGCTGGTGTCGCGAGTGGTGACCGTCAGCGGCAAGGGGATCTCGCAGCCGAAGAATGTGGACGTGCCGCTTGGGACCGCGGTCTCCGAGCTGCTCGCCTTCTGCGGCGGCCTGTCGGGAACGCCGAAGCGGGTCATCAGCGGCGGGCCGATGATGGGTCAGCCGCTGCCGTCCCTGGACGTGCCGGTGGTCAAGGGCACCTCGGGGATTCTGGCGCTGACCGATGCCGAGGTCAACGAGAAGCCGGCAGGGCCGTGTATCCGCTGCGGCACGTGCGTGACCATCTGTCCCTGTGGACTGGTGCCGGTGGAGATGGCGGCCTTCATCCGCAAGGAGAACATGGACGGCGCCGCGAAATCCGGCGTGATGGACTGTGTCTCCTGCGGCAGTTGTTCCTACGTCTGCCCATCGCACATTCCGCTGGTGCACTACTTCAACTACGCCAAGGGCATGATCAACGCCAAGGACCGGGAGCGCCGCAAGACGGAGCAGACCAAGGCCATGGTGGAGGTGCGTGCCGCGCGGCTGGAAAAGCTCGCCGAAGCCAAGCACAAGGCCACGGCCGCACGCAAGGCGCCAACTGAAACTCCAGGAGAAGGCAAGGCCAGCGCATGACGTTTCTCCCTGAAAAAAGCGGTCCCTTCGGTCACGCCGAAACGAGCGTGCAGAAGACGATGACGCTGGTGCTGGCGGCCTTGCTGCCGGCGACCCTGTTCAATGTCTGGCTGTTCGGCTGGCCGGCACTGCTGCTGTTCCTGGTGACGGTCGGCAGTTGCGTGGCCATCGAGGCCGGGTGTCTCAAGATGACCGGGCGACCGGTGCAGCCGACGATTACCGACGGCTCGGCGGTCCTGACCGGCTGGCTGCTGGCGTTGAGTTTGCCGCCCTGGGCACCGTGGTGGATCGGCGTCATCGGCGCCCTGTTCGCCATCTGGATGGCCAAGTTCCTGTTCGGCGGGCTCGGGCAGAACGTGTTCAACCCGGCGATGATCGGCCGCGTCGCGGTGCTGATCTCCTTCCCCGTGCAGATGACGGCGTTCGTTCCGCCCAAGCCGCTGTTCACCGAGGGGGCGCCGGGGCTGATGGAGAGCATCGGCATCACCTTCGGCGAGACGGTCAACATGGACACGGTCAGTGCCGCCTCGGCCCTCAACTTCATCAAGACCGAGCTGTCGCGGGGCATTCCGGTGAGCCAGTCCATGGCCAGCGTTCCCGGCTTCACCGACATGGCGCTCGGTTTCCATCCGGGCAGCATGGGGGAGACCTCGGCGCTGCTGATCCTGGCCGGCGGCCTGTTCCTCATGGCGAAGCGGGTCATCTCCTGGCACATCCCGGTGTCGCTGATCGGGACGCTGCTGGTGATGGGGACGATCTTCAATCTCGCCAATCCCGATCGCTACCTCAGCGGCGTGTTCCACGTCATGTCGGGGGCGACCCTGCTCGGAGCGTTCTTCATCGCCACCGACTACGTCACCTCGCCGGTGTCGAAGTCGGGGCAGATCGTGTTCGGCATCGGCTGCGGCGTCCTGACGTGGGTGATCCGCACCTTCGCCGGTTACCCCGAGGGCGTGGCCTTCGCGGTCCTGCTGATGAACTCCCTGACGCCGATCATCGATTATCACATTCGCCCCCGTGCGTTCGGCCGCACCCGCAAGGGCGAACCCCTGGCATTGACGAGGAAGACATGAACCGGCCCACTTACATCCATGCCGTGGTGCTGGGACTGTTCTGCCTGGGCTTCGGTCTGATGCTGGCACTCCTTGACCTCGTCACCGAGGAGGACATCGCGTTGCGCATGGTCGAGGACAAGCAGAGTTCCCTGGCCAAGGTGATCCCCGCCAACCTCTTCGACAACAACCTGGTGGAGGACGTCCTCAAGGTGTCGGATCCGTCCGGCGCCGAGGTGGAGGTCTACCGGGCCAAGCGGGCCGGCAAGGTGACCGGCGTCGCCTATGAGATCAAGGGATCGGGCTATGCCGGCGCGATCCGCCTGATGCTCGGAGTCGACGCCGAGGGCCGGGTCCTCGGGGTCCGCGCCATCGCCTTCAAGGAAACCCCCGGCCTCGGCGACAAGATCGACGAGAAGAAGAGCGACTGGATCACCAAGTTCACCGGTCTGAAGCTGGGAGCGCCCCCGAAGGAAAAGTGGAAGGTCAAGAAGGACGGCGGTCAGTTCGATCAGTTCTCCGGGGCCACCATCACGCCGCGGGCCGTCGTCGGCGCCATCCGCGGAGGACTTGAGTTCTTCGACACCCACAAGGCCAAAATGCTGGAGACGCACTGATGACGGCATCATATCGCACCATCGTCCGCGACGGCCTGTGGGACAACAACGGCGTCCTGTGCCAGATGCTGGGCATGTGCCCGACCATGGCCATGACGGCGACGGCCACCAACGGGCTGGGCATGGGGCTGGCGACGGCGGCTGTGATGGCCGCCTCAAACCTCCTGATCGCCATCTTCCGCAACTACATCACCCAGGAAGTCCGCATTCCGGTCTACATCCTGATCGTCGCCGCCATGGTGACGGTGGTGGACCTGACCTTCAATGCCTGGATGCATGAGCTGTACAAGGTGCTGGGCCTGTTCATTCCCCTGATCGTCTCCAACTGCCTGCCGCTGGCCCGCCTCGAGGTCTTCGCCGCCCGCGAGCCGGTCCTGCCGTCACTGGTGGATGGCCTGTTCATGGGCATCGGCTTCACCCTGGCGCTGACGGTCATCGGCGCGGTGCGCGAGATCATCGGCGGCGGGACCCTGTTCGTCGATGCGGCGCTGCTGCTTGGGCCGGCCTTCCATTTCATGGAGACCAAGATCTACTCGGGCAACTCGGTGCTGGTGTTCATCCTGCCGCCGGGTGGGTTCATCGTCACCGGTCTGCTGGTGGCGGGGAAGCGCTACCTTGATATCAGGGCGGGCAAGCCGATCGTGACCGGCCCCGTCGGGCATGGTGTTTGAGAGGAGAGACGACAATGAAGATAGGAGTCGTCTTCGCCAGCGGCGGTCGGCATTCCTGGCTGACCACCGAGGTGGCGCCCGGCTCGACCGTGCGCCAGGCCATCGAGGGATCGGGAATCATGGCCCAGTTCCCCGAGATTGACCTGGCGCAGCACAAGGTCGGGATCTATGGCAAGGCGGTGGCGCTCGACTCGGAGGTGGAGGACGGGGCGCGCATCGAGATCTATCGCCCCATCACCGCCGACCCGAAAAAGGTCCCCCGCAAGAACGCCAAGGCCGCCCCGGCTGCGGCGAAGGCCGAGAGCGTACCGCAGTGATGTCTGCGGCGTGACGGCCTCCTGGACTCCCCAGGATCTGTCATACAGTCGAGTGTAAAGATCGACTCGTTTGTATGAAAGAAAGTCTTGGGCTGCCGCCCAAACCCGCTTGGGGCCTGAGGCCCCAAACCCCCATTAATGGGTTCCCAAAGGCCCACAGGCCTTTGGCGGGTGCGGGCAGAGCCCGCTTCTTTCTGGTGTGTCAAACATTAGGCTCGACGGTATTACTTGACGAGGCTCAAGGACCGGGCGCCAACAGGGCACCATTCTCGCGGTCCTATCCTCTTCACCCCCGGATCGCAGGGAGAGCACGATCATGACCGAGCCTCTGCTCGACGCCCGC
>JAMOBE010000070.1:0-19069 GCA_039908285.1 Alphaproteobacteria bacterium
AAAGGCGTGCCTTTGGCACGACGCCCCGGTCGGGTGCGGGCGGAAGCCCGCCAAGAACTGCTGGCGCGTCGGTTGCCCCCTGTCCAGACGACGGGATCCGCCTTATGATACCGCCGTGCCAGCTTTCAGGGGACACCAGCACTCATGACCAACGACAGACGGATGGCCTTCTGGGCATTGGGCGCCGTGCTGGCGCTCGTGGCGCTGTATGTGTTGCGTCCGGTGCTGCTGCCATTCGTCGCCGGCATGGCGGTGGCCTATTTTCTCGATCCCGTCGCCGATCGCCTGGAAAAGTGGGGGTGTTCGCGGACCCTGGCCACGGTGATCATCGTGCTCGGGTTCATCCTGACGGTGGTCGCCGTCGGCATACTGGTGGTGCCGATGCTGGTGGACCAGGTGGCGACCCTGGCCGCTCGCGTTCCCGACTACGTGACCGGGGTGCTCACCAAGGCCGAAACCATGGTGGACAGCCTCGCCGCCAAACTGCCGCCCGCGGAGCGGCAGCGGCTGGCCGAAGCCACGAGCAGTGTCGTCGGCAGCCTTCTCTCCGGCGTCGGTCGCATGGCGGCCGGAGTGTGGAGTGGCGGGATGGCCGTGGTCGGCGTGCTGTCGCTGCTGCTGATCACGCCGGTGGTCGCGTTCTATTTGCTGCGGGACTGGGATCACATGGTGGCGATGGTCGATGGCTGGCTGCCGCGCGCCCATGTCGACACCATCCGCGCCATCATGCGGGACATCGATCGCAGCATCGCCGGATTCGTCCGCGGCCAGGCCAGCGTCTGCCTGATCCTGGGAGCGTTCTATGGCCTTGGCCTGACGCTGGTCGGGCTCGACGTCGGGCTGATCATCGGGGTCGTCACCGGCCTCTTGTCGTTCATCCCTTATGTCGGCGCCATCACCGGCTTCGTGGTCGCCATGGCCCTCGCCCTCGGACAGTTCCACGATTGGGTGCCGATCGGCTTCACCGCCCTGGTGTTCCTCGTCGGCCAGGTGCTCGAGGGCAATGTCCTGACCCCCCGGCTGGTGGGCGAGCGCATCGGCCTGCATCCGGTGTGGGTGATGTTCGCCCTGCTGGCCGGCGGCGTCCTGTTCGGATTCGTCGGCATCCTGCTGGCGGTGCCGGGAGCGGCGGTGATCGGCGTCCTCGTCCGCTTCGCCATGGGGCGCTACCTGGAGGGACCGCTCTACCATGGCCAGGCCGCGGCACCGGCGGAGCAGGGGGAGCAGGGGGAGCAGGGGGAAGACCCACGGCCCGATGGACCTGTGAGAAATGCGGGCTAGACAGCTTCCCCTTGACCTCGGCCACCGGCCGGCCCTGGGACGGGAGGACTTCCTGGTCGCCCCCGGCAACGCCGAGGCGGTGGCGTGGCTCGATCGTTGGCCCGACTGGCCGGCGGGCCGGCTCTGTCTTCACGGTCCGTCCGGTTGCGGCAAAAGCCACCTGGTGCAGGCGTTCACCGCCCGCAGCGGCGCCGAGGTGGTGGCGGCAGGGTCGCTCAGCCACGACGATCCGCCCCGGTTGGCGCGGGCGGCGGCCATCGTCGTCGAGGATGCCGACCAGGGCGTGGACGAGACGGCCCTCATGCACCTCTACAATCTGGTGGCCGAGCAGGGACGGACGCTGCTGCTGACCGGACGCCAGCCCCCTGGCCGCTGGGACGTCGTGCTGCCCGACCTGCGCTCACGGTTGGCGACGGTGACGGCGGTGGCCATCACCGCACCAGATGATGCGGTGATGGCCGCGGTGATGGTCAAGTTGTTCGCCGACCGGCAGCTTGCGGTCGGACCGGAGGTGGTGGCCTATCTGACCGCCCGCATGGAGCGCTCCTTCGCCGCCGCCCGCACCGTGGTGGCCACCATCGATGCCCTGGCCCTGGCTCGTCGTCGTCCGGTGACGGTGCCGCTGGTGGCCGAGGCGCTCCGCAAACTTCTCCCAAACACGCCATAGCGCGGCCTGAAGACCGCGCTATGGCCCTTCCTCCGCCAGAGCCTTCAATCGGTACAGGGCGTCCAGCGCCTGTTTCGGCGTCAGCTCGTCGGGGCTGATGTCGGCGAGGGCGGTCATGACCGCCGACGGCCGGGGGGGAGGGGCTGGTGCCGGAGCCGGAGCCGGAGTTGCCGCGGGCTTTGGCCGGGCGCGGGCGGCGGCGAACAGGGGCAGGTCCTCGATCAGCCGGGTGACGGCTCCGGCCTGACCGCTCGCCTCCAGCATGACGAGGATTTCCTCTGCCCGCGCCACCACCGCCGCCGGTAGGCCAGCGAGGCGCGCCACGTGGATGCCATAGGAACGGTCGGCAGCGCCGGGGGCCACCTCGTGCAGGAACACCACGTCGCCCTGCCACTCGCGGATGCGCATGGTATGGCAGGCGAGCCGGGTCAGCCGGCCGGCAAGGGCCGTCAATTCGTGATAATGGGTCGCGAACAGGGCCCGGCAGCGGGCGTTGTCGTGCAGGTGCTCGACGGTGGCCCAGGCGATGGACAGGCCGTCAAAGGTGGCGGTGCCGCGGCCGATCTCGTCCAGGATCACCAGTGAGCGCTCGGTCGCCTGGTTGAGGATGGCCGCCGTCTCGACCATCTCCACCATGAAGGTGGAGCGGCCGCGCGCCAGGTCGTCGGCGGCGCCCACCCGGCTGAACAGGCGGTCCACCACGCCGATGCGGGCCGCGGTGGCCGGGACGAACGAGCCTGTCTGGGCCATGACGGCGATCACCGCGTTCTGACGCAGGAAGGTGCTCTTGCCGGCCATGTTGGGACCGGTCAGGAGCCATAGCCGCTGGTCCGCCTCCAGCAGGCAGTCGTTGGCGACGAACGAGCCGTCGCCGAGCGCCGCTTCCACCACCGGATGCCGGCCGCCGCGCACGTCGAAGCCGGTGGAGCGGTCCAGCACCGGCCGGCAGTACCGCCGCTCCACCGCCAGTTCGGCGAAGGCGGCGGCGACGTCGAGGGCGGCCATGGCCCGGGCGGCCTCGGCGATGTCGTCGGCGCGGCCGGTCACCTCGGCCACCAGGTCCCGGAACAGGTCCTGCTCCAGGGCGAGGGCCTTCTCGGCGGCGCCCCGGGTGCGGTTCTCCAGGTCCGACAGCTCAACGGTGGTGAAGCGGACCGCGCCGGCCATGGTCTGGCGATGGATGAAGGTGCCGGGATCATTCATGAGCCGGTCGGCCTGCTTCGCCGGCACCTCGATGTAATAGCCGAGGACGTTGTTGTTGCGGATCTTGAGGGATGAGACCTTCGTCTCGCCGACATAGCGGGTTTCCAGGGCGGCGATCAGCCGTCGGCTGTCGTCGCGGGCGACCCTGAGGTCGTCGAGGGCCGGATCATAGCCCGGGGCGATGAAGCCCCCGTCCTTGGCCAGGGCCGGAAGCTCGTCCGCCAGCGCCCGGGTCAGCCGCTCCACCAGCACCGTGTGATGGCCCAGGCCGCGGGAGCACTCGGCCAGGAGCGGCGGGGCGGTGGCCAGGTCGGCTCCGGCCAGGGCGACGCGCAGCCCCGGTCCCTCGCCAAGGGCGACGCGCACGGCCCCCAGGTCCCGTGGCCCGCCGCGACCGAGACAGAGCCGGGACAGCGCCCGCTCCACGTCGGGACAGCGGCGCAGCTTCTCGCGCACGGCGGCCCGGCACATCTCGCCGGTGACGAAGAACTGCACCGCGTCCAGGCGCTGGTCGATGGCCTCCGGGTCGGTGAGGGGCGCCGACAGGTGCTGGCCGAGGAGGCGCGCGCCGGCCCCGGTCACCGTGCGGTCGATGGTGGCCCGCAGCGACAGGCGATCGTTCCCGGTCAGGGAGCTTGTCAGCTCCAGATTGCGGCGGGTGGCGGCGTCGATCTCCATCACCGCGCCCGGAGCCAGGCGTCGCGGCGCCGTCAGGCGGGGCAGGCGTCCCTTCTGGGTCAGGTCGAGGTAGTCCACCAGGGTGCCGGCTGCCGCCACCTCGGCCCGGGTGAAGGCGCCGAAGGCATCGAGCGCCCGCACCCCGTACAGGGCCTCGAGCCGCCGGGCGGCGTTGCCGCTGTCGAAGCGGGCGGCGGGAAGGGGGCTCAGGGCCGTCTTCCACTCGGCGAAGGTCTCGAACAGGGACGGTTTCTGCAGGAGCTTGTCGGCGATCAGGATCTCCCCCGGTGCCAGGCGGGCCAGGGCCGGACCGAGGGTCGCGTCGGTGGCCGGCTGCACCTGGAAGTCGCCGGTGGAGACGTCGACCCAGGCCAGGCCCAGCGTCCCTTGCGCCTCCGCCACCGCCGCCAGGTAGTTGTGGCTACGGGCGTCGAGAAGCTGGTCCTCGGTCAGGGTGCCGGCGGTCACCACCCGCACCACGGCCCGCTCCACCGGGGTCTTGCCGCCGCCGCGCCGGCGGGCCTCGGCCGGGTCCTCCATCTGCTCGCACACGGCCACCTTGAAGCCCTTGCGGATCAGCTTCGACAGATAGGCCTCGTGGGTGCCGATGGGCACGCCGCACATGGGGATGTCCTCGCCCAGGTGCTTGCCTCGCTTGGTCAACGCGATGTCGAGCGCGGCCGACGCCTTCACCGCGTCATCGAAGAACAGCTCGTAGAAGTCCCCCATGCGATAGAACAGGAGGCCGTCGGGATGCTCGGCCTTGATGGCGTGGTACTGCGCCATCATTGGCGAGGCGGTGTCGGGTGGGGGAGGGGGGGGCGGAGGGGGCGTCGCCATCCCCCTCACTCCGCCGCACTCATCCGCGCCATCGGAAACCTCCGCATCATCCACAGCAGAAGAATGAGCCCCGGCAGGGCGGCCACGGTGGTGAACAGGAAGAAATCCACCCACCCCACATGGTCCACCATGCCCCCCCACGTCGCCGCCACCGTGTTGCGGGTCAGGGTGCCGATGGAAGACAAAAGCGCGTACTGCGTGCCGGTGTAGGTGAGGTTGCACAGGCCCGACAGGTAGGCGACGAAGGCGGCGCTGCCCATGCCGCCGGTGACGTTCTCGGCGGCGATGGCGAGGTAGAGGGTCGGCAGGTGGGCGCCGACACTCGCCAGATAGGCGAATGTCAGGTTGGACAGCATCTGCAGCACGCCGCACACCAGCAGCGCCCGCATGATCCCGAGCCTGGCCACCATCGCTCCGCCCACCATGGTGCCGATGATGGTGGCGGCGACCCCGAACAGCTTGCTGACGTTGGCGATGTCCACCTTCGAGAAGCCGATCTTCAGGTAGAATGGCGTCGCCGCCGCTCCGGCGAAGGAGTCCCCCACCTTGTAGAGGAGGACGAAGGCGAAGATCAGCAGCACGGACCAGCCCTGCCGTTCCACCATGTCGAGGAAGGGAGCGGCGACGGCCGTCCGCAGCCATGCCGCGACGCCGCGCCCGGCCGCAACGGGCGGACGGTGCTCGGGGGGCTCGGGGTTGACCAGGACGGTGATCATGCCGACGGTCACCAGGGCCGCCGCCGCCGGATAGACCCAGTACCACGACAGGAACTGCGCCAGGTACAGGCTGCCGAAGCCGGTCACCAGCATGGCCATGTTGTAGCCGAACTGGACCATGGCGGCGCCCGCCCCGTACTGCTCCTCCCGCAGGACCTCGACCCGGTAGGCGTCGATGACGATGTCCTGGCTGGCCGAGCAGATGGCGACGACGATGGCCAGCGCCACGGTGCGGGTCAGGTCGGCCGCCGGATTTTCGAGGCCAAGGGCGAGAAGCGACAGCACCAGCCCGACCTGGGTCACCAGAGTCCAGCTTCGCCGTCGGCCAAGGCGCCGCGTCAGGAACGGCACCGGCACCTGATCCATCACCGGCGCCCACAGGAACTTCAGGGAGTAGAAGGCCGCCACCATGCCAACGAGGCCGATGGCCGTCATCGACACGCCGGCCTCGGTCAGCCAGGCGGCGAGGGTCGCTCCCACCAGTCCCCGGGGCAGCCCGCTGGAAAACCCGAGGAACAGGATGCCGACGAGTCTGGGATCGCGGTAGATCGCAACCGTCTCAAGCCACCGCCTCATCGTCTTTTTCTCTCGCAATGTCGAGCTGGGACCGCACCATCGACAGCACCATGCCCGGATCGAGGCGGGCGATGCAAGGGTACATTCCCCGCACCGGCGCCTCCGGGCAGGCGCCGAGACAGCCCTCGCACGGCATCAGCGCGAACAGGAACAGGACGTTGTCGGGCTTGGTCTCGTCGGCGTAGGGGACGATCTCGTTGACATAGGCGGCGCTGGCCAGGCACAGCGTCCGCGCGCCCACCGCGACCGCAAGGTGCATGACGGCCGTATCGACTGAAATCACCAGCGCCGCCCCGCGCAAAAGCCCGACCAGCGCCGGCAGCGGCGACGGGTCGAAGCGGGCGCGGTCCAGAAGCGAACGGAACTCGGGACAGCGGTCGAGGTCGCGGGGAGCGCCCAGGATCACGAAGTCATGGTCCGGCAGGGCGTCCATCAACCGCCGATAGAGCGCCGCCGGACTCTGCTTTCGCGGCGATGAGGCGAAGGGCTGGATCAGGATGGTGGGCCGGGGGAAGCGATGGGGCGGCGCGAGCTGCGCCTCCGGCAGGCGGATGCGGGGCGGGGCCAGGGTGGAGCCGGTCAGCCAGTCGGCAAAGGCCGTCCAGCGCAGCACCTTGTCGCGGCGGGCGGGCCCGGAGTCGAACAGCCGGGTATAAAGCTCCCGGTTGTGGGCCAGGGCGCGGTCGTACTTGGGCCAGGAGCGGGGCTCCATGGCCAGCATCTCCGGCGCCTGGCAGGCCCGGATCAGCGCCTCGTCCAGGTGGGGGTGGCGCAGATGATCGGCGCTCACCACCAGCCGGAAGCCGGCGTTGCGCAGCCGGGCCATGATCGACAGCCGGTAACGCCCGGCCCGCGCCAGCCGCTCGAAGTCCACCGCCAGCACCCGTACCGTCGACGGGAACAGGAAGGCCATCTTGGCGGCGTCGGAGCGCACCAGAACCGTGATCGTCTCGTCTCCCTCGGCCAGCGCCAGGAGTCGCGGCAGGACGAGAGCGAACAGTAGGGTGTCCCCCAGTCCTCCCGCCGACACGATCAGGACTCCCGAGCGCCTGGCCGCCTGCGGACGCCGCGGGCCGATGAAGCGCGCAAGACCATCAAGGCGGCGCAGAACGCGGAAAGGAACCATGTCGGGCGAATCCTGACGAGAAGAATGAACCCCCGGCCCGGAGCGTTGCATACCGTTCGCCGTCTCTCAAGGACATCGGCCTCTTATGTCGAAATCACTTGTCCAGGCCGGGAAAAGCCGAGAGTTGACGCAGGGCTTCCCCAAGGACGATCGCCGCCGCCGTCACCACGTTGAGCGACCGCAGACCCGGCCGCATCGGCACCCGGACCCGCGACTCGACCTGGGCATGGACCGACTCGGGAATCCCGACGCTCTCCCGACCGAGCAGCAGAATGTCATCGCCCCGGAAAGGGAAGGCGACGTGCTGAGTCGCCCCAGGGGCAGCGGTCAGGAGCACCAGTCGTCCTCCCGCCGCCCCAAGTGTTGAGAGGAACGCGTCCCACGACACATGGCGCGCCACCTCTCCCGCCGCCGCGTAGTCCATCGCCGCTCGCCGCAAACGACGGTCGTCCAGCACGAATCCACAGGGGCCGATGATGTCCACGCCGACGCCAAGGCAGGCGCCAAGCCGCAGGACGGCCCCGGCGTTCTGCGGTATGTCCGGCTGATAGAGTGCGAGTCGCATGGCATTTTTTAACTATCCAAAGTCAAATTTAGCAACTGCTAATCTTGGTGCTTTTCAAGACCCGCCGATTCCACTATACCCTGTGCACGACTCCGGCCGAGTTCGGCTAGTCCGGACATGGACGTGGGAAACCGTTCCGGGGGACACGGTTCACACGGAACACGGTATTAATTTCGTCAATCGAGGTTGTTCAGAATGGCTCACTCGGCAACCCCTACGCAAGGCGGTCCCGGCGATGATCAGACGCGCCGCGATTTCCTGCTGTATGCGACCTCAGCGGTCGGTGTCGTCGGCACAGCGCTGGCGGTCTGGCCGTTCATCGACAGCATGAATCCGGCTGCCGACGTGCTGGCCCTGTCTTCGTCGGAGGTGGATCTCGCGCCGATCGCCGAGGGACAGGCCGTCACCGTGACCTGGCGCGGCAAGCCGGTCTTCATCCGCCACCGCACCGCGGGCGAGATCGACCAGGCGCGCAAGGTGGACGTCAAGACGCTTCCCGATCCCCAGGCGGACGAGGATCGCGCCAAGAAGCCCGAGTGGCTGATCATGGTGGGGGTGTGTACCCATCTCGGCTGCATTCCGCTCGGGCAGAAGGCTACCGATCCACGCGGAGAATTTGGCGGCTGGTTCTGCCCCTGTCACGGGTCGCATTACGACAGTTCGGGCCGCATCCGCAAGGGGCCGGCTCCGGGCAACCTGCCGATCCCGCCCCACACTTTCCTGAGCGACACCAAGATTCGGATCGGCTAGGAGGTCCCGGAAGATGAGCGCGCCCGCATTCCAGAACAAGATCATCAGGTGGATCGACGACCGACTGCCGGTCTTCACGCTGATGCAGCATTCGGCGATCGACTATCCGACGCCGAAAAACCTGAATTACTGGTGGAACTTCGGCTCTCTGGCCATGTTCATGATGGTGGTGATGATCCTCACCGGCATCTTCCTGGCCATGAACTATACGCCGCACACCGCCTATGCTTTCGACAGTGTTGAGCGCATCATGCGCGACGTCAATTACGGGTGGCTTCTGCGCTACCTGCATATGAACGGCGCCTCGATGTTCTTCATGCTGGTGTTCATCCATATCTTCCGCGGCCTGTATTATGGGTCGTACAAGAATCCGCGCGAGATCCTGTGGTGGGTCGGCATCCTGATCTTCCTCGCCATGATGGCGACGGCGTTCATGGGGTACGTGCTGCCGTGGGGCCAGATGAGCTTCTGGGGCGCGACCGTGATCACCAACCTGTTCTCGGCCATTCCGGTGGTCGGCCAGTCCATCGTGACCTGGCTGTGGGGCGGTTTCTCGGTGGACAACCCGACCCTCAACCGGTTCTTCGCCCTGCACTATCTGCTGCCGTTCGTGATCTTCGCCCTGGTGTTCGTGCACGTGTGGGCGCTGCACACGGTGAAGTCCAACAACCCGCTGGGCATCGACGTGAAGGGTCCCCAGGACGTCATTCCGTTCCACCCGTACTACACCATCAAGGACCTGTACGGCATCGGCGTGTTCCTCCTGTTCTACATGTACTTCGTCTTCTTCGCGCCAAACTTCTTCGGCGAGCCGGACAACTATATCCCGGCCAATCCGATGGTGACGCCGCCCCACATCGTCCCCGAATGGTACTTCCTGCCGTTCTACGCGATCCTGCGCGCCGTCCCCGACAAGCTGCTCGGCGTGATCATGATGTTCGCGGCGATCATCGTGCTGTTCTTCCTGCCGTGGCTCGACTCCTCCAAGGTACGGTCGGCCAGGTTCCGGCCGGTGTACAAGCAGGTGTTCTGGCTGTTCCTGATCGACAACATCATTCTGGGCTGGGTCGGGGCCAATCCGCCGGAGGGCAGCTTCGTCCTGATCGGTCGGCTGGCCACTGCGTACTACTTCGCGCATTTCCTGGTCGTGATGCCTCTGCTGGGCAAGATGGAGAAGACCCGCCCGCTGCCGGACAGCATCGCCACTCCGGTGATCCGGGGGGGAGGAGTGAACGCCACCGCCAAGACCAAGACCATGGAGAAGCCGTGATGCGCAGGTTCATCGTTTCCATCCTGGGGGCTGCGGCGCTGACCGCCGCCGTCACCGTCGCGACGCCGCCGGCAGCGGCCAGCGGGGGCGCCCACCTGGAGAAGCAGTCCTGGAGCTTCGACGGGATGTTCGGGACCTTCGACCAGGCCGCGTTGAAGCGCGGCTGGCAGGTGTACAAGGAGATCTGCTCCAACTGTCACTCGATGAATCTGGTGGCCTACCGCAATCTGTCGGCCCTCGGCTTCACCGAGGAGGAGATCAAGGCCATCGCCCACGAGAAGGAGAAGGAGGACGGCCCCAACGAGCAGGGAGAGCGCTTCACCCGCTTCGCCAAGCCGTCGGACCGCATCGTTCCTCCCTACGCCAACGAACAGGCAGCCCGGGCCGCCCAGAACGGCGCCCTGCCGCCCGACTTCTCGCTGATCACCAAGGCCCGCAAGGGTGGGGCGGACTATGTCTACAATCTGATGCTGGGCTACAAGGACACGCCGCCGGCCGACGTGACCCTGATGCCGGGCATGAACTATAACCCGGTGTTCCCGGGGGGGCAGATCGCCATGGCGCCGCAGCTTTTCGACGGCATGGTCAAGTACGCCGACGGCACCGCCTCGACGCCGGAGCAGATGGCGAAGGATATCGCCACCTTCCTGACCTGGGCGGCGGAGCCGGAGCTGAACGAGCGCCATGGCATGGGCGTGAAGACGCTCCTGTTCCTGGTGGTTCTGACGGCGATGTTCTACGCACTGAAGCGCCAGATCTGGGCGCCGGTGCACTGACGAAGCCAGTCATGGGGGATCCCTCGGGATCCCCCATGGTCCGGCTGCGATCACCTGATGGCAAGGTGGGAGCCTTCGCATGAGTCAGCGAGTCGCCATCTCCAAGGTCGCGCGGGCCCTTGGCATCGACCGGGCGGAAATGCGGCAGCGAATCGAAGCCGCCGGCATCGCCACCTTCGAAGGCATGGTGGATGTCGCCGACCTGCGGCCGATCGCGCCGACCTTCGGTCTTGGGGAACAGGAGATCTTCGAGCGGCTGCGGCTGATCCGCGAGAACGCCAAGGCCCTGCGCTATGACCCCACCATTCCTCCCCCACCCGAAGACCTGAAGCAGCGGATTCGCACCCTGACGGTCGAGCTTCTCGTGGCCAAGCAGCGGGCACATTTCCATCAGGAGGTGATGCGGGAGCTTTTCCTCCGCCTGGATGCCCTATTGGCCTCGGACGATCCGGCGAGTCGCAAGGTGGCCCTTGAACTGAACGCCTGGCTCGCCGACAAGCTCGCAACGCCGTCGTGAGAGCCTGGCTTGCCATGACCACACCCCTTGTCCCCCCGGAGTTGCTTGGGCCTGTCGTCGCCTATTTCCGGCCCCGCCGCGTCATCCTCTTCGGCTCTCGGGCGTTGAAGAATGCCGGACCGGATAGCGACATCGATCTTGTGGTGATCCTGGACGATGATGCTCCCCCGGAGAAGGTCACGTTGAAGGCGGGGTTTGAGTCGCGGCGCGATTACCACAAAGCGACGGATGTCATCCCTGTGCGGGAGTCCGTTTTCTCACGCCGCGCCCGCGTGCCGGGAACCCTCGCCTATGAGGTGGCCCGAAACGGGGTGGTCGTGTATGAGCGAAGCTGACGAGACTGACGGCATGATGATCCGGCGGCACGAAGCGCGCCGCTGGCTCTCGATTGTCGTTGAAGACATTGATGTAGCCCGTGCCAGCGTGAAACTGACACCGCCGCGACTCGGCGCGGCCGCTTATCACCTTCAACAGGCGTGCGAGAAGGTACTGAAGGGACTTCTGGTACTCGCGGGGCAGCGCATGCCAAAGACCCATGATCTTGACGAACTTGCGTCTCTTACCACTCCGCATTTTCCACAATGGGCATCATTGTTTGATGTCATGCGAAGTTTGACGGTGTGGGGTACTGCCTATCGCTATCCCAGCCTTGGTGATGATCAGGAACCCGAGCCGAGCCTTACGGAGACGGAGACCGTGGCAAGACTTGTCGAACGACTGGTGGCGGAAATCTTGCCACTCACCGGAGACGGCTGAAAGCCTGATGGTACTGTCGAACCGGGCGGGGAAAAGTGGTGGGCGGTACTGGGATTGAACCAGTGGCCCCCACGATGTCAACGTGGTGCTCTCCCGCTGAGCTAACCGCCCACTTTGCGCGTCCGAGATGGAATGCGCGTCGCCTCTTCCTGTCAACCCCGGTGAGCGGCGCAGCCGTTCCCGTGGCTCGAGACGCCCCTTAGTATCGCCATCCGGCGGACAATGCAACACCCAACGTCGATCAAGTTTCTTTCGGCGGCGGCGGGAATGAGGGCGGAGCGAGGATGGTGACATCGTGGACGGATTGCACTAAACCCGTGGGCCATGGATATCGTGCAGACTACGTCCGCGGACGGTGCGAATGCCGTCGAGATCGTGGCTCCGCGGGAGCAGACGGTCCCGTTCGTGTTTGCGTCTCCCCACTCGGGCAGCGCCTATCCGCCTGAGTTCCTGCGGATGGCGGCGCTCGATCCGGTGGCGTTGCGCCGTTCCGAGGACCTGTTCGTGGACCGTCTCTTTTCGGCCGTCGTCGAGCGGGGGGCGCCGCTTCTGCGGGCGCTGTTCCCGCGGGCCTTTCTCGACCCCAACCGCGAGCCCTATGAACTTGATCCTTTCATGTTCGAGGATCGGCTGCCCGGTTTCGCCAATACCAGTTCGCCGCGGGTGGCCGCCGGATTCGGCACCATTCCGCGGCTGGTGGCCGATGGAGCCGGCATCTATGCCGGCAAGCTGCGATACGCCGAGGCGGAGCGGCGCATCCGGAACCTGTACCATCCCTATCATCGCCACCTGACGGCGCTGGTCGAGGGCACGCGGGAGCGTTTCGGCCACTGCGTGCTGGTCGACTGCCACTCCATGCCATCGGTGGGGGGGCCGATGGATCACGATTCGGGGGCGGCCAGGGTGGACTTCGTCCTCGGGGATCGCCACGGCGCCTCGTGCGCCCCGGCCCTGGTGGCGGTGGCCGAGGCCGTTCTGCGAGGAGAGGGCTATCGGGTGGCACGCAACGACCCTTACGCCGGTGGCTTCACCACCCGCCACCATGGCCAGCCGGCGCAGGGCGTTCACGCCCTGCAGATCGAGATCAATCGGAAACTCTATGTCGACGAGGTGACCTACCGGCCGCTTCCCGACATGGCCAGGCTTCAGGCGGCCATCACCCGCCTGGTGGACGCCCTGATGGCGGTGCCGTCGATGGACCTTCAGACATGAACGCCGGACTGGAGCTGTTCATCCGCGACGCCACCGCGGCCGACATGGCGGCGGTGCGGCGCATCTACGCCCATTACGTGACCACCACGGCGGCGTCGTTCGAGGAGGTTCCTCCCGACGAGGCCGAGATGGTGCGTCGTCATCGCGAGGTGCTCGACCGGGGTCTGCCGTTCCTGGTGGCCGAGTGGGAGGGCGGCGTGGCGGGGTTCGCCTACGCCGGACCCTTCCGCCAGCGCTCGGCCTATCGCTTCACCATCGAGGACTCGATCTACGTCGCCCCCGACCGCCTGCGCCGGGGGATCGGCGGCGCGCTTCTCGGCGCGCTGATCAAGCGCTGCGCCGCCCTTGGCTATCGCCAGATGATCGCGGTGGTGGGGGATTCGGCCAATGCCGCCTCCATCAGCCTCCACGCGGGCCAGGGGTTCCGCCAGGAAGGGGTGCTGCGCGGCGTGGGCCTGAAGTTCGGCCGCTGGTACGACGTGGTCATCATGCACCGCGGTCTGGACGCGGCATTATACGGTTTCCAGATAATCTCCGGATTATCTGGAAACCGAGCCCGCAACGCGGGCCGGCGCCCCTGCGCCGAAAGCCAAGGCCGGAGGCCGCGCGGCGATTGAGCGCGGGTTTCCGGAAAGTCCGGAGACTTTCTGGAAACCGTATTACATGATCACCGCACCGCCTCGATGGCCACGGCATTGGTGAAGCGCTCCGGCTGCTCCACGGCGGCGAAGGCCGGGTCGGCGGCGTCGCCGCAGACGCAGCGGCGGGCGGTGGCGAATCCGGCCTCCAGCACCGCCTCGCGGAGGGAGGGGTAGTCCCACATCCACAGGTGGCGGCTGTGGCCGAACCACTGGCGTAGATGGCCGATGGGACCCTGGGGTGCGCGCTCCTCGCCCAGCAGGGACTCCCGCATGAACAGGGGAGCGGCGTCGCTCCGTCCCTCCGCCGTGGCCTGGACGTAGAGACCGACCAGCGCGGCCAGATCGGGCACCACCAGCCGGAACACCCCGCCCGGACGCAGGAGGCGCCGCGTGTTGACGAGGGCGATCCGGCAGGCGTCGAGGGTCAGGTGCTCGAGGACGTGGCTGGCGAAAACTCCGGCACACGAGCCGTCGGCAACCGGCAGGCCGGCGACGATATCGCCGCGGCGCACGCCGTCGGGAAACACCCGCCGGCCTCGGGGGAGGAGGGCGCGGACGATGGGCATGCGCTCGACGATCAGGGTGGGAGAGGCGTCGAAGTTGAGCCAGCCGTCGGGGGCGGTACTGCCGCAGCCGTAGTTGACGTAGAGGTTCCGCATGACCTGACGCTCCCGACGATGTGGTCAGATGCAGTACGAGGGGCGGATGACCCGGGCCGGTGGGAAGCGGACGGTTGCCGTGGTGCCGTTGCCGACGGTGCTCTCGACCACCAGCACGCCCTCGTGAAGTTCCACCAGGCTCTTGACCAGGGCCAGGCCGATGCCGGGACCGTCGAACCGCCGCGCCGTGCCGCTGTCGAGCTGCACGAAGGGGGTCAGGGCGCGGGGGATGTCCTCGGGTGCCATGCCGATGCCGGTATCGGAGACGGCGATGACCACGGAGTCGTCCTCGTCCAGGGTCACGGTGACGACGACGGCCCCGCCCGACGGGGTGAACTTCACCGCATTGGACAGAAGGTTGAGGAGGATCTGCTTGACCCGTCGCCTGTCGCCGCGCAGGAGCGGCAGGGCGGGTTCGATGGCGACCTCCACGCGAAGACCGGCGTTCTCCGCCCGCACGCGCACCATGCGCACGCAGCTGTCCACCGTCTCGATCAGGTTCATCTCCTCCTCGCCCAGCACCATCTGGCCGGCGCCGACCTTGGAGACGTCGAGGATGTCGCTGATGAGGTCGAGGAGGTGGCGGCCGGCCTCGCCGATGTTGCGGGCGTCCTCGCGATAGCGATCCGTGCCGACCGGTCCGAAATACTCGCCGGCGATGATATCGGCAAAGCCGATCACCGCGTTCAGGGGCGTCCGCAGCTCGTGACTCATGCTGGCCAGGAAGTCCGACTTGGCGCGGCTCGCGATTTCGGCGGCATCCTTGGCCTGCAGGAGCTGCGCTTCCACGGCCCGCCGCTGCTCGAGCTGGTCGCGGAAGGCCATGCCATAGGCCATCACCATCTCCAGGAAGGGCGGCGAGGCCAGCCGGACCACGTCGGCCACCGTGAACTCCGGTCTGGACTTCGCGATGTCGAGGAGCACGGCGTCGTGCATCTCGGCCACCTCCTCGAGCGGGATTTCCCGCCGCAGGGCGGAGCGCCCAAGGTCGGAGGCCATGGACAGAAAGCGCTCCTCCTCGTGCTGGATGTAGCTGCGAACCAGATCGGCGTAGTAGCTGCGGAGGTACTGATTGGCCTTCATACGTCACGCGCCATCCGGAACGAGACCGCAGTGTGACCCGGTCGGGAGTCGATCGCGAAATCGTCCACCAGTCGGCGGGTGCCGGCGATGCCACCGCCAAGACCGAGACCCGTCGCAAAGCCTGGCGTCAGGGCGGCATCGACGTCGGCGATTCCTGGTCCCTGGTCGGTGACGACCACGGCGACGCTGGCACTGCGCCCCCGGCGGCGGCCGACGAACTCACAGGCGCCGCTGCCCGCGTACAAAAGCGCATTGCGCCCGATCTCGGCAACGGCGGCGGCAAGGCGCGTCTGGTCCACGGCGGTGAATCCCACCGCCTGGGCCAGTTCACGCGCAACCTTGCGGGCCTGGATCAGATCATCCTGGGAGGCAATCGTCACGGACCGCTTCATTGGCACCGATCCTGTGGAGGCTCCATCCAACAGTGTTCCGGACAGCGCTCCGGTCATCTTCTTCCGGCGGCTCCACTGCTCTCGTCATGACGGGAGCAAGGCGGCGCAGCTCAGACTTCTGTTTGGCTCCGCGCCGGCAGCCCAAGCATATCGCAGCAATTCAGGTATTTTTCAAGCGGAGTCTGAAGGGGACGAGCGCATCGTCCGGCGTGGAAGCCGGTACCATATCAGCCTTAGGTGATGTTGACGTGTCCTGTCTGTGGGCGCATAAATACCGGTCGTGACGCACTCCCGGGGAATCGTGTTCCGGGAATGAGGGTTGGGGAGATCGGCCGTGGACAATTATCAGAGGGGTCGCGGCCTGGATATTCTTCTGGTGGAGGATAATCCCGGCGATGTTCGCCTCACTCAGGAGGCGCTAAGGGGTGTGGATGTTCCGCACAGGTTGCATGTGGCGCGTGACGGCATGGAGGCGCTGGCCTTCCTCAACCGCGAGGAGGGGTTCCGCGAGGCGCCCGTTCCGGATCTCATCCTGCTCGATCTCAATCTTCCCCGGCTCGGTGGCCGGGAGGTCCTCGGCAACATCAAGACCAGCCCCGAGTTCCGCCACATTCCGGTGGTCGTGGTGACGACCTCGGAGGCGGCCCACGACGTCATGGGGGCGTACAGCGGCATGGCCAACTGCTATGTCTCGAAACCGATGGACCTGGATCGATTCATGCACGTGGTGCAGAACGTGGTGGGTTTCTTTTCCAGCGTGGCCAGTCTGCCCGTTCACTGACGCTTTCTACAGTGTCCGCCCCTCGAACGGATTTCGTCCCTCGCGGTCCTCGATTTCGATGACCCACAGGTCGGGGTCGCGGGTTACCGAGCGGGCGATGTAGGCGTCGGCCTGGGCCTCGGGCACCAGCGCCCCGTCCAGCGCGGCGAGCCAGCACGGCCGTCCCGCCACGTCCCGGGCCTGGGTCAGCACCAGGCATCCCAGTTCCAGTCGGTTGATCTTGACCACCACGGCCCCGGCATCGGCCTCGCCCCGGCGCGCGACCACGGCAGGGATCGCCTGGGCCGAACACTGGCGCAGGTGGGCCTTGACCCACAGCTCGGTCTTCAGTCGTCCTTCGGCCATGGTGACGTCAATGGTCGAAGATGGGGATGGTCGAACGTTGCCGTGCTCATGCCACCACTCTGCCCTTCTCCGTCATCCCAGGTCAACAACCACGAACGTCCCCTCCGGAAAGTCCCTCCCCGCCTTGTGGGTTATTGCGCTTTTTCTAATATGGGCGCTTGACACGGCGGCGGCGTCGGACTATTCCAAAGAAGACCATCGTGGTCCTGTTTCCCCGGGTGGGCATCATGATCCGCATCAACAGGCTGACCGACTATGCCGTCGTGGTGCTGGCCGAGATGTCGCGCGGGGCGAGGGTGCGGACGGTGTCGGGGATTGCCGCCGATACCGGGGTGCCGGTGCCGACGGTGGCCAAGCTGATGAAGGCGCTGGCCCATGGCGGGCTGGTGGAGTCGCATCGCGGCGCGGCGGGGGGCTACAGCCTGGCCCGCGCGGCCGAGGCGATCACGGTGGCCGACATCATCGAGGCGGTGGAGGGGCCTATCGCCATCACCGCCTGCGTGGAGGATGGCGTGGACCCGTGCGGCATCGAGCGGCTGTGCCCGATGCATGGCCACTGGAGCCGCATCAACCAGGCCATCCGGCAGTCGCTGGAGGGGATTTCGCTGACCGAGATCGCGGCGGTGCCGGTGTTCGAGGGTCCGGTGGAACAAGGGGATTGGAACAGAGGTTACCCATGACTGCGGAAACCAGGACCGCCGATCAGCTCCGGACCGTCACCGATCAGGCGTACAAGTACGGCTTCGTCACCGACATCGAGTCCGATCGGGCGCCGAAGGGCCTGAACGAGGACATCATTCGCTTCATCTCGGCGAAGAAGAACGAGCCGGCGTGGCTTCTGGAGTGGCGCCTCAAGGCCTACCGCCACTGGCTGACCATGGAGGAGCCGCACCACTGGGCCAGGCTCAGCTATCCGCCCATCGACTACCAGGACAGCCATTACTATTCCGCCCCCCGGTCGGCGGCCGGGCCGAAGAGCATGGACGAGGTGGATCCGGCCCTGCTGGAAACCTACAAGAAACTCGGCATCCCCTTGAAGGAGCAGGAGATTCTGGCCGGAGTGGTGGCGGTGGACGCGGTGTTCGACAGCGTCTCGGTGGCCACCACCTACAAGGCCAAGCTGGAGCAGATGGGGGTGATCTTCTGTCCGATTTCCGAGGCGGCGCAGAAGTATCCCGACTTGGTACGGGCCTATCTGGGCTCGGTGGTGCCGTACTCGGACAACTTCTTCGCCACCCTGAACTCGGCGGTCTACACCGACGGCTCGTTCGTCTACGTGCCGAAGGGGCTGCGCTGCCCCATGGAGCTGTCCACCTACTTCCGCATCAACGAGAAGAACACCGGTCAGTTCGAGCGCACCCTGATCATCGCCGACGAGGGGAGCTACGTCAGCTACCTGGAGGGCTGCACGGCGCCGCAGCGGGACGAGAACCAGCTTCACGCGGCGGTGGTCGAACTGGTGGCGCTGGACGACGCCGAGATCAAGTACTCGACGGTGCAGAACTGGTACCCGGGCGACGCGGAGGGCAAGGGCGGCATCTACAACTTCGTCACCAAGCGCGGCGCCTGCCGCGGCCGCAACTCGAAGATCTCCTGGACCCAGGTGGAGACCGGCTCGGCCATCACCTGGAAGTACCCGGGCTGCATCCTCCAGGGGGACAACTCCCAGGGCGAGTTCTACTCGGTGGCCATCACCAACAACCGCCAGCAGGCCGACACCGGCACCAAGATGATCCACATCGGCCGCAATACCCGCTCGCGCATCATCGCCAAGGGCATTTCCGCCGGCCGGGCCAACTCCACCTACCGGGGGCTGGTGCGCATCCAGCCCGGCGCCGAGGGCGCCCGCAACTACACCCAGTGCGACAGCCTGCTGATCGGCGACCAGTGCGGGGCCCACACCACGCCCTACATCGAGTCCCGCAATCCCTCCGCCCGGGTGGAGCACGAGGCCACCACCAGCCGCATCTCGGACGAGCAGATCTTCTATTGCCTCCAGCGGGGCCTGACGATGGAGGCGGCGGTGTCGCTGATCGTCAACGGCTTCTGCAAGGAGGTGCTCCAGACCCTGCCCATGGAATTCGCCGTCGAGGCGCAGAAACTGGTGGGCATCAGCCTGGAGGGAAGCGTCGGCTGACCCCGGCGCAGGGAGTGAGAGGAATGAGGATTGTGTAACCAACATGACAGTCAAAAGCCCTCTCCCCCCCCCTTCAGGGGGGAGAGGGTTGGGTGAGG
>JAMOBE010000206.1:0-2237 GCA_039908285.1 Alphaproteobacteria bacterium
TCCGCTGCCTCTTCACACGACAGCCGGCCGTCGCCGTACCGACCCATAACCTCTTCAAACCGCATCTCGCGGACCTCCGATAGCACTCTGCCCCGACCCATCGCCCCCTCCCTGGAAGGGTTCCAGGATCGCTCAGATCATGTGCTACCTGGGTCGGTCATATCATGTGCTACGGACACGACATCCGCCGTCGCAGTGCTCCTCGACTACACCCGCCGCCAGCGAGCCGATACCCTGGCCAAGATCGTTCGTTCCCACCTGCACAACAGGCGCCTGCCCAACCGCCAGCCCCTCACCGACAAGCACATCGTCGCCTACATGGCCCGCGTCGGACGGCTGGCCTCCGGCCCGATCAGCATCTCGACTTCACCCGCCCCGAGGTCCTCAAGTCAGTCCTTTCCGCCATCATCGCTGTCGAGACCTGTCGAAAGCCCCCCTCCGACGCCGATATCAACGCCGCCTTCGCCAAGGCCGGCATTCCGCCCGTGCCGACCCGAATTCCCCCGTGGCCAGACCCTGCCCATCCTTGCTGACCACTCGAGCCCCGGAACAGCGGCCCGATTCGCGTCGAGTCGGGCCTGGTAAAGCAGAAGGGATGCGAAACGCCGCCGCACACCTTGATCGATTATGGACCGAAATGTGAGGGTTTCTGCGGCCTACGGAGAATTGAGGAGGGACAGCACAGGTGAAATGCCATTGCTCATCCCGGGCCTCCCCCATATTATCGTTCGGCACTCGTTCCGTGGCGTTGGGTTGAACGCCCCCATGGGATGGGGACGATGGCCATGAGGGAGCAATGCATGAACCGCAAAGTGTCATTCGCCTTGATCTTTGGGCTCATTCTGATGACGACACCTGGAGATGCCGCCGAAGAGGCTGCCATGACGCAGGGGCAGACCGTCTATGTCCCGATCTACTCACACGTGCTGCATGGCAACCACGGCCGAAGCGGCAATCCCGATTCCGCACTCTTTTCCGCCATGCTCTCCATCCGCAACACCGATGCGGACGATCCGATCACGGTGCTCCTGGCCCGCTACTACGACACCAGCGGAAAGCATCTGCGTGATTATTACGAGACGCCGATGACCCTGCCCCCGATGGCATCGACGGAACTCTTCATCGAGCACAGGGACGCCGCCGGCGGAACGGGAGCCAACTTCCTGGTCACATGGGACGCGAAAAAACCCGTCAACCCACCGATCATCGAGGCCGTGCACGCAAACCTTTTCGGTTCGACCGGTGCCATTTTCATCGTCCGTGGCCAGCCCGTCAACGTACACAAGCGATGACAGCCTACCTGCGCGACGTCCTAACCAGCATCGCCGACCACCCCATCAACCGCATCCGGGACCCGCTCCCCTGAATCATAGAGCATAGAGGTGGCCGGAGTCGTCAAGACAGATTTTTGCGTCGGATAAGTGGATCGCCTACCGGTTGTTGCCTCGATGCGCCACTACGTGGGCTCACGGAGGAAGGGTGTAGCCCGACCTTCGTCAAGGCCCCGTAGCGGCGGGGAAAATCATGCTGCCGCTGTCTGCGGCGGATCATTGTAGTAGCCTGGTCGGGCGTCCGCCCGACAAGGCTTGAGTAATGCCTTTTTGGTTGTAGAGCTTGAAATATTCGCCTATGGAACTGCGGTCTTCGCCAACGCTGTCGTAGGCCTTGAGGTAGACCTTCTCGTATTTCACCGACCGCCACAGCCGCTCGACGAAGACGTTGTCCCGCCAGGCTCCTTTGCCGTCCATGCTGATGTCGACACGATTGGCCAGCAGCAGGCCGATGAAGTCGGCGGAGGTGAACTGGCTCCCCTGATCGGCATTGAAGATCTCTGGCTTGCCGTATTTCACCAGCGGCGCATCAAGATAGCCGTGGCCTCGGGCTATCCCTGGCAATCCGAATGGGCCGAAGCCCACGCCCGACTATCCGCCGCTTCGGCCCGATCCGCCCCGCCCCGGCCCGCCCCGAACGTCAACAGCAGAGGAAACATCGCCAGCACATCAAACGCCCCGTCATCGGCGCGGTGGTTATCCACCCTGCCGTCAGCTCCGACAATCAACAGCAGCACCTCGTGAAATACGCCGAGCCCCTCGGCGAAAGGGGGCGGTGAGATATCCGGGCTAGAGCATTTTCATGCCGAGCGTCCATAACCGGCATGGCGGAAATAGTTTGAGCACTCGTTTGGCGAGAATTTGTCGAGGCATTCGCCGATGGTTGACCAGAGCGCCTCGACGGTC
>JAMOBE010000207.1:0-2207 GCA_039908285.1 Alphaproteobacteria bacterium
GATCTGGGAAGGCCACCAACCGGTTACAAACCGGCACGCCAAGAAGGAAATTCAACTAACAGGCGGTGGTTTGGCCGGCCGGCGAGATGAGCGATTCCATTCCCGGCGTCGAGGAGGCAGAAGAAGGCCCACGCCTGGATCGAGGACCACAAGTCGCGCAACGGCGGCCGGGTGCGAGTACTGGTGCTGAAGGGCCGGCAGATGGGGTTCTCGACCTACGCGGGAGCCCGGATTTTCCACCAGGTCGTCCACCGGTTCGGGGTCAGGGCGGTGGTGATGGCCCACCGGGCCGACGCGACGGCGGCGCTGTTCGACATGGTGAGCCGCTATCAAACGAACCTGCCGAGCCAGGTGCGGCCGGTCACCGACCCTGCTGGCCGACACGGTAGCCGGCGGCGCCGCCGATCCGGACGATGGTCCATGCTGGAAGTTCCGTCAGGAGTACCCGGCGACGCCGCTGGAGGCGTTCCAGACCTCGGGTGGCGACGGGCTGATCAAGTCGGAGTGGGTGCTGCGAGCCCGGCGGACCCACGTTCCGCCCCCACCCCCGGACGCGCCGCTCATCCTGAGGGCCTGAGCCATGATTCTGCTCCCCATCGCCCTCGACACCGTCGCTCCGATCGTCGCCGCCATGCGCGAGGCCGATCGGTCCGAGGTGTTCGCGCTGCGCTGGACCGATGATGACCCGGCCCTGGTCCGCGACATCGTCGCCAGGGTCCAGGTGGGCTTCGTCGCCGCTGACGACAAAGGCCGTCCGGTGGCCCTGGTGGGTGCGGCCGAGATCCTGCCCCGTCTCTGGTCGGTCGCCATGTTCGCAACCGACGCCTGGCCGACGGTGGCTCTCGCCGTCACCCGCCACCTCCCCCGGCGGCTCCGCCACCGTCGCCGGAGCCGCCGCCGAAGGACCCGACCGAGGCGGCCGACAAGGAGCGCAAGCGAACCCGCGCCGCTGGTGGCCGGGCCAGCATGATCTTGACGGGTGGCTCGGGCGACACGTCGGCCCTGCCGACGGCGACCACGCGGCTCCTTGGGGAGTAGCGGTCCATGCCTGACTCCCGCGCCGACGAGCTGATCCGGCGGTATGAACGCCTGGCGTCCGAGCGGGCGGCTCTGGAGCCCGAGTGGCGGGAGATCGCCCGTCTGGTGCGGCCGATGCGAGGCGAGTTCGCGCTGGCGAACGGCGTCTCAGCATCGCGGCGCCTGACGGACGTCCTTGATGGCACGGCGATCATGGCCGCAGACAACCTGGCGTCAGGACTGTGGGGGGCGCTCACCAACAGCGCCAACGCATGGTTCGCCCTTAAGCACCCGATCGAGGACCTGAACGAGGACCAGGCGGTGAAGACCTGGCTCGACGTGGTGACTAGGCGGATGCTGGCGGCGCTCGGTGGAGACGGCCAGCGGTTCTACGCCCGGGCCATCGACCTTTATGGCGACCTGGTGTGCTTCGGCACCGGGGTATTCTCCATGGAGGAGGACCCGGTCAGCGGGCGGCTTCTGTTCGGCGCGGCAAGCCATGGGCCTCAATCTACGTCAACATCAAGGGCCGCGCCATCCTCTCCGAGTGCGGGTATTCTTTTTTATTGACTGCACAGGGGTATACAGATACACACATTCGGCGTATAGGATGTTATTTTTCCTCCATGCAGACTCCCGTTGAGGTGTGCAATGCCGGTTGGCGGAAAATCACAAAGCGTGAACGCGCACGTCATCGAGTATCTGGATTATTACGTAAAAACCCCTCACGAACCAGAATTTGCCGTGTTGGTAACCGGTGCCTGGGGGTCGGGAAAGACGTTTCTCGTGAAGAACTTTTTGAAAAAACACCAAGCATTCAACAACAAATCTAAGAATAATTACATATACGTCAGTCTTCATGGCTTGTCGACCGTTGACGACATGTACATGGAAGTGCTTCGCGCTTACAGCACTTTTATTGCATCTGAAAAAACTCAAAAGGCAGGAACTCTTTTTAATAAACTTCTGAAATCTATTAAGGTTGACGCAAGTGTTACTGGTACGCAGCTTGCTAAGTTTTTTGATATATATTCAAAAGATCTCTATGTTTTTGACGATCTTGAACGTTGTTGCCTCCTCGACGCCGGGAATGGAATCGCTCATCTCGCCGGCCGGCCAAACCACCGCCTATTAGTTGAATTTCCTTCTTGGCGTGCCGGTTTGTAACCGGTTGGTGGCCTTCCCAGATC
>JAMOBE010000208.1:0-2200 GCA_039908285.1 Alphaproteobacteria bacterium
CCACGGCACGGAAGTCAGGTTAACGATAGAAATTGCCTTGACATGCTGAATATGATTCGTTCTGCGCACCGATTCGCTGCGGAGCGCACCCATGACCGACACGTTCAACCTGCTGTTCGATGAGGAAATACCCCGGGCGCGGCTTGCCCTATTGCTGGAGCATTTCTCCCGGCTTGACGACGATCGAGAGCCCTGGCGGGTAATGTATCCATTGTCGGAGGTGCTTCTTCTCCTGACATGCGCCACGATCGCCTCCTGTGATGATTTTGATGATATTGCTGCCTGGGGAAAACACCATCTGGCGTTCTTGCGGAAGTTCTCCCCGTTTCATTTCGAAATCCCGTGTGAGCGCTGGCTTCGCTCTCTTGTCAACCGTGTCGATCCGGTCATGTTCGGACGCTGCTTTGAAGACTGGATCAAGGCGCTCTGGCCTGGACGTCACGATTTGATCGCCATCGATGGCAAGACGTCGCGCCGGACCCATGACAAACGCAAGGGGCTCAAGGCTCTTCACACGCTCAGCGCGTATGCGACCAACGCCCGCCTCACCCTGGCCCAACTCAGCGTGCCGGAAAAGAGCAATGAAATCACAGCTATACCGGAACTCCTCAACCACCTTGCCGACACCGAGCAACTCCAAGGCGCGCTGGTAACCATTGATGCCATGGGCTGCCAGGTCGAGATCGCCGACAAGATCGTCGCCCACAAGGCGGATTTCCTGTTAGCCATCAAGGGTAATCAACCAACACTGAAGGCCGACGTCGCGGAGTATTTCCGCACCGCTTTGAACAGTGAACTCACCACAATGACGACCGTGGAAAAGGGTCACGGGCGGATCGAAACACGAATTTACACGGCTTCTGGTGTTGTCGACTGGATCCATTCAGACAAAAACTATCCAGGGCAGCCGCGATTTAATCACATCAAGACGATACTGCGGATCGTAAATCGCACCGAATTCAAGGATCACTCCACCGTTGACGAGCGCTTCTACATTTCGTCCGCGCCTCTCGATATCGAGCGCCTCGCAAACGGTGCCCGAGGGCATTGGGGGGTCGAAAGCATGCACTGGCTGCTTGATGTTGAGTTCAAGGACGATCTCTCCCGCTACCGCACAGGCTTCGGTGCCAAGAACATGGCCGTGGTCCGCCGTTTCGCCCTCGGCCTTGTCCGGGCCGACAAGTCCAAGGGGAGTGTCAAAACAAAAAGAAAGTCAGCAGGTTGGGACCCTAACTATCTGCTCACCCTTCTTCAGCTTGGTTGAGCGTTAACCTCGATTCCGAGCCGTGGCCGTGCTCCCCGGCCACCTCAGTCCCCCCGCCTGTTCGTGGTCTTCGTCCAGTTTGACATTGAGCAGCGTGTCGGTCATGTGTTGCCGAATCCCGAGCACGACCCAACACCTATCACAAGATTTCGTGTCCAGAAAGCCGAAGATGACATTGACTTGTACCTGCCGTGGGCCGCACCTTTTCGCGTCGGCAGAGGATCGAAGAGGCCGCCGCCAGAGGCATCGAACAAAACGAGCATACCATGCTCTACAGCAATGATCGACAGAGGATAGAACTGCTTCTGCTTCCGGCGATGCTGCAGGTTCTGGTCACTATGATCCGCAATAATCTCGGTGAAAATGAGGCGATCCTGGATGACATCGCCGCCCTCCTGACCCAAGCGATGACCGAGCCGCTGGCCGGTCTGCCGCCGGGGCGGGCCAACAGCCTGGTTCGACGGGCAATGCGCGCCACCGGCGACGTCATGACGTCACTTTCGGGCCGACTGATCCTGAGCCAGTATCTTGCCATCGCCGACCTGATCATGGATCTGACCGAGCGTGACTACCTGGTGGTGGGCCCGGATTCGCCCTTTGCCCTCGCCTGGGACAGATTGGCCGAGATCATGCGGGTGGCCATGGATAATCTCGCCGTTGACGGACCCGTGGCGGAAGCCGTAGTGGAATTGCGTCGCCGGCTTCAAGCCAACGGCTATTTTCAGGGTGCGTAATCCTGTGAACTCTGGTGCATCACCGTGTCCCAAATTCCCACAGGCCCCGTTGTTCCTCCCAGCTCTCGGGAATCTTTCTCAACATGTGATTGAGGGTGAGCCCGCGCGGATGGTGCCCATCCAGGATAGCAGAGATGATGTCAGGAGCGAGACAGGTCAGGGTCAACAGGCGGTTGACATAAGTGTCGCTGACCTTTTCCTG
>JAMOBE010000071.1:0-18464 GCA_039908285.1 Alphaproteobacteria bacterium
CCTGAACGACGGTATGGCGCGGCGCGAATCCCGGACCGTCATCAAGCGCCGTTATGCCGAGCAGATGACGGCCATCGCCGCCGCCCACCTGCCGGCGATCACCCTCGAACGGGCGGGAGACGGCGATGGGCGGTGAGCAGGCGCTGTTCGACTACGGCCGGCTGACCCCGACCATCGCCACCGATATTCGTGCTGCCGCCGAACGCATCCGCGTGCGGATGAAGCGGACGGCTGAGGACATCATCGAGATCGGGCGCGACCTGATCACGGTGAAGGAGAAGCTCGACCACGGGCAGTTCCTGCCCTGGATCAGCAAGGAGTTCGGAATGAAGGAGGACATGGCGCAGAACTTCATGCGCGTAGCTCGGCGGTTCGGCGATCAAATACCGAATTATTCGGCTTTTGCCCCAACAGTCCTCATTGCTCTAGCATCGGCGCCGCCTGAGGTCGTCACTACCATCGAGGACCGCGCCGCAGCCGGCGAAAGCATCACGGTCGCCGACGTCAAGGCTGAGATCGCCAGGGTCCGGGCCGAAGCGGAAGCCGCCCGCCGCGAGGCCGCCGAAGCGACCTATCGTCTCGAGGTCCTGAAGACCGAGACGACGGAAAAACTCGCCAAGGCAAGCCGGCGGGAAGCCAATCTGATCGAACGAGCCAATGCCGCCGAGAAGGAGAAGGCGCGAGCCATCGCCGAGGCCGGGCTCCGCGCCCAGGAAACCCTGAAGGATCGCATCACCCAGGTCGAAGCCGAGGCGGCGGAGTCCCGGCGTCTGGCTGGGGAGAAAACCAGGGCGCTCGATGCCGCCGTCGCCAAGGCCAGGACCGAGGCCGAGCAGGCGGCGGCGGAGAATGCCGAGGCCCTGGCGGCGGCGGCGCTAGCCAAGTCGGCAGCCGAGGTGAAGGCGCTCGAAGCCAAGGCCCAAAAGGCACTGGCCCAGTCCCAGGCGGCCCTTGAGGCGAAGAACCGCATCGAAGAGGAGATCGAGCGGCACAAGGAAGTTCTTGCGCGCATGGAAAGCGCCGAGACCGAGGGGCTCGACCAGGCGAGGCTGGCATCGGATGTCGCCGAGTTCATCGGCAAGTCGATGTCCGAGCTGTCCCTGTTCGAGCGGGAGATCCAGCCGCTCGCCATCCACAAGTTCGAGGTCGCCGCGCAGGTGTGCGAGCAGTTCGCCGCCGCTCTGCGGACCTTCGCCGCCCCCCGGCTGGCATCGACCCTTTCCACCGAACCCAGGGAGATCAACTGATGGCCATTTCGCTCGCATCGCTCAAAAAGAGTACGGCGCTGGCGGCGCCGCGGATCCTGATCCACGGCGTGGCGGGGGTCGGCAAGACCACCTTCGCCGCCGGGGCGCCGGCCTCGGTGTTCATCCTGACCGAGGATGGGCTGGGGACGCTGTCGTCCGATCATTTTCCCCTCGCCCGCACCTTCGACGAGGTGATGGAGGCCTTGGCCTCCCTCTACACCGAGGACCACCCGTTCCAAACCGTCGTCATCGACAGCGTCGACTGGCTGGAACCGCTGGTGTGGGCGCGGGTCTGCAAGGATCAGGGGTGGTCGTCGATCGAGGAGGCCGGTTACGGCAAGGGCTACGTCGCCGCCCTGGACCTGTGGCGCCAGTATATCGAGGGGCTCAATGCGCTCCGCGATGACAAGGGCATGACGATCATCCAGATCGCCCATACCGAGATCAAGCGCTTCGACAGCCCGGAGCACGAACCCTACGACCGCTATGTCATCAAGCTGCACGCCCGCGCCGCAGCTTTGTTGCAGGAGCACTCCGACGTCGTTCTGTTCGCCAATTACCGCATCTCCACGGTGAAGAGCGACGTCGGCTTCAACAAGAAGGTGACCAGGGCGCTCGGATCGGGCGAGCGGGTGCTCTTCACCGCCGAACGCCCAGCCTTCCTCGCCAAGAACCGCTACGGCCTGCCCGACAGCCTGACGCTGTCGTGGGACGCCTTCGCCACCGCCATGCCCAAACACTGAGGACAGGAGAACACCACCATGGCCAATTTCGGAGCCACCTTCGACGCCACCGGCGTCGAACCCAGCAAGCCCTTCGAAGTCCTGCCGCCCGGCCGCTACCTGGTGCAGATCGTCGCCAGCGAGATGCGAGTGACCAGGGACGGCATGGGCCAACAATTGTGGTTGGAACTCGACGTGCTCGACGGCGAGTATGCGGGGCGCAAGCTGTTCGACCGCCTGAACCTCGTCAACAACAACATTCAGACGGTGGAGATCGCGAGCCGCACCCTGTCGGCCATCTGCCATGCTACCGGCCGCATGCAGGTGCAGGACAGCGAGGAACTGCACCTGATCCCGATGATCGCCGACGTGAAAGTGAAGCCGCCCAAGAACGGCTACGGCGAGTTCAACTCCATGCACTACATGCCCCGCGATGGCAATGCGCCGGCCGCCGCGCCGGCGACCACGGCCAAACCGGCCGGTCAGCCCCGTTCGGCCCCGGCGCAGGCCCGTCCCGCATCGGCGCCGACGGCGGCCGCGCCGTGGCGGAGAAACGTGTGACGACAACCGGTCGGGATGCCGCCGCCACTCATGTTTGGCGACGCGATGACGACGGCGGTGCCGCCGTCTTTCAGATCAAGCGCGCGGAACGCGCGACGGCATCCCCGCCCAGGGACATTGGAGACAACACCCATGGACGACGTGATCGTAGGGATCGGTATCATCGCCGGCAATCCCCCGGCTGAGCTGCCGGCCTCCCGCGAGGAATGCCGGGCCAAGCTCGACACCCTCCGCGACGAGATGGCCGCCATCAAGGCCGATATCGCCGCCGCCGACCTGGAACGCCAAGCCCGGCGGGGACGCACGGATCCCCGCTGGCATGAACAGCGGAAGGCGGCCCTGCGCGACAGATTGCGGCAATCGGCCGACATCGCCGCCCACATGGCGACCCTGCCGCGGCGCCGGGAGGCACTGAAGGACAACCTGATCGAGGTCCTGCGCGCCGATTACGATGACGACGGCTGGCGGCGGGTGACCGAGGAAGCGCGGCGGCGCCTTGACGCCCGGGAGGCGGTGTGATGGTCGCGCTGCCGGCCCGGCCCACCCCGACCTTGACCGCCATCTATGCCGCCTACGAGGCCGATGCCGAGGATGGCTTCCGCGTTCACCTCGGCGCATCCCTCATCGGCAAGGAGTGCCGGCGGGCGCTGTGGTACGACTTCCACTGGACCACGCGGGCCTCGTTCTCTGGTCGCATGCTGCGCCTGTTCGAGACGGGTCAACTGGAGGAGCACCGCCTCGTCCGCAACCTGCGCCGTACCGGCGCCACAGTGCTGGATGTCGATCCCGACACCGGGCGCCAGTGGCGGGTCAGCGCCCACGACGGGCACTTCGGCGGGTCGATGGATGCCGTCGCCGTCGGCCTCATGGAGGCGCCCAAAACCTGGCATGTGCTGGAGTTCAAGACCCATTCGGCGAAGTCGTTCGCCGACCTGAAGCGCCAGGGGGTGCGGGAATCGAAGCCGCGTCATTGGGCGCAGATGCAGATCTACCTCCATCTGACCGGCATGACGCGGGCCATGTACCTCGCGGTCAACAAGGACACTGACGAGATCCACGTCGAACGCCTGCCGGCCGAACGGACCGAGGGTGAGGCGCTGCTGGCCAAGGCCGGTTTCATCATCAAGGCCGCCCATCCGCCGGAGCGGCTGTCCGCCGATCCGGCCTGGTGGCAGTGCCGCCTGTGCGAGCACCACGCCCTGTGCCATGAGGGCGCCGTCGCCGAGCGGACCTGCCGCACCTGCCTGCATTCCACCCCGATCCACGGCGGCAAAGCCGCCGTCTCAAACGGTTTGCGCGCGGAGCGCGCGGGCGGCTGGCATTGCGCCCGTCACGGCCGGGCCCTGACCGGCAATGATCAGCGCCGGGGCTGCGATCGCCACCTGTTCATTCCCGACCTGGTGGCCGGTGAGGTCGCCGATGCCGGCGACGACCACGTCGTCTATCGCCTGGCCGGCGGCAGCACCTGGGTGGACGGGAGGGCCGCGCCATGCTGACCCTTCGCCCGTACCAGCAAGCCGCCATCACGGCGATCTACAACTATTTCGAACACGACACCGGCAATCCCCTGGTGGTGCTTCCGACTGGGACGGGCAAGAGCATCTGCCTGGCCGCCTTCACCGCCGGGGCCATCGCTCAGTGGCCGGATACCCGCATCCTGATCGTCACCCACGTCAAGGAACTGATCGCCCAGAACCATGCCGAGATGCTGACGCTGTGGCCCGCCGCCCCCGCCGGCATCTACTCGGCCGGCCTCGGTAAACGCGATCTGCATGCTCAGGTATTGTTCGCCGGCATCCAGTCGATTCACAAGCGGGCGTATGACATCCAGCGCTGTGACCTGGCGCTGATCGACGAGGCCCATCTGATTCCCCGCACCAGTGGGACGATGTACCGGCGTTTTCTCGATACGCTCGGGCGCATCAATCCGCACCTGAAGGTGATCGGCTTCACCGCCACCCCCTACCGGCTGGACTCCGGCCTCCTGCACGAGGGCGAGGACGCCCTGTTCACCGACATCGCCTACGAGGCCAACATCGCCGACATGATCGCGGCCGGTTTCTTGAGCGAGGTGGTGCCGAAGCGGACCAGGACCCAGATCGACGTGTCGGCGGTCGGCACCCGCGGGGGCGAGTTCATCGCCGGCCAGTTGGAAAACGCCGTGGACGTCTCGGCGGTGACACTGGCGGCGGTGGAGGAGATCGTCGAGCACGGGACCGACCGGGGGTCGTGGCTGGTGTTCTGTGCCGGCCAGCGTCACGCCGAGCATGTCCGCGATGCCATCCGGGCGCACGGCATCTCCTGCGGCATGATCCTCGGCGATACGCCGGCACCGGAGCGCGACCGCCTGATCGCCGCCTACAAGCGGGGCGAGATCCGCTGTCTGACCAACGCCAACGTGCTGACCACCGGCTTCAACGCCCCCGGTGTCGACCTGATCGCCATGCTGCGTCCAACCAAATCGGTCGGTCTCTACGTCCAGATGGTCGGGCGCGGCACCCGGCTGGCCAACGGCAAGGACAATTGCCTCCTGCTGGACTTCGCCGGCAACACCGAGCGCCACGGCCCCATCGACACCGTGGACGGCCGCCGCAAGAAGGGCGACGAGGACGGCGTGGCCCCGGTCAAGACCTGCCCGGACTGCCAGTCGATCGTGCACGCCTCCACCCGCCGCTGCCCCGATTGCGGCCATGAGTTCCCGCCGCCCAAGCCCAAGCTGGCCGTCAGCGCCAGCACCAGTGCCGTGCTCAGTTCCCAGGTCCAGGACCAGTGGCTGACGGTGACCGACGTCTCCTACTTCCTGCACGCCAAGGAAGGCGGTCATCCGAGCCTGCGGGTCGATTATGCCTGCGGCCTGGCGCGCCACAGCGAATGGATCTGCCTCGAGCACTCGGGCTATCCGCGCCAGAAAGCGGTGCAGTGGTGGCAGCGCCGCGCTCCCACCGTTCCCGCGCCCCGCGACATTGAGGCGGCGCTCTCTCTCGTCGCCCATCTCACCCGTCCGGCCCGCATCCGCGTTCGCCCACAGGGCCGCTACACCGAGATCACCGGCTATGAGTTCACGCCGGCGGTGGCCGCCGCGAGCAGGGAGACCACCGCATGATCGACCCAACCCCGAACGAGATCGCCGCCCTGGTGCATGGCGGCCGCATGGGCGGTGAATACCTGGACGGCCTGGGAAAGACCGACCTTGCCACTCTGTCTCTCGAGCAGTGGCGGACCTTCGTCGAAGCGATCGTCACCGGCTACTGCGACCGGCTCCAGGGACTCGCCGGCCGCGACCAGGGGCGTCTGGTCAAAATCGCCGACACGGTGCCATTCTGATGGCCGCCACCGATTTCATGGCCCGACATGGCGCCAGCCTGGTGGACAACGGCTACCCCGTGATCCCCATCTGGCCGGGCACCAAGAAACCGGGGCGCTTCCACCGGGGCGAATGGCGCGACTATCCAGCCTGGACCCGCCACTGCGACCGCCCGACCACCGAGCACGAAGCCGAGGTGTGGGCGCGGTGGCCCGACGCGGCGATCGGCTTTGCCTGTGGCACGGTGGTCGGCATCGACATCGACGTCCTCGACCCGGAGGCAGCCCATGCGGCGGAGCAACTCGCCCGCCGGATGCTCGGCGACACCCCGCTGGTCCGCATCGGCAGGGCACCGAAGCGCATGCTGGTGTATCGGGCGGAAACGCCGTTCGCGGCGTTCCGCCGCGCGCCGCTCGAAGTCCTCGGCCACGGCCGCCAGTTCGTCGCCTTCGCCATCCATCCCGACACCGGCCAGCCCTACCAGTGGACGGAGGAGTCCCCGTTGTCGGTGGACCTGTCCATGTTGCCAGCGATCACCGAGGACCAGGCCCGTGCCTGGCTGGAGGCGGCACTGGCATTGCTGCCACAGGACGGGGTTCCCAACGTCATCCCGGCCGCCGCCGGACCCCACCAGGCAGCCCACGCCCTGGCCGGGACCCGAGCGGCGGTGTGGCATGCGCTCGCCTTCATCCCCAATGCCGACCTTGATTACGATAGCTGGGTCCGAATCGGCATGGCGCTGAAGGGGGCGCTCCAGGATGACGGCGCAGATCTCTTCCTCGCCTGGTCGGCGCAGGCGGTCAAGAACGTCCCCGACACCACCGCCAAGGCCTGGGCCAGCTTCAAACCCACCAGCATCGGCGCCGGTACGATCTACCACCTCGCCATGGAACGCGGCTGGCGACCGGACCCCACCCTGGTGCTGGACGGCACCCTGCCCCAGACCGACAGCCACCCCGCCGCCGGGTTGCTGGCCACCCTGACCGCCGCGCCGGCCAAAACCACCCCGTCTCCGCCGCTTCTCGATCTGCCCATTCCCGGTGGCATTCTTGGCGACATGGTCGGATACATGCTGGCCACCGCCCGCCGTCCCCAGCCGGAACTGTCCCTGGGGGCCAGCTTGTGCGCGCTCGGGACGCTGATGGGGCGCAAGTACCGCACCGAGACCAACCTGCGCAGCAACCTCTACATCGTCGCCATCGCCGACAGCGGCTCGGGCAAGAACCATAGCCGCGAGGTGATCAACGAGCTGTTCGTCGATGCCGGCCTCGGCCACCACCTCGGCGGCAACAAGGTGGCGTCGGGAGCCGGGCTCCTGACCGCGCTGCACCGCCAGCCGGCCCTCCTGCTCCAGATCGACGAGTTCGGAATGTTCCTCCAGGCCGCCGCCGACCGCAAGCGCAGCCCGCGTCACCTGACCGAAATCCTCGACAACATGACCGAGCTGTTCACCTCGGCCGGCGGCATCTTCCTCGGCGCCGAATACGCCAACCGCGACGGCAAGAACGAGCGCCGCGACATCAACCAGCCCTGTCTGTGCGTCTATGGCACGACGGCGCCGCTGTACTTCTGGAACGCCCTGCAGTCGGCCAACGTGGTCGACGGTTCGTTGGCCCGTTTCATCATCGTCCATTGCTCGGAGGACTATCCCGAGGAGAATGAGGAAGCCGGCATCCGCACATCCCCACCGGCCCTGCTCGACGCCTTGCGCCTGGTCGCCAGCGGCGGCGGCCGAGTGCCGTCCGGCAACCTGTCCGGCATGACCAGTGCCCCGACCACCGGCGTGGATCCCATGACGGTGCCCGTGGACACCCAGGCCAGGCACGCCTTCCGGCTGCTGTCCCGCGAGGCGACGGTCCGGCTGCGCCAGACCCGTGGTACGTCCGTCACCCCGATCATCGCCCGCATCCACGAGAACGCCGCCAAGGTGGCCCTGGTCCGCGCCGTCTCCGCCGACCCCGTCGCCCCGGTCATTCGCGGCGAGGACGCCGAATGGGCGATCGAATTCATCAAGTTCTGCGCCGAGCGCACCTTGACCGAGGTGGAGCGCCACATCGCCGACAACGATACCGAACGCAACCACAAGCGGGTCATGGAGATCGTCCGAGCGGCGGGGCCGACCGGGATCACCAAGAGCGACCTGATCCGGCGATCCCAATTCCTCGACAAACGCGCGCGTGACGAAGTGATCGCCTCCCTGGTGGAGGCTGGCCTCATTGGCACAGCGATCCGGACCGCGGTCACCAAGCCCGTCATGGTTCTGGTGGCCACCGACGGGGACGGCCGATGAAGAAAACTCATGACGTCCCGATGAAAGTTCATGGCGTGTCCTCGCTGAAAAATGGCCGATATCCGCCATTCAGCCGAGATAATTCAATAATTCAATATTTCACGCCGGGTACCTACGCGGGCGTATACGCGGGCACCCTCTCCCCAACATCCCTCATGAATTATTGAATTTATTGAATTATCTAAATTTTATAAGGAGATTCAAAGGCTTGCCCCTGCGCGGGCGGCATGAAGTTTCCCTGAAGCCATTGAACTATTCGGTCCCCGCTTGGCCGGTGGCCGTCAGCCGCGGTCACGCACCGCATTCCCCTTTGGGGTTCGGGCGCCAGCCCCGTCCTTGGCCGGACAAGGCTTTCGCCCCGACCGCTCGAACCTTGAGGAGGTCTCAATGACCCTTTCCGATATCGTCCGTGCGCCAGCGGCGGACACGCTGACAATTCTTGCCCTCGACCTCGGCACCACGACCGGCTGGGCACTGCACCTCGCCGATCGCACCATCGTCAGCGGAACGATGGCATTCAAGTCCGGCCGCTACGAGGGCGGCGGCATGCGCTTCCTGCGCTTCCGCTCCTGGCTGGACGAGATGCTGCGGACCAGCCCAACCCTTGGCGCGGTCTACTTCGAGGAGGTCCGCCGCCACGTCGGCACCGATGCGGCACACATCTACGGTGGCTTTCTCGCTCACCTCTCGGCGTGGTGTGAGCAACAGCGCTGCCCGTATCAGGGCGTTCCTGTCGGCACGATCAAGCGGTTCATCGCCGGCAAGGGCAACGCCGACAAGCAGGCGGTGATCGCCGCCGTCCGCGCCGGCGGCCACGCTCCGGCCGACGACAACGAGGCTGACGCCATCGCCATCCTGCTGTGGGCCATCGATGGCCAGGGAGGTGCCCGATGAGACTCCGTCTCCCCAACCGCCGCCCGAGCCGCACTGCGACGCTCGTTCACGATGGTCGCGACTACGCCGTGACCATCGGCTTCGACCCGGCGACGGGCCGCGTCCGTGAGGTGTTCGCCGGTGACGTCAAGTCCGGCTCGTCCATGGACGGCATCCTGAACGACGCCTGCATCGCCCTTTCGCTGCTGCTCCAGCACGGCGTCGTGCCCGCTTCCCTGGCCCACAGCATGGGCCGGCTCGGTGACGGGCGGGCACCGGCCTCCATCATCGGCGCTCTCGTCGACCACCTCGTCGCGCAGGAGGTGTCGCCATGCTGACCAGTCGGCACCTACCCAAGGGCTACGGCGGCACGCGCCGCTCGGCCGACGACGTGAAGCGTGACGGGTGGCGGGAACAGGGCCTCCTGGCCGTCGCCGTCGATGATCCGCGCCTCTCGTGGCCGGAACGCGAGATGCTGCACCAGCTTGGGCAGAAACTCTACGGTCCACGTCCCAAGACCAGGGAGGCGTGCCATGGGTGAGTGGACAGCAAGCCAGGTCGAGGAGCGGCTGGTGGAGGCCGCCGATGTTCTGAGGCGTCTCCCCGAGGAACGGGTGCGGGGATTCTTCACTACCTGGCCGATGGTCGTCCAGGACGGTGTCGGCCCCGACGAGCCGCCCCGCCTCCGACGCCCGCCACCCTCGGCGGCGGCCATCAGCCGCATGGACGAGACCCTGGCGTGGCTGTCCTGGTTGGATACCACCGACGCCAAGGTCCTCTGGCTGCGTGCGTCGGGGGAGCGCTGGAAGGCGATTTGCTGGAAGGTCGGCATGGCCCGGACGGCGGCGAACGAACACTGGCTCTACGGCCTGTGCCTCATCGCCTGGAAGCTGAACAGACGTCCGCTGCCGCGCAAGCGGTCGCGACGCTACGTCATCGAAAACAGTCGGTCGATGCCGACAAGCGAAATGGAGCGAAGAATGTTCGCGAACACTTCTCGCACGGACAAAGCCGACCGGTGAGGGTAAGATGGCGACAGGTTAGGATTTTGACGCCCGCGGGGAACACTTCTGCGGGCGTCACCGTTTCTGACGTTGAGAAAGGCTCTGCCATGGCACGTCCTATCGGCTTCGATGATTTCGTCAAAAGGCAAGGGTTTCACACCATCTATTTGGTGACGCCGGAAGAAGGACACGGTCCAGTCAAGGTCGGCGTCGCCGTTGATCCCTACGTTCGTTTCTCCTCCCACCAGTCGTCGAATTTCATTCCGTTGCGCCTTCACCGCTTCTGGTGGGTCGCTGGCCAGCGGGTCGCGCTACGCATCGAGAGTACCTTCAAGGACCACTTCAAGCCGTTCTGCGTGCGTGGCGAATGGTTCGATCTGCTGCTGCCCCTTGCGGAAGCCTTCATCGAGGGCGTCATTCGCGGGATTGGCACCTGGGGCGTCTCGGAGGGCGAAGTGATTGATCTTTTTGAACAACACGAACTGCACCGCACGGATTTTTACCCCAGTGGTTATGGCGTCGACGGGCTGCGCCGCCGATAAGCTGCGGCAGTTGCGGCAGCAAGCAGCCACCTCCTCCTTCTCCCCGGACAGGAGCACGATCATGAACGCCATCGCCGGACAAGGCGAAGTCGCGCTGTGGCGCGCCGTTATTCAGCAGGCGCTCACCGACGCCATGCCGCGTGCTCGCGTGCATGGCGGTCGTCCGGTGCTGTCCGCCCAGCGGCGCATCGCCATGGGCGACGCCCGGAGGTGGTTCGCAGAGGCGGGGCGGGACTTCTGGACGGTGTGCGAGTCCGCCCTGCTCGAAGCCATGGCGGTCCAGGCTGCGGCGAGGAAGGCGATTGCGGCGTTCGATTTGAAGCTTTCACTGGCCTCCTCGGTCTGCAACTCTCACGAAAGCGACACAACCAAAATCGCATCAATGCCAACTATTGCGAGCTATATTCACTCATATGCGACTGAACAAAAAACGCTAAGCCATTGATTTCACGGTTCCTTCCTGAACGCAACCAATGCGCTCATCCTTTGCCCGGGACTTTGCTAGCGACACGCTGAATTTTTGGGAAGCCACCTGATCGGAATCCACCCCCGGCCATCTGGCCAATATTGGCGGATTTTCGCCGCTTTTCAGGTGGCTTCCGGTGGATTTCCGGGGTCCAGGCAAATCCGGCTGGAGCCGCACAACCCTTTGAAACGTGCGGATTTTTCGACCCTGATGGCCCTGGCTTCCGGGGGCCAGGCCGGAGTCCAGCCAGGAATCCAGGAACATCGCCAAAAAACCGCAGAAATACGCCGTTTCTGTCTGGAATTGGGCTGGATTTTGGAGTCCAGGCGGAATCCACCGGGCTCAGGCCACCTCGTGGTCGCGACTTGCTCCACTTGGTCGTGGCGACGTGCGCGTCCTATTCTGGAGACGCTGTTATAATCAAGTTGTCGGATGTCAATGTCGTGTTAGTTGATAATGTCGTCGTCCCGGTCTATTGCCGTGACCGCTGGTAGAACGCAAGATTCCTGCCCAACCGATACTCAATGGCTTGGCGAGGCTGGGTACGGTACGGCAAGGCCGGCATGGCGGGGCTTGGTTCGGTATGGCCGGGTGCGGCTAGGCGCGGCCGGGTACACATCTGGCCCGGGCATTGTTCCTGGATGACATTATTGTGGTGGTGGCGGTGGTGGCTTTCATGCAAGGATTGTCCGAAAGGCAATACGCCGCCCATGCCGGCATCTCCCGTGGCGCGGTGCAGAAGGCCCGCACCGCGGAGCGATTGGTGCTGTTCCCGGATGGCTCCATCGACGCCCACGGATCGGATGCCCGACGGGCGGCGATGACCGATCCGGCCAAGCAGCGTCCCAGGCCGGCACCGCGGTCGGCAGAGCCCCCTTCCGCGCCTTCGTCGTCGCTGACGTCGGCTCTGCAAGCCACCGCGGCGCCCCGGGGAGGTCCCCATGATTCAAGCGTTGCGACCGCCCCGGCGTCTCCGGAACAGTTTTTCCGAGCCAAGACCGCCAATGAAGTCGTCCGTGCACAGATCGGCAATCTTCGCCTGCAGCGGCTTCGCGGCGAACTGATCGACAGGAGCAAGGCCGTCGCCCTGGTGTTCAAGCTCGCCCGCCAGGAACGCGATGCCTGGCAAAACTTCTCTGGGCGCGTGTGCGCCGAGATGGCGGCGGAACTGGGTATCGATGCGGTCAAACTACAGGCCGCGCTTGAAAAGTACGTCAGGCGGCAACTGAGCGAACTGGCCGAGATCCGCCCGAACTTCCGATAGCGTCCAGGCTCCCTGCTTCAGCCGCGGCACGGCCGTCAGCAACATCGTTTTCGTAAACCGCCCCGAGTGGTTCGGGGCGTTGGCACGCGACATCGTATCGCCGCTTCATCGGCGCCCGGTGTCGCGTAAGCGACCACCCTGCGTGCCGGGTCGAACCACCCGGGCTCCGATGGAGGCACATCATGGCCACAGGCAAGGAAACGACAATCGAACTTCCTCCCCTCAACCTGGAAATCATCGAGATCACCCTGGTCGGCGATACGCCGCTGATCTCGCACGCCTGGTCAGAGAAGGCCAAGCGCGAACTTCTCGATAAACAACTGAAAGTGGCGAAACCGGCCAGGGAGGCCAAGGACCCCAACCAGGACTTCGAGCAGAGTCTGTACCGCATCGAAGGCGGCGGCTACGGCTTTCCCTCGGTCGCTTTCAAGGCTGCGGCGGTGACGGCCTGCACCTCGGTCGCTGGGATCACCAAGGTCATGGCCCGCCAGGCGTTCCACGTCGTCGGCGAGCAGGCCCTGGTACGAGGCGCCTTCGGCGGCGCCCTGATGCGCACCGATCTGGTGCGCATCCTGGGCCATGCGCCGGAGTTGCGCGAAGACATGGTCCGCATCGCCATGGGCACGGCGGACATCCGCTATCGGGGCCAGTTCTGGCCATGGCACGCGATCGTCTCGGTTCGCTTCAATCGCAATGTTTTGAGTACCGCCCAGATCGTCAACCTGTTCAACACTGCCGGTTTCGGGGTCGGCATCGGCGAGTGGCGCCCGGAGAAGGACGGCCAGTTCGGCATGTTCCATGTCGCGACCGCGGAAGAGATCCTGCGCATCAGGGCGGAGGCGGCGTGATGGCCCCGGTCGAATATGGGTGGCGGCCCGGCGTCCATCTGCAGAAAGGCGCGCATGTTCCGGCGCAGATGGTCGGCGAACGGCTGGAGCAGCTGCGGCTGGCCAGCAGCGACGACCTGACGGCGGACAGGGTGGTCGCGGACGCCAATGCGCCGTCCTCGCCCCTGCACCCGTTGTTCGAGTGGGACGACGACGAGGCCGCCCACCAATACCGCCTCGTCCAGGCGCGCAGCCTCATCCGCTCGGTCGTCGTCCATTATCCGGCGGCCCCCGAAGGTCCCCGCACGGCTATCGCATTCGTCAATATCCGCCAGGACGACCACCATTACTACACGGCGACCGCCGTGGCGTTGTCCGATCCGGCGCGGCGGGCCATCGTCCTGCGGCAGGCATGGAACGATTTCCAGGCCTTGCGGAAGCGCTACCAGGACCTGGGCGAGTTCGCTGCGGTCTTTGCCGCACTCGATGGGGTCGAGGAGACCATGCCGCCAGCGGCGGCATGAAGGCGTGGCACGGCCGGTGAGGCTTGGCGGGGCTTGGCAAGGCAAAACCCGGATGGTTTGGTGTGGCGGGCCGGTGCGGCTCCTTGTAATAAGGATTTCCCGATGTTGCGGTTTGAAGCCTCGGCTGTCGAGCGGTGGCCTATGGAACGGCTGCTCCCCTATGCCGCCAATGCCCGACAGCATTCCGAACGGCAGATCACTTTGCTGGCTGAGGCAATTGTTCGGTACGGCTTCACCACACCCTGCCTCGTCGACGGCGATGGTCTCCTCATCGCCGGGCACGGCCGGCTGCTGGCGGCACGGAAACTGGAACTCACCCACGTCCCCGTCATCCGCATGGAGCATCTGTCGTCCGAGGAAATCCGGGCGCTCCGCATCTCCGACAACCGGTTGGGGGAACTGTCGTCCTGGGATAACGAACTTCTGTCCGAGGAGTTGCACGCGCTGAACGCCGTCGGCTTTGACTTGCCGTCGCTCGGTTTCGACGATGGTGAGTTGGACCGTCTGCTGGCGCCGCTCGATGATGGAGACGGGTCGGATGATGGCGCCGAGGACACCGGCCCCGATGCCGACGATGCCCCCGAGCCGCCGTGTGACCCCGTCACCCGCCTCGGGGACCTGTGGTATCTCGGCGACCATCGCCTTCTCTGCGGCGACAGCGCCGACGCGGCGGCGGTCGCGCTGGTGATGAACGGCGGCCGAGCGGCGCTCTGCTTCACGTCGCCCCCGTACTCGAACCAGAGGGCCTACACCACGGGCGGGATCGAGGATTGGGACGGCCTGATGAGCGGGGTGTTCCGTCACCTGCCGGAAATTATGCGGGATGATGGACAAGTGCTGGTCAACCTCGGGCTGATCCATCGGAGCAGCGAGGTCACCCTTTACTGGAATGACTGGTGCCAGTGGATGCGGCGTCAGGGATGGCGGTTTTTCGGGTGGTACGTCTGGGACAAGCTTGAAGCACTGCCCGGCGACTGGAACGGCCGGCTGGCACCATCGTTCGAATTCCTGTTTCACTTCAACCGGGCGGTACGTAGGCCGAACAAGATCGTCGAATGCCGCTGGGGCGGCCAGGATACCCATCTGCGCCCCGACGGCCATTCGACCGCCCTGCGCAAGCCCGACGGCTCCGTCGGATCGTGGACCCACGTCGGGCGGCCGACGCAGGAGTTCCGCATCCCCGACGCCACGTTGCGCATCAGGGCGCACAAGGCACGAGGCCTCGAATGCAAGCATCCGGCGATCTTCCCGACGGCCTTGGCCGACTTCATCATGCGGTCCTACTCGGACGAGGGCGATGCGTGTTTCGAGCCCTTCTCCGGCTCGGGCACCAGCATCGTCGCTGCCCAGCAGTGCGGCAGGCGGTGCCACGCCATTGAATTGGCGCCCGAATATGTCGATATCGCGGCGCTGAGGTTCCGACAACTGTTCCCGGACGTGCCGGTCACCCTCAACGACGGCCGCACCTTCGAGCAGGTCGCGGTGGAACGGAAGGCGGGTTGATCTTCGAATTCATCGCCCCTCGGTCGAGAAATATCGCCGCCGATACCTTGGCTTTGGTGGCAAAGGTGCGGCAGGCCAGGCTGGGCAGGCGGCTCGGCTTGATGCGCCCATGTATGGATGGCAAGGCGTGGCGAGATCGGTCGGCGATGACGAGCCGGAACGGTGACACGTCCTTCAACATGAGGATAATCCCCGATGTTGCGTTTCGAGGCATCGGCCATCGAGCGGTGGCCGATCGAGCGGCTATTGCCGTTCTCGACCAACGCCCGTCAGCATAGTGTCGACCAGATCGCCCGCATCGCGGCCTCGATCGCCCAGTTTGGTTTCGTCACCCCCTGTCTGGTCGATGCCGATGGCGTACTGATCGCTGGCCATGGTCGGTTGCTCGCCGCGCGGCAACTTGGTCTTGCCGATGTGCCGGTCATCCGCATCGAGCACCTGTCGGAGGCCGAGGTGCGGGCGTTGCGTCTGACTGACAACCGGTTGGGGGAACTGTCGTCCTGGGATGAGGAACTCCTCGCCGCGGAATTGAAATGGCTTCACGACGAAGGTGTCGATCTCGGCTTGACCGGGTTCGGCGAGGAGGACCTGGAACGGCTACTCGCCGGCCTCGAGGGGGACGAGCCCGCTCACGGCGGCGATGAGGAGGCTACGCCCGCGCCCCCGGTCGAGCCTGTCACGCGTCCAGGCGATCTTTGGGTCATGGGCTCCCATCGCCTCCTGTGCGGGGATGCGACGGTCCTGGCGGACGTCGAGAAGGCGCTGGACGGCGCGCGGGCAGCGATGTGTTTCACCGACAGTCCCTACAACGTCGACTATGCCGGCGGTGCCGGGACGAAGCGCAGCCGGATCGCCAACGACGATCTCGGCAAGGGGTTCGCCGGCTTCCTGTTCGACGCGTCGGTCAACATCCTGAGCGTCACCGACGGTGCCGTCTACATGTGCATGTCCTCGTCGGAGTTGCACACCCTGAACAAGGCATTCACCGAGGCCGGCGGCCACTGGTCGACCTTCATCATCTGGGCCAAGGACACCTTCACCCTGGGGCGCTCCGACTACCAGCGCCAGTACGAGCCTATCCTCTATGGCTGGCGGGAAGGAGCCGAGCACCACTGGTGCGGCGCCCGCGACCAGGGCGACGTGTGGACGATCAAGCGCCCCCGCGTCAACGACCTGCATCCGACCATGAAGCCGGTGGAACTGGTGGAACGCGCGGTGCGCAATTCCAGCCGTCGGGACGATCTGGTGCTGGACCCGTTCGGCGGCTCCGGCACCACGCTGATCGCCTGCGAGAACGCCGGCCGGTCGGCAGCGCTGGTGGAACTCGATCCTCGCTACTGCGACGTGATCGTCGGGCGGTGGCAGGCCCTGACCGGCCGGGCGGCGACGCTCGACGGCGATGGCCGGACCTTCGCCGAACTCAACCGATAGAAACCTGGAGAACATCAGATGACAAGCACTTTCCTGTCGTACACGGCCGCCGGCATGCCCCCGGCCCAGGGTCACCCCCTGCTTCGCTTCCTGGCTTCGGTCGTCAAGGGCGGCATCGTCCTGACGGCCGCGACCGCGATCATCTACATGGTCCTGGCGCTCGTCATTATCGGAAGCAGCCTTCTGCTTCAGTGATAGACCGATCGATGCGGTAGACCAGCTTGCTGACCTGGCTGGCCTTGCCGGACACGACCGGCAGCCCCAGCGCCCTCCTCAGGGTGGTGACGATCGTGGCCTGGACCAGGCTCTCGGTCCATCCCAGGGCTTGCGCCAACTCGGTGAGGGTGGCGCCCTCGGGCCGGCGGAGCATGTCGACCATCCAGGTGGTGGTCTGGGGGGCGATCGTGTTTCGAAGAATGGTCGTCATGGCCTTTGTCCCTGGGTTCTGCGGGGCGGCGTTCCGCCCCTGATGACACCAGTAACGCGCTGCTGCTCGCCGCAGCCAAGTCAATAACAAGCACCAATACATGAATTTCACTTGATCGTCTCCCGCAGCCTTCATGGCTTGTACGCGGGAGGAATTGTGCTTAACCGACTGGCGTGCCCATGCCGTCGAGTATCTTCTGGAGGTCCCGTGAATGTGGCTGTATCTTCCGCCGGACGCGCTCCGGGCGGCAACGGAAATGCCGTCCTCGGCCTCTCCCTCTGCGCCGGGGCCGGAGGGCTCGACCTCGGGCTGCGCTTGGCCGTCCCCGGATATCGCCCCGTATGTCATGTCGAGCGGGACGCTTTCGCCGCGGCCGTTCTCGTGGCGCGGATGGAAGACCAGGTCCTGGATCCGGCGCCTGTCTGGGATGATGTTGCCACCTTCGACGGCCGAGGCTGGCGTGGCGTGGTGGATTGCCTCTCTGCGGGATTCCCGTGCCAGCCCTATAGCATCGCCGGACGGCGCGGGGGCGCCTCCGACCCTCGCCATCTCTGGCCCCACATCGCCAGAATCATCGGCGAGTGCAAGCCTCCCTTCCTTGTGTTCGAGAACGTCCCGCACCTTCTCCGCCTCGGATTTGCCGGCATCGCCGAAGACCTGGTCGGGCTGGGTTACCGAGTTGCGGCGGGCCTGTTCACGGCGGCGGAAGTCGGCGCCCCCCATCAGCGCGAGCGTCTGTTCGTGCTGGCACACCGCGCGGGAGCCGACCCTTTGGCCGATCCCCGCCGCCTGCTCGTGCCGCTGGCCGACGCCCCGCGCCGGCGAGGGTGCCAAGTGGTCTGCAGGCAAGCGCCGTCCACACAGCCTGCAATGGCGCTCGCGCCAGTGGGCGACGCCGACGGCGCGGGATCATCGCTCGATTCATGCCGGGCCGGAGACCCTGGCACGCAACAGCAGGCCGCTGTCCGAGCAGGTTGGGAGTTTCCGTTTCCCCCAGGACCAGGAGACGAAGACGGATGGCGCCGGTTCCTCGCCCAGCACCCTGACGCTCAACCATCGATTCGTAGAACTGCTGATGGGCTGGCCTGGCGGGTGGACCGGCTTCGACTCTGTGGAAACGGAGTGGTGCCGCTGGTTGCAGCTCATGCGCTGCGAACTCTCGCGGCTGAGTTGACCGGCGATGGCGGGTGAATTTGTGCACCGGGTGCTCATGGGGCCGCAAGCCCCGCCGGTTTCCCGGTCGGGGCTCGTTGAGCTTCGTCATGCGGCGCTCGGAATGAAGTAGGTTCGCGTGCCGTCGGTCGTCTTGGTGGACACCACGTTGAGCCCGAGCTTCTTCTTGAGGCCGGCGGCGATGGCGCCCCTCACCGAGTGTTCAGCCCAGCCCAAGGTGCCGGCCAGTTCGGCGATGGTGGTGCCGCCGGGGCGGCTCAACATCTCGATCATCTTGGCCTGCTTCGTATCGGCGCGGCTGCGCGG
>JAMOBE010000072.1:0-18350 GCA_039908285.1 Alphaproteobacteria bacterium
GTCGTCGCGCCCAAGCCCCGGGCCTGGGTGCTGGATAGTCTGTTCGACGGCGTCGTGCCGCAGGCGAAGTTCGCCACCACCCTGCGCGGACCGGATCTGGGCAGCCTCGCCATGCAGGCCTTCACCGGGCGGCTGACGGTGCATGGCGTGTCGGTGGACTACCTCCGCCCCATGCCGCTGATCCGCAATGGCCACGCCACCGTCGATTTCTCTCCCGACCGGCTGGATATCGCCGTCAGCGCCGGGGGAGTCAATGGGCTCAAGATCACTCGCGGCAGCGTCATCATCACCGGCCTCGACAAGGAGGACCAGTTCGCGTCCATCGACCTCGACATCATCGGGTCGGTGGACGATGCCCTGAAGCTGGTCGACAGCGAGCCGCTGGGGTACCCCTCGGCGCTCGGACTGAAACCGTCGTCGGCGGGAGGCCAGGCCGGCGTCCATCTGCTGCTGAAGATGCCTCTCGCGGTGGACCTCAAGCTCGACGACATCACCGTGAACGTCGATGCCGACCTGCGTGATCTGAGCCTGGCCGATCTGGCTTTCGGCCACAGCCTGACCGGCGGAAACGTGCGGCTGCGGGTCGATCGCCACGGTCTGGACGCCAGCGGTACCGCCGCGCTGGGGGGGGCGCCGACGACCCTGGAGTGGCACGAGAACTTCGAGCCGACCACCCCCTTCCGCAGCCGCTACCACGTCAAGGGCGTGCTGGACGACCGGCAGCGGGCGGCGTTTCAGCTCGACTTTCCGCCGCTGGTGCCGCCGTTCCTGACCGGACCGGTCAAGGCCGACGTGCTGGCCACCATCGGCCACGAGGGGCGGGGGGTGCTGACCGTCGAGGCGGACCTGCGGGCCGCGGCCATGAAACTGCCCGGCCTGAACTGGGCCAAGCCCGCCGACAAGCCGGCCGAGGCGGGGGCGCTGGTTCGCTTCACCAAGGCGGGGCTGCTGGACGTGCCGCGCTTCACCGCGCACGCCGGCGACGACCTGGAGGTGGCCGGGCGGGTGGCGCTGACCGAGGCTTCGACGCTGCAACGGGTGACCCTGGAACGCTTCAAGCTTGGGCGCAGCAACGTCCACGGCACCCTGGAGCCGCGCGACGGCGGGCTCGCCATCGCGCTCAACGGCCCGGTGTTCGACCTGGCCCATACCCTGGGGGAGAGCGCCGGGGAAGACTCCGCCCCGCCCGCCAGCGAGCCCCCGCCGCCGCCTCTCGCCATCGACCTCGCCGTCGACCGGCTGTGGACCAGCCAGGAGGGCTATGTGGAGAACGCCACGGCGCGGCTCGAACGGGTGGAGGGGCAGTGGCGCACCGGCAGCCTGGGGGCGACGCTGGTGGACGGCCGGCCGCTGACCGGCAAACTGGAGACCGGCAGACTGGAGACCGGCAAACTGGAGACCGGGGCCGGGGCGCGGACGTTCTCCCTGACCTGCGACGATGCCGGCGGTGTGCTGCGGGCGTTCGGTATCTTCGACAACATGGTGGGGGGCAAGCTGACGGTGGATGGAACCGTCGAGGCCGACGACTCCCTCAAGGGCAAGGCAGAGGTGTCCAGCTATCGCGTGGTCAAGGCCCCCCTGTTGGCGCGGCTTCTGACCGTGGCGGCGCTGACCGGCATCGTCGAGAGCCTGACCGGCGACGGGCTGCGCTTCACCGTCCTGGAACTGCCCTTCACCCACGCCAACGGCGTCCTGTACGTCCGCGACGCCCAGGCCCACGGGCCGTCGCTGGGCCTGACCGCCAAGGGCCGGGTGGCATTGCGCAGCGAGCAGATCGACATCGAGGGCACCGTCATCCCCGCCTATCTCCTCAACAGCCTGATCGGCAACCTCCCCCTGCTGGGCGACCTCCTGACCGGCGCCAAGGGCGGCGGCATCTTCGCCGCCACCTACTCCATGCGCGGCCCGATGGGCGACCCCGACATCACCGTCAACCCCCTCGCCGTCCTGGCCCCCGGATTCCTCCGCAACCTGTTCGATATCTTCCATATCTTCGACCCCGAGGAGGAACCAGAACCGCCGGTGAAGCCGAAAGGAGAGTAGGGCCAAAGGAAGAGTAGGATGACGCTTGACACCCGGCGTGCGATCCCCCAGAAAGCCCGCGAAACTCACCCCTGGACGACCCTGGCATGGCCGGACCGGTACTCTATTCAACCAATCCGTGGCTCTCCCACCATATCTCCAGAATCTACCGTGGAGACTCGCATTTCGTCTGGTGCGGCGAGTACTTTGACCCGCATCGTGAGGCAGGGCATTCCCCGGCGGCCATGGTGGGATACACGTCGAGCCCCCGCATGATCTATGAGCAACTCTACCACTCGGTGGACACCGAGGATGAACACTGTCCCTTGATAAGAGGGTATCGCAAGAAGTTCCAACAGCTTGCACGTGAGTGGCTGTCACAGGGCATGGTCACCCCGCAGCAGAAAGTGGAAATTACATCTCTGACAAAGAAGCCGGCATGGAAGCCCTGGCGCCCCGTTCTGTACATCATCGACCGCGCCAGCGTTGCGGGGCGGCTGGTGGCCGTGCCGGCCGGCCGCCGGGCGGCGTTCGGCGCGGAGTTCCAGATTCTTGACCTGAAACCGCACGAATTTGATATGATCGAGGTGAGGCCCATATGAAGATCATGCTTCCAGGACTCGACCATCTTGACGAAATGGCTCGGCTCGGGCTGTTGTCCCGGGCCGCCCTCGCGTTGACCGTCGGACCGACCAATCCGGCGGCGGTCCCCTCGCTTGAGAACGAAATGTTCCTGCGGGACAGGGTGCTGGCTCACCTGCGCGCGACTCTTGGCTTGGCCGAGGATGATGACAGCCCTGAAGCCCTCGAAAAGCTGTCCGATGCGCTCGACGTCGAGGCCGAGAAGTTGGTGCCGGATACCGACGAGGAAGCGGCCCTCCGTCGCCTGTCCGAAAAGTGCCTGCTGACGTCGGACCAGTACGACCTGGAGTTTAATGCGCCGCTTCTTAATATTGTCTGGGGAAAATCCGCCAAGAGAGAACAGAAGCTTGCCCGTCAGACCGTGCGCCGCCCCCATTTCGAGACGCAATACGGGCCGGCGGGAGACAAGCCGGAGCCGGATATGGTGTCCATCTTCGCCCGATGGTACAAGGAGCAGAAGCAGTCGTTTCTTCTTTTCGTCGATGGATCGCGCTACGGGGCGGTTTTTCGTGTCATGCATATCTGGCGTATCTATCCGGATGAAGTCACCTTCCGTCCGGATGATGGGCTCATTGACATCATGCGCGCGTTCGCCGAGGCCTATGGCGTGGAGATGACACAGGGCGGAGTCACCGGGAAATTCATTGAATACGCCAAGCTTGGTCCTGGGGAACCACCGGGTGGCTTTCTTCCTGGCCGTCCCGACCTGTTGAAGTCCGGATTCTCGCGAACCCACCCCGTCACCGGCGAGGTGGAGCTTGTCTTCTCCAGCTTCATCGACGTGGCGCGCTACAAGGCCAGCATGACGCGCCACGGCGCGTGAGGGTTGGTTACCTGGAGGCCGCGGCGGTTCCGGGACGGGTCTCGTACCACCCCCGTGAGTCGTTGACGATCCGCACCACCGAGAGCATCACCGGCACCTCGATCAGAACGCCGACGACGGTGGCGAGCGCCGCTCCCGACTGGAAGCCGAACAGGCTGATGGCGGCGGCGACGGCCAGTTCGAAGAAATTGCTGGCGCCGATCAGCGCCGAGGGGCCGGCGACGCGGTGCGGCACCCGCAGGTGGCGGTTCAGCAGATAGGCCAATCCCGCATTGAAATAGACCTGGATCAGGATCGCCACCGCCACCCCTGGGCGATCATCACCGGCACGACGATATAGAGCACGACCGACAGCAGCAGGGTCTCCCACGGCACGGTGATCGACGAAAGGCCGAGCAGAAGGCCGACGATGGGCGCGAAGGCGAACACCATGATGACGTCGTTCACGGCCACCTGGGACAGGGTGAAGTGGGGCTCGCCGTCGCAAAGGGTGCTCCACACGAACACCATCGCCGTACACGGCGCCGCCGCCAGCAGGATCAGGCCGGCGACATAGCTGTCGATCTGGCCCTCCGGCAGGTAGGGGCGGAAGATGGTCGCGACGAAAAGCCAGCCCAGGAAGGCCATCGAGAACGGCTTGACCGCCCAGTTGATGAACAGCGTCACCCCGATGCCGCGCCACTGCTCCCCAACCTCATGCAGGGCCCGGAAGTCGATCTTCAGCAGCATGGGGATGATCATCAGCCAGACGAGCCCCGCCACCGGCAGGTTCACCTGCGCCACCTCGAGACGGCCGATGGCCTGGAAGGGAGCCGGCATCGCGCGCCCAAGTGCAATCCCGGCCACGATGCACAACGCCACCCACAGCGTCAGAAAACGCTCGAACACGCCCATGGGCGCCCTGGTGACAGACCTGCGATGAACGGGCATCCCTCCCTCCGTGCCGATCCTGGCGGAGCAAAGGCCTTCAAGAATCCGTCAGTCCCCGTGGGACTCCGGCGGCGGTGCCGCTCCGGCGTCTTCCGAAGGGGCCTGTTCAGCGGCGGCCTCGGGCTCCACCGCCGCCACGTCCGCAACAGGCGACGCGTCGACGGCCGGCTCGGCCTTCTTCCGCCGGCTGCGGGGTTTCGGTGGGGCTCCATCGGCGGCGGCGTCCGCCTTGGCCTTTCTGGGCTTCGGTGGCGCCGAGGGATCCTTGACGCGGCGCGCCCGGGGCTTTTTCACCACCACGGCGTCGGCCTCAGCCTCAGCCGCGACGGCGTCACCCGCCTGGGGTTCGGGCCCGGTCTCAGGCTCGATCTCGGGCAGGTCGTCCGTCGTCGGGAAAGACTCAGGGTTGGGCTCCGGTTCTGGCTCCGGCCGGGTCTCGACCTCAGCCTCGACCTCAGCCTCGACCTCGACCTCGACCTCGACCTCGACCTCGACCTCGACCTCAGCCTCGACCTCGACCTCGTCGGCCGTCACCACCTCGACGTTGGACACCGTTTCGACATCGACACCCGTCTCCATCTCGTTCTCGAGGTCCGAGTCGCTGTCGTCGTGGCGGATCACCGCCTCGATCAGGAAAAAGTCGGGGGTGTGATCGCCGAAGGCCAGCACGTCGTCGGCGTGGGTCATCGCCCCCACTCCGGTGCCATCGTCCCGCAGGCTTCTCCGCGAGGGCCGGCCGCGCCGATCATCGCGGCGAGGCTCGTCCCGCCGCGGTTCTTCCCGTCGTGGTTCTTCCCGTCGTGGTTCTTCCCGCCTGGGCTCGTCCGCCCTGGCGGCTACGGGCCTGGCCTCGGGGCGCCTCGTGTCGTCCCGCTTCGGCTCGTCGGACGCCCCGGCCTCGCTCCGGCGGCCCCGGCCTCTGCCGCGGTCCCGATCCCGACCCCGCTCGCCACCGCGCTCCCGCTCGCCACCGCGACCGCCGTGAGGGCGGCCACCGCCCGGTCGGTCATCGTACTCAAGCTCGTGCTGGTCGATGCCCTCGGTCGGCACGCGGGGAATGGGCTTGCCGATCAATTTCTCGATGGCGGCGACATGGCGACCGTCCTCCGGCATGGCGATGGTGAAGGCCCGGCCCTCGAGCCCGGCCCGGCCCGTGCGGCCGATCCGGTGGACATAGTCCTCGGCGTGAATGGGGACGTCGAAGTTGAACACGTGGGACATGGCGGTGACGTCGAGGCCGCGTGCCGCCACGTCGGAGCACACCATCAGGCTCGACTCGCCCGCCTTGAACTTTTCCAGGGTCTCGGTGCGCAACGACTGCGGCATGTCGCCATGGAGCATCACCGCCGAGAAGCCGTGCCGCACCAGCGACCGGTGCAGCGTGCCGATGTCGCGCTTGCGATTGCAGAAGATGAAGGCGTTCTTGACCCGCTCGGTGCGCAGCAGATAGCGCAGGGCCTCGCGCTTGTCGGAGTGGTCCACAACCACCATGCCCTGGGTCACCGTCGCCGCCGGAGCCGCCGGCGCCGCGACGCGGATCTCCCGGGGATCGGTCAGGAACACGTCGGCCAGGCGCTTCACCTCGGGCGGCATGGTGGCCGAGAAGAACAGGGTCTGCCTGCTCTTCGGCAATAGCGAGGCGATGCGCTCCACATCGGGGATGAACCCCATGTCCAGCATGCGGTCGGCCTCGTCGATCACCAGGATCTTCACGTCCGACAACAGGATACGCCCCCGCTCGAACAGGTCGAGGAGCCGCCCCGGCGTGGCGATCAGCACGTCGACGCCGCGATCGAGAAGCCGCACCTGGTCGGTGAACGACTCGCCCCCCACCAGCAGTGCCATGGTCAGCTTGTGATACTTGCCATAGAGGTTGAAGTTCTCGGCGATCTGGGCGGCCAGCTCACGGGTCGGCGTCACGATCAGTGAGCGGGGCATGCGCGCCCGGGCGCGGCCGGCGGCCAGGATCTCGATCATCGGCAGGGTGAAGCCGGCGGTCTTGCCGGTTCCGGTCTGGGCAAGGCCCAGCACGTCCCGCCCCATCAGAATGACGGGAATCGCCTGTGCCTGAATGGGTGTGGGTGTGGTGTACCCCACGTCCTCGATGGCTTTGAGTGTCTCGGGGCCGAGCCCCAGGTCTGGGAAGTTCATTCGGTTTGGGAGCGCCTGAAACGCAGGTTTCTCGGTGGTCCGCCATGGACCCCGGTTTTGCGGAGGATAATAGAACCTCGGGAGGTTCTGTCAATCGTCGACGCGGGGGGGGGACACCGAAAGTCTTGGCTCGTTCCTTCGCCTGATCTACCCTTGGGAGGTTCCGGGGCCGCGCCGGCCCTGGCCCTGACGCGAAGAGGGACACCATGCAGATGATGGCCGATCAGTCCAGTCTCCTCGTGGTCGATGTCCAGGAACGGCTGGCACCGGTGATGCACGATCCGCGCAAGGTCATCTACGGCTGCGCGACCCTGCTGGTGGCCGCCGTCCGCCTCGGCCTGCCGATGATCGTCTCCGAGCAGTACGTGAAGGGACTCGGTCCCACCATGGTGGACCTGCGCGAGGTGGCGCCCGCCGACGTCTTCATGGAGAAGACCATGTTCTCGTGCGCCGCCGACGCGGCGATGATGGAGCGTCTGCGCTCCTTCGGCCGCCGTCAGGTGGTGATGGCGGGAATCGAGGCCCATGTGTGCGTGCTGCAGACGGCCCTGGGCCTGAAGCAGGCCGGCTTCGAGGTGTTCGTGGTGGCCGATGCCTGCTCCGCCCGCCGGCCGGAGAGCGAGGACCTGGCCTTTCGCCGCATGGTCGGCTCGGGCGTCAGCGTGGTCAACATCGAGATGGTCCTGTTCGAGTGGCTGGCCGGCAAGGACCACCCGGCCTTCAAGGATGTTCAGCGATTGATAAAGTAGCGAACACTTTGAGAGAGCCCTCTCCCCCCTGAAGTGGGGGGAGAGGGAGTAGGCTTTCAGGAGCCAACCCGTAGCGAGTGGATCAGCGCTCGACGCACATGGCAATGCCCATGCCGCCGCCGACGCACAGGGTGGCGAGACCCTTCTTGGCGTTGCGCTTGATCATCTCGTGCACCAGGGTGACGAGGACGCGGCAGCCCGAGGCGCCGATCGGGTGGCCAAGGGCGATGGCGCCGCCGTTGACGTTCACCTTGCTCATGTCCCAGCCCATGTCCCGGTTGACGGCGCAGGCCTGAGCCCCGAAGGCCTCGTTGGCTTCGATCAGGTCCAGGTCCTCGACCTTCCAGCCGGCCCGCTGCAGGGCGAGGCGGCTCGCCGGGATCGGGCCGGTGCCCATGATGGCCGGCTCGACGCCGATGGTCGCCCACGACACGATGCGGGCCAGCGGAGCAACGCCGCGCTTCGCCGCGTTGGCACCGCTCATCAGCACCACCGAGGCGGCGCCGTCGTTGATGCCCGACGAGTTGCCGGCGGTCACCGGGCCGTCCTTGGAGAACGCCGGCGACAGCTTGGCCAGCTTCTCCATGGTGGTGCCGAGAATCGGATGCTCGTCGGTGTCGACGACGGTGTCGCCCTTCTTGCTCTTGATGACGACGGGGGCGATCTCGTCCTTGAACTTGCCGGCCTTGATGGCGGCCTCGGCCTTGTTCTGCGACGCGCAGGCGAAGGTGTCGAGCTCGTTGCGGTCAAGCTTCCAGCGCTTGGCCACTTCCTCGGCGGTGTTGCCCATGTGGTAGTTGCCAAACGGATCGATCAGCGCGTCGCGCATCATGCTGTCCATCATCTTGGCGTCGCCCATCTTGACGCCGCCGCGCAGGTTGATGATGTGCGGAGCCCAGCTCATGCTTTCCATGCCGCCGGCGACGACGATCTCGCTGTCGCCCGCCTTGATGGACTTGTAGCCCTCGGCCACGGCCCGCAGGCCGGAGGCGCAGAGCTGGTTGATGAGATAGGCGGTGCTCTCCTGGGCCAGGCCGCAGTGCAGGGCCACCTGACGGGCCGGGTTGGCACCGGTGTTGCCAGCCAGCACCATGCCCTGGATCATCTCGTTGACTTCCTTCGGATCGGTCTTGGCGCGCTTGAGCGCCTCCGTCACGGCGGTCTCCGCCAGCGCCGTCGGCGGCAGCGAGGAGAGAGCACCATTGAACCGTCCGATCGGCGTGCGCGCCGCACCAGCAATCACGATATCTGTCATCTGTGTGGTCCCTCCTTAGGACTCTGCGTCTGTGGAAACGGTGAGCGGGCCTGCCGCCGGTAACGGAGAGGCCATACCGTAAGAATGATCCAGGTTCAAGGCAAACGCGCTATGTCCGCCCCAGTTGGTCCAGCCACTCGGCAACCGGACCATAGACGAGGGTCACGGCGCCGCTGCCGGTGACCATGCCGATATGGCCCGCGGCCACGACATGCGGACGGGCGCCGGGGATCGCCTCGGCCAGGGCCATGGCCGAGGCCGGCGGCACGATGCGGTCGCGACTCGGCACCACCGCCAGGGCGGGAGCGCGGTGCGACTCGGGCAGGACCGGGGCGCCGCCGATCGGCCATTGCCGATTCGCCGGCGTGTTCCGTCCGTACCACTCGAACAGGCACTCCCGGGCCACCGGTCCGGCAAGCGGGATGCCGTCGTTGACCCAGTCCTCCAGCGCCACGAACTCCCGGGCCTTGGGCGAGCGCGGGTCGAGGGCGGCGAAGGAGCGGAACTTGCGGTCGGCGAGGGTGGGATCGAGGGCGGCGAAAAGGGTTTGCAGCACGTCCACGGGCAGCTCGCCGGCGAACCGCATCAGCGCCTCGAACCAGGGCTCCATGGTCTCGAGTCGACCAAGGTGGTCGTCGCGGTCGGTGTGGAAGTCCCACGGAGTCGCCAGCAGCACGAGGCCGGCGGTGTCGTCCGGCCGGCGGGTGGTGAGTCCCAGCGCCAGCATCCCTCCCATGCAGTAGCCGGCGACCACCGGCGCCCGGCCGGTCAGGGCGAGAACCACGTCCAGCGCCCGCGCGAGCCGTCCCATGACGTAGTCGGTCATGGTGAAGTCGCGCTCCTCCTCCCCCGGGGCCTGCCAGTCCACGAGAAAGGTGCGAAAGCCCCGGGCCGCCATGTAGCGCAGGAAACTGCGCTCTTCGGTGAGGTCGAGGACATAGGCCCGGTTGACCAGCGAGGGCACCACCAGCAACGGCAGCCCATGGGGATCGCCGCCGTAGTCCAGGAGGCGGGTGGTCCCCTCGTCCCAGATCACCGGCGGATCCCGCAGCAGTCGCTGATAGGGATGGTGGCGATAGGCGCCAAGGCCATCCAGGTACTGCTCGAGCCGCCGGAACGTCTCCCGGGTGACGGCGGCTCCGAAGGCGTCAGGGTTGACGCCGTCGAGCGCGCGCGCGAAGTCGGCGGCGGCGGCGGCGACCTGCGGATTCCAGGGAAGCGACCCTTTTTTCAAGAGCGGCAAGGCGGCGTGCGAACTCAGCACCGTCCAGGCGTGCGCCGCGAGGTGCAGCGGCAGGGGTCGCGGCCCCATGCGCGGGGTCCCCGATGGCCCGGTTCCCGGCGGGCCCACTTCCGTCAAGTTGCGTCGTGCGACACTCATCCGTCCGGCCATGCGACAACAAGCCCGTTCTGTTTCCGGCGGCTGGTAGAACCGCCGAGACACTGTTTCCAATCAACGAGAGAATACTGCCGACCGCTTCCGCCATGACGGGGTCTCCCGACATGGCGGCCACCTGATCCTGCCACAGATCGAGATAGCGACGCGCAAGAGCTTCCAGGTCGGGCGGATCCGCCATCGACTGCATACCTTTCAAATAAGTTGGCTCCTCCTGGAGCCTTGTCAACAAGGTCGGCTCCCCCCGGAGCCTTGCCGGCCTCGCGTCTCGCGCGCCGGCGGACTGCTGTTGACATTGTTCGAACCCCGCCGTCAAGAGTGTTGCGGGCGCTCCTCAGGGGGCAATCGGTTGAAGGAGAGAAAGCCGCTATCCGTATGCTCACTCCAGTCGCTGGCATGCTGGTCGGAACCCGAGATCATCAGCCGGTGCAGGACCGTCATGTAGATCGCCCGCTCGACATCGAACCCGAACCGGCGATCGGAAAGGAGGCTGGTCAGGACCCCGCGAATCCCATATGACACCACACAAAAATCCATTCAGTCATGCCAATACGCCGGACTGATCGGGTTCCACCAGCCACGATTTAGCACCACATTTCGCCGGCGTCAGGACTAACCCGAGCATTTCCGCCATTTTTCCTGCGCACCGGAGGGCAAACCTTCGAAGTTGGGCTTGACGTTTCAGATTGATCGTCGCACTTTGAACGGGGAAAGGGATAAATGGTGCATTATGTCACTTATTCTTGGAACAAAGCTGGTCGATCATGATTGCTGTATCGCGTTGATCAAAGACGGGCGGCCGTGTTTCGTTTACGAATATGAGCGTTTCAACCGCGTCAAGCATGGTCGAACCTTCGATCCAAACTTCATTCATGACAGTCTCGCCGAGTATGGTTATAAAGCTGATGATATTGATTTCGTTACGAATTGCATAGACGCCGCGTATATTGAACCGCATAAGGAGAATTTGCGTCAGTTCTTCTGGCCGAATTCCGAGAACCCGGACGATGAAACCAGACTCATGGACTATCATCTTCGAGTCTGGCACGAAGCCGTGCTCGTGGCGGGGTTTCCCGAGAGCAGGATCGTCGACATCCGCCATCACATGTGTCATTGCGCGGCAGTATTCTATCCCTCACCTTTTGCCGAGGCGGCCATTCTCAGCGTGGATGGAGGGGGCGAGGCAGAGACCACTGTTATCGCCCACGGCCGAGACGCTCAGATCAACGTCCTGAAGTCAATCCCTACACCGCATTCACTCGGGCACTTCTATCTGGCGGCAACTACCTGGCTAGGGTGGGGGCTGGGTGAGGAAGGCAAGACCATGGCGCTGGCCGCCTATGGGCGTCCGAAGTACCGCGATAGATTGGTTGAAAAATATATTCAGCTCGCCGAGGACGGCACTTTCGAATACAAGTTTCCTGTTCTTCCTGGAACTGCGTTGAACATGCTGTTCGGACCTGGTCGAACAGCAGGAGCAGAACTTACGCAATACCACAAGGATGTCGCCGCCAGTGTTCAATTGATCTGTGAGCAGATTATGTTGCGGTTGGCTCGCACGGCACGAACCGTGACTGGAGCGCGCAATCTACTTATTACCGGAGGAGTTGGACTCAACAGCGTGGCCAATGGCCTGATCATCAGGGAGCGACTATTCGACCGGGTCATCGTCTATCCGCAGGCCAGCGACAGTGGTCTTGCTCTTGGCGGAGCATTGCATGTCCACCATGTCGTTTGCGGCAATGACCGCAAAAATGGTCAGCACTGGGTGCTGACCGACGCATACCTGGGACAATCCGTCGATCTGGAAAACGTCGAGAGCGTCGCCGCCGAGTACGGTCTCGCGTGGTCAAAGCATGACGACATCGCCGTCGCGACGGCGGCCCGGCTTGCCGAGGGCCGGATCGTCGGCTGGGTGCAGGGGCGCTCCGAGGTAGGCCCGCGGGCGCTCGGCAACCGGTCCATCCTTGCCGATCCGCGGGTGGCGGGCATCAAGGACAAGGTCAATGCCAAGGTAAAGAACCGGGAACTATGGCGACCGTTCGCTCCATCGGTCCTGGCCGATGATTGTAGTTGCTTTTTCGATGCCGATCAAGAGCTGCCATTCATGACGGTCACTTCCTTGTTGCACGAAAAGTGGCGCGACGCCTTGGCATCGGTGGCGCACATCGATCACACGGCCCGCGTGCAGACGGTGACGAAGGAGACCAACCCGCTGTTCCACGGGCTTCTAAGCGAGTTCAAGGCCCTGACCGGCATCGGTGTCCTCCTCAATACCTCTTTCAACGGGCGGGGGGAGCCGCTTGTACAAACGGCCCGCCAAGCAATCGAAATGTTCCTGCGTTCCGAGATGGAAGTTCTCGTGATTGGACCATACCTTTTCGAGACGAGGCCCGCCCATCCCACGACGGTTCGCCCATTTCATCCCGCCCATCACAATGTAAACAAGATCGCTCGACACCAGCGTGTCGCGATCATGATCAGCGGTTCCGTCAAGCCGTTCTCGGCGTTTATCAAGGCGGCGATCGATACGGTTGACGACCTTGCCCTCTGCGGGGTGATATCGGCGGAAGATCGCCAGTATCTGACCGATATTGGCGTGTCCCGCCCGGTTTCCGTATCACTGGAACTGGCGCAATTCGATGCGGTCGTATATTGCCTCCCGGCACATGGCCTTGATGTCATTTTTAATAAGCAGCTGATCAACAGCGTGTTCAGCAATCATGCTCGGGAAATACTCAAGCATACTGCGGTTGAAGTCTATTGGCTTGTTGAGGAGGGAGACGTTCTGGTAGCGCGCCACGTGCTGGGAGTCTTCGATAACCTTTCCAAGGCCATAACCACCCAGATGTGATAGGTCACTCGGGCACCTCTCCCGGTTCGGGCGGCCGAAACGCCAATCCACGGATCATGGTGCGCCGGCCCTGGAACTCTCCGAACAGGCGCCCCTCGGCCGAGCGTCGATTGGGAACCAGGATGCCGTAGGTCCCCGGAACGACGCCAAGCTCCTTCAGAAAAAAGACGATCATGGACAATACGGCACGGCGCCGGCCAAGGGCGGCGACGACCACCGTGGTGATCCGGCCCTCGCGGATGGCGTCGGCCAGGGCCAGCATGGTGCTCATCCTGAGGGGCCCGAGGCGATAGGGCGCCGCCGCCTCGGGGTGGCGCGCATCGACCATGCACGCCACCTCCGTCAGCGGACGGGCCTCCCACATATCCGCCATCAGTTCACGCCAGCCCACCACGGCATGATCCGAACGGTCGATGGCAGCCAGACCCTCGGCGGTGATGTTCCTGAACGAGTGTAGAAGCTTATCGATCATCATCCGCACCATCAGGGCTCCCTGGCCGACATGGACCAGTGGGGGCGTCGGCGTCTTTCGGAACACCCAGAACTGCAGGGTGTGATGCTTGAAGAATGGGCTGTCCTCGACGAAATGCGTCACCAGCGTGAAGCCGAACCGGGCGCACAGCACCTTGATGTTGGAGGGATTGTAGTAGACCCACATGGTCACGCCACGCCAGACGTCCTCGAGTTGTGCATCGACCCCATCATCGGTATAGGCGACGCTGCCGACGAAGTAGTTGCCGATGGCTATGACCAGAAGACCATCGTCCTTCAGCGCCTGGGCCGCCTTGGCGATGCTTACGTCCGGGGTTGGCGTGCAGTAGAGGCTGTTCAGGAACACCACTCCGTCGAAGGCATTCCTCTCCTCGATGGTATCGATGACGCCGCAGTGAATCCGGTCAGCCCGGAAGTGCCTGCGACCGAAGGCGACGGCGGCGGCGCTCGGCTCCATCGTCGTGAACTCGAAATCGTCGAACGCGGTGGGACAACCGGCCGAGCCGATGTCGAGCCAGCGGCGATGCCGTTCCGGTGTCGTCAGCCGCAGCAGCACCCGCCGCAGAAGATCGTAATGGGGAACCTGCCCATCGAAGACGTGGTCCTTGAGCACCTTTTCCAGATTCTCACCGCATTGATCGTAGTAGTCGTCGCCATAGCGGCCGACGGCGTCCGGCTTCATGATCTCACGGGGCAGGCGAAGGATCGCTCCACAGTCCGTGCACATCGAAAGGTAGTCTTCATCATGAACGGCGTACCGCCGCTCCTGCGATACGTAATTGACAAAATTTGTCAGAAACTCAAAGTCACGACCGCAGCAAACAGGACAACTGAAGTCAACAGCAGCAATACCTTTTTTCATTTTCGCTCTCCATTGCGCCCCATTTGGTCGCAACCAATATCTACACGAAATTCGGATGAGTCCGCTCCTCGTCCGGGTGAAAAGAACTCCACAACGCCTTGTTCACCGGATCAAGCCGGCAGCCGGACGGACACTGGAAAAGGTTGATCCGGGCCAGGCAGTCGTGACGGCGCGCCGATCTCCACACCTCTTCGAACGACGCCTCATGGACGTTGCCCATGGTGAAGCCGCGACCCTTCAGGTTGCCGCACATCTCGACATTACCGTCCTCGTCCAGATAGGGAGAAAGGGGCGTCGCCAGACACCTGGCGTAATGGCGGGCATCATTCGTCTTGTACTCGACAACCTCACGAAACTGTGGATACTTGGCGTAGACCTTGAAGCGCGGCGTGGCAAGACGCTCGGCCTCGCGCATCAGGTCGAAAACCACCCTGTTGTCGATTTCGTTGTCGGGATGGGCCGGATTGAGGACGTTCTTGTAGGCCGGCTTGATGCTCATGTAGTCAACCCCGAGTTCCCGATACAGGCGGGCGGCGTCGGGCAATTGCCGGTAGGTCCACTGGTTGGTGACGAACTGCACGCCGATCACCGGACGGCGGGCCGTCCCTCGCCGGGCCACCAGCCTCCGCACGTTGTCCACCACCGTCTCGAAGTCGTCCGTACCGTGGGTGCGCAGGTGCATGTCGGCGGTGGCGGCGTCGATGCTGGCGCGGACGAAGAAACAGTGTCGGGCCATCGCCTCGATGGCCGACGGGTCGGTCATGGCGAAATTGCTGAAAAGGCCGACGTCGAGGCCCACGCCCGCCAGCCGGGCGACGATCCCAGCGAAATCGGGGTGAAGTGTGGGCTCGCCGTCACCGACGATGGTGACGGCCTTCAACCCGAGCGCCCGAGCCTCCGCCACCGCCTCGATCAGGCGGGGAGAGGCGTTGACGGCGCGGCGGCGGCGGTCGCCGGCCCCGGATCTCTCGCTGGCCGACCCCGCCTGCGACCAGTTGATGTAGCACCACGAACATCTATGGTTGCAGTAATTGGTGAGCCCGATCGTCATGTGCACCGGCCGGGTATCGCCGGCGCTCCACAGCTCATGGATGCGGTCGATGTGGTGGAAGACCTTGCGGGCATCCTGAAAATCCGCCAGTTCTGGCAGCGGTTCGGGGGCCGGGTCGTCCCTATGTGTCTCCATGCCGAAACCTCCCTGATCACCACCGCCGCTATCGCGCGATCTTCCGGGTCGTGCCGACATGGCAGGTGACAGACCGCGAAGTCGCCATTGGGCCGAATCGACAGCCGATGACAGAAGGTGCAACGAAGATTGCATCTGGAACTGGGATCGATGTCGATATGAGTTGGAGAATCACTTGCGTTACCCATTCTCCAAATTCCTGTCCGGGGCCGATGCCCTCGATGGCCGCGTGATCACAACAGGGAGCGGAGCGTCTCACCGAGCCGCTCCGCGTAGAAAGCATGGGCTCGCGCGTTGGGATGTCCGTCAAAGGGGTGACAGTGCCAGGCGTGGTCAGGCAGGCGCCGACGTCGAGATCCGGACGCCTGTCACGCCAAGGATTGGCGATGTCAGGCATGGCCGGGGAGGTGGCAAGGAGGTCGCCGAAGTCGTCGACGGTCATGGCGTGCTCACGATCAGGGCGTTCTCCAGTCCGATGTAAATGCGCAGACGGAAGGGGAATTGCTTGGCATGCCGCACTGGCTGGCATGCTACGCCGCGAGGGCTTGCAGTTCAAGATCGGTGTTGGCGGCATGCTTGGCCTGTGGGTCACCAAGGCGGTCCGCAGGGGGGGTAATTGCTTGCGGGTGTGGGTCCTCAACACCTCATTTTCTGGTAGGAGCGTCGCCCTCGTTTCGAGGGGCACCGTGGATTCGAAATTTCGCCGCCTTGTCACGCGCCAATTTCACCCGATTGCCCCGGAGATCTGCGGCAGCCGTCTTGACGAAATCGGCTGACACCCATAGAGTTCACAGGGTCCGGTTTCGGATCGGTCGTCCGCGCGAAGCGGTGGTGTAGTGCACGAGGATATGATGAAGCAGGTTACCGACGACTCCTTCGAAGCCGACGTCATCAAGGCGGACGGCGCCGTTCTGGTGGATTTCTGGGCGGCCTGGTGCGGCCCGTGCCGGCAGATCGCCCCGGTCCTTGAGCAGTTGGACACCGACATGAGCGGCAAGATCACGGTCGCCAAGCTCAATATCGACGAAAACCCGTCCACGCCCGCCAAGTATGGTGTCCGTGGCATTCCGACCCTGATGATCTTCAAGGGCGGGCAGGTGGCGGCCACGAAGGTCGGCGCCCTGCCGCGGACCAAGCTGTACGAGTGGGTCGAGGCGTCCCTCTGACGCCAGGGGACGGGGAGGGGCGACGGTCGACTCGGCTGACCGGGTCGAAGACCGGCGTCCGTTCTCCGGTACCTAGATGGGCTACGTCACCGACACGCCATTCATCAGTGAGTTTCGGGCGGATCACACGCCGGCCTATCTTCGTGCCGTCTGCGCCCTGAACGGGGTGCGGCCCACCCGACTCGACCAGGGGTTCACGTGGTGTGACTTCGGCTGCGGCGACGGGCTGACGGCTTGCGTTCTAGCCGCGGCGCGCCCTGACGGCATCTTTCTCGGCGTCGACTTCAATGCCGAGCATATTGCCCGCGCCCGGGCCATGGCCCGTAACGCCGGTCTGACCAATGCCCGCTTTCTCGAGCGTGATTTCGACCACATGACGGTGGGCGAGATCCCCCCTCTCGATTTCGCCATCATTCACGGCGTCCTGTCGTGGCTGCCGGCGGAGCGGTGCGGCCGGCTGCTGGATTTCGTCTGTGGCCGGCTGAAACCTGGAGGCATGCTGCTGGTGGGGTACGATGCCCTGCCGGGCTGGGCGCCGCTGTTGCAGATGCGCCGCCGCATGCTGGCCGAGACCGCCGACGTGACGGGCGGTACCATCGCCCGCGTCCGCGCGGCCCTGGACTGGCTCGAACGCCAGAAGTCGGCCAATGTCAAATTCTTCCGCGACAGCGCCCTGGCCGCCGAATGGGTGGACGAACTCAGGCGGCAGGATCTTCGCTATGTCGCCCACGAGTTCTTCAATGACGTGCTGACCGCCTATACCTTTGGCGAGATCGAGTCGGAGATGGAGGCCCGGGGTCTGTCCTTTGCCGGCTCAGCCTCGTTCTTCCACAACATATTGGAACTGTCGGTGCCGCAGGCCCTGCATGACGAATTCCGCGCCGTCCGGACCCGCAGGGAACTGGAGGAAAAGCGGGACTTCATCCGCAACGAGACCTTTCGCCGCGACGTCTTCGTCAAGGACGCGACGGCCGTCACCAGCGAGGCCGAATGGCAGGTCCTGCACGAGGACCTGATCCTCGGGACGCTTGAGCCCGAGGCCGCACTCGATCGCGCCGTGGATTTCGGCGACATTCGCCTGAGCTACGCCAACGACCCCCTCCATGGCATGCTGACCGCCCTGGCCGGCCGAGCCATGCGTCTCGGCGACTGCACCCGGGCGCCCCCCGACGTGCGACTCGAGGCGGCGCGCCTGCTGATGGCCGGCGGACAGGTGTTTCCCTTCGCGCACCCGCCGACGGCGGAGACGGCGGGGGTGCCCCCCTCTCCCTCCCTGCCGATTCGCATGCCGTCCGGCTTCAACCGGGCGATGATCGATGGCATGCCTCTTGCCCTTCCCAAGGTGGTGCTGGCCTCGCCGGTGGCGGGATCCGGCGTCATCATTCCGGCCCTCGACGCTTTGCTGCTTCTGGGCCTGTGCGAGGTCGGCGAGGCCGGAGCCGTGGCCTGGGCCAGCGCCTGGCTGGCCCAGCGCGGACAGGAGGTCATCGAGGACGGCCACCGGGTGACGGCCGACGCCATCCTGCCGCGCCGCCTCACGGCGCTCCTCGGGGCGCCGCTCGCCAAGCTATTGGAGCTTGGCGTGGTGGAGTCGTTTCAGAATCCGTAATACGCCTCTGCAAACAGCTCTGATGGGTGACATTTGTATCAAGAGCGCCACCAACTTGTTGGGTCGGCAATAGCGGTCAAGCCAGGAATGGAAACGTTAGAGCATTTTCAGACCGAGCCGAATCGCCAGGGATTCCCATGACGCAATTTTTATGGTTCATAGAAGGCCGATCGCAACAGGCGAGGGTCGTCGATGACATGGCGTAGCGGGCAA
>JAMOBE010000209.1:0-2177 GCA_039908285.1 Alphaproteobacteria bacterium
GCGTGACGATAGCCGTCAAGCGCCTCATCGAAGCGCTCCAGGAGCATCAGGGCGTTGCCCAACGCCATGCGGGCCCCGACGTGCCGGGGATCGAGGGCCAGCGCCCGTCGCAGACTCGCCACGGACTCATCGCGACGCCCGAGATCCGCCAGCACGATCCCAAGGTTGGCGAGGGCCTCCACCATCCCCGGATTTTCGGCGATGGCCCGGACGATCCAGTGCGCTCCCTCCTCCGCCCGCCCCGACTGGTAGTGGGTCAGGCCGAGGAGGTGCAGGGCGTCGGACTGCCCCGGCTCGATCTTAAGAATCTGCTGGTAGACCGCCGCCGCCTCCTCCAGACGACCAGCCTGGTGCAGATTCACCGCCTGGGTCAACATGTGGGTGAGGTCCGCCATGGTCAGCGACCACGGCCGGCGCACCAGCGGCGCCACAGGGTGCGATAGGCGTCCTCGACGGCGCGGATATAGCGCGCATGGTCCCCGAACGGCGAGGTGGCGACGCGCCGACGCAGTGCCCCCCGCAGGTCGGCGAGGCCGGCGAGATCGCCGGCCGCGGCGATGGCGATGTCCTGATAGGCCTCCGGCGTTGCGGCGACGAAGCGGTCGAGCCCGATCCCGGTATTGATGGCGATACCGTTCCGACCGGCCGGTGTCGTACCGGCCAGAACCACCACCGGCACCCCCATCCACAACGCCTCCAGGGTGGACACGCCGCCATTCTGGGGAAAGGGATCGAGGGCGATATCCACCGCGCCATAGGCGGCCAGGTGGTCTACGTGATTGGTCTGTCCCAGCAGATCAAGCCGGCCCGCGTCCACCCCGTTGTCGGCGAAGAGGGCCATGATACGACGGCGTTGGTTCGGGTCGTCAAGCATCGAGTCCTTGACCCGGAACCGCGCTCCCGGCACTGCGTTCATGATTTTCGCCCAGATGGCAATGGCTTGCGAGGTTATTTTTATGATATTGTTGAGGCAACCAAAGGTGACGTGTCCCGCCGTCAGTGCCGGAAGCGGAGCCACCGCCGGCGCTTGCTCCGAGGCCTGATAGGGCATGAAGGACGGCAGGTCGATGACGGACTCGGCGAAGAATTGCCGGTCCCCGGGCGGAATGTAAACTGGATCGGCGAAAAGGGCATCCACCGTGGACAGACCGGTGCCATGGGCGCAGCCCCAGGCGGTCACCTGCACCGGCGCCGGTTTGCGCGCGAACACCAGCAGCCGGCAGGACGACGTATAGCCGGACAGGTCCACCAGGATATCGATGCCGTCGGCCCTGACCATGTCGGCCAGGGCCTGGTCGGACAGCGTCTTCGTGCGCCGCCACACCGACGCATGTCTCCGGAACCGTTCGGTCATGTCGTCCTCGACGGCCACGCCCGAATAGCAGTGGACGATGAAGCGGTCGCGATCGTGGTTGAAGAGCACCGGCCCCACCACGCGAGCCGCGGAATGGCGTCTGAAGTCGGATGACACGTAACCGATGCGCAGCGGCCGCTCCGGATCGGGATCGTTGTCATAGGAGTAAGCGGCGCCGACGCCACGAGCGATATGGAAGCGGTGGAAGGCCCGACGCTCCTCCAGGTGATCGGCGAGGGTACGCGCGGGGTCCGTGTCGAGACTGAAAATCAGATTGACCTGCGCCGGCAGAAACCCAGGGTCGAGTGCGATCACTCGCCGGAAACCGGCGACGGCCTCGGCATGCGCTCCCCGGAACCACAGAGCGTTGGCGATGCTGAAGTGCGCCTCGGCATGCTCGGGTTGCAACTCCACCACCCGGCGAAAGCAGGCCTCGGCCTCGGCGAAGCGATTCCGCCGATCATGCATCCTGCCCATGACCAGATACGCCTCGGGAAGGTCGGGGGCGAGTTCGCAGGCTCGCCGCAGGTCGTTCATCGCCTCGTCGTATCGGCCCCGGTTTCCCAGCAGCGTCCCGCGATTGATCAGGAGTCCGGCATCGACCATCTTCAGGGCGATGGCGCGATCGAAGCAGACCAGCGCCTCGTCTCCGCGCCCCCGATCCAGCAGGAGCGCTCCCAGGCGCCCTTGCCACTCCCCGTACCCAGGGTCGAGGGCCGCCGCCTGCCGCAGGCTCGCCTCGGCTTCTTCCTGGCGCCCGAGGGCCTCCAGGACCACGCCGGCCCTGCCGTGAGCCTCGGCCAGATCCGGAGCCAGGGTGATG
>JAMOBE010000073.1:0-18144 GCA_039908285.1 Alphaproteobacteria bacterium
GAACCTGGACTCCCTCTCCCCCTCGAGGGGGAGAGGGCCGGGGTGAGGGGGTGGGGCAACCGGCACCATATCGAGAGCTTCGGCACCCCCTCACCCAACCCTCTCCCCCCTGAAGGGGGGGGAGAGGGCTTTTTATGGTCACGCTGCCGATACATTTTCAGCCTCTTAGCTCGTCACCGCGCCATAGCGCCGTTCGCGTCGGCTGAATTCGCCGATCGCCTGTTCAAGGTCCTGTCGCGAGAAGTCCGGCCACAGGGTGTCGGTGAACACCAGTTCGGTGTAGGCCGACTGCCACAGGAGGAAGTTGCTGATGCGCTTTTCGCCGCTGGTGCGGATCAGAAGGTCCGGATCCGGCATGTCGGCGGTGAACAGGCGGGCGCCAAGGGCCGCCTCGTCGATGTTTTCGGGCGTGAGCCGTCCGGCCGCCACCTCCGCCGCCAGGTGCCGCACCGCCTGCAGGATTTCCTGCCGGCCGCCATAGCTCAGCGCCACCGTCAGGGTCAGGACGCGATTGGCATCGGTGAGCCGCTCGGCGTCCTGGATCAGGGCGACGATGTCGTCCGCCAGGCGGCCGCGTTCGCCGATGATGCGCAGCCGCACTCCATTGCGGTGGAGTTCGGCCACCTCGTTGCGCAGATAGAGACGCAGAAGACCCATGAGGTCGCTGACCTCGCCCAGGGGCCGGCGCCAGTTCTCGGTGGAGAACCCGAACAGGGTCAGATAGCGGATGCCAAGATCGGACGCCGCCCGAACCACGGTCCGCACGGCCTCGGCCCCCCGCTTGTGACCCATGACCCGGGGCAATCCCCGCGCCTGAGCCCAGCGACCGTTGCCGTCCATGATGACCGCCACGTGAACCGGGGGTGGCGGGACGTCGGCCGGAAATGGCTGCACATCCACCGTCCTACACCTGCATGATTTCTTTTTCCTTGGCCGCCAGAGCCTCGTCGATGCGCTTGATGTGGTCGTCGGTCAGAGTCTGCACCTCGGTCGAATGCTGGCGGTGCTGATCCTGACTGATGATGCCATCCTTCTCCATGCGCTTCAGATGCTCCATCCCGTCGCGGCGGACGTTGCGGACCGAGACCCGGGCCTGCTCGCCGTACTTGCCGGCCACCTTGGTCAGCTCGGCGCGGCGTTCGGCGCTGAGGGGCGGGATCGGAACCCGCACCACCTGTCCGTCCGGCGACGGATTGAGGCCGAGGCCGGCATCGCGGATGGCCTTCTCCACCGCCCGCACCATGCTCTTGTCCCACACCTGGACCGTGATCAGCCGCGGCTCCGGCACGCCGACCGTCCCCACCTGATTGAGCGGCATGCTGGCCCCATAGGCCTCCACCATCACTGGATCCAGCAGGTTCGGCGACGCCCGCCCCGTGCGCAACCCCCCGAATTCCTTTTTCAGCACCTCCACCGCCACGGCCATGCGGTGGGTCAGATCCTTGCGCAATTCCTGATAGTTCCCGGCCACGGATCAGCCCTCCTCGTCGATGATCGTATACCTCCCCCGGCCGGCCACCACCTCGGCCAGCGCCCCGGCATCGTGCAGCGAAAAGATCAGCACCGGAAGCCGGTTCTCCCGCGCCAGGGCGATGGCCGCCGCATCCATCACCTGAAGATTCCTCGCCAGCACGTCGGTATAGGTCAGGCGGTCGTACCGGGTCGCGGTCTTGTCCTTCCTCGGGTCGGCGGAATAGACGCCGTCCACCTGGGTCGCCTTCAGAAGGGCATCGCACTCCATCTCCACCGCCCGCAACGCGGCGGCGGTGTCGGTGGTGAAGAATGGATTGCCGGTGCCGGCGGCGAAGATGACGATCCTGCCCCGGGCCAGGTGGTGCACGGCGCGGCGGCGGATGAACGGCTCGCACACCGTCGGCATGGGAATGGCCGACATCACCCGGGCGGGACACCCCGTCTGCTCCAGGGCGTTCTGCAGGGCGAGGCAGTTCATGACCGTGGCCAGCATGCCCATGTAGTCGGCACTGGTGCGATCCATGCCGGAAGCGGCTCCGGCGACGCCGCGGAAGATATTGCCGCCGCCGATGACGACGCACACCTCCGACCCGCCGTCGAGGACCAGCCGCAGCTCGTCGGCGATCCGGGCGACGGTCGCCGTGTCGAGGCCATACTCGCGCGGCCCCATCAGGCCCTCGCCGGACAGCTTGACCAGGACGCGGCGGAACCGGGGGGCGGGGGAGACGGAAGCGGCGGTGGCGGTGGCGGTGGCGGTGGCGGGCATGCAGCGAACCTCGGGACCAGGATAATGCTCTTCGAATGCTGACGCCCTCTCCCTCTCGAGGGGGGAGAGGGCGTCCGTTCAGCGCCCCGGGTCACCCACCAAGGGTAGCGGCCACCTCGGCGGCGAAGTCCTTGTCTTCCTTGGCGACCCCCTCGCCCAGCAGGAAGCGGACGAACCCGGTCACCTTGACCGGCGCTCCCAGATCCTTGGCCGCCTTTTCGACCACCGCGCTGACCCGGGTCTCGCCGTCGATGACATAGAGCTGCTCCAGCAGCACCACGTCCTCGTAGTACTTGCGCAGGCGCCCCTCGACCATCTTGGCGATGATGGCCTCGGGCTTGCCCGACGCCCGCGCCTGCTCGCTCAGGACGTCGCGCTCCCGGTCCAGCGCCGTGGGATCCACCGCGCCGATATCGAGGAACAGAGGGTTGGCGGCGGCCACGTGCATGGCGAGCTGCTTGCCAAGCTCGGTCAGCCGGGCGGCATCGCCGGTGGACTCGAGGGCCACCAGCACGCCGATCTTGCCGATTCCCGGCCCGGCGGCGTTGTGGACATAGGAGGCCACCACGCCCTGTCCGACCGACAGGGCGGCGGTGCGGCGGAGCTGCATGTTCTCGCCGATCTTGGCGACGAGGCCGGTCAGCTCCTCTTCCACCGGCTTGCCCGAGCCGGGATAGGTGGCCTTCTTCAGCTTCTCCAGGTCGCCCCCGGTGGCCAGCGCGAGGCCGGCGACGGTGCGCACGAAATCCTGGAAGGTCTCGTTGCGGGCGACGAAGTCGGTCTCGGCGTTGATCTCGGCGACGGCACCACGGGTGCCGTCGGCGGCGACGCCGACCAGCCCCTCGGAAGCGACGCGGCCGGCCTTCTTGGCGGCGGAGGCGATTCCCTTCTTGCGCAGCCAGTCGTGGGCGCCCTCCAGGTCACCCCCGGTCTCCGCCAGTGCCTTCTTGCAGTCCATCATGCCGGCGCCGGTGGCGTCGCGCAATTGCTTCACCAGGGCGGCAGTGATCTCGGCCATGGTCATCCTCTTCGTTGAAGACGTCTGCGATACGATGACGGTTGGGAGATGCGCGAGGGATCAGTGCCCCTCGGCGCCTCCCTCCGTCGCGGGCTCATCCCCGGCGGGGGGTGTGGTGGGCTCCGCGTGGGGCTCCGCGCTGGCGCCCACGTCGACGCCGGCCGCGGTCATCTCGGCCTGGATGCCGTCCAGCACCGCGTCGCTCACCAGCTCGCAGTAGAGCTTGATGGCGCGGATGGCGTCATCGTTGCCGGGAATCGGATAGGTGATGCCATCGGGGCTTGAATTGGAGTCGAGCACCGCGACCACCGGAACGCCCAGCTTGTTGGCTTCCTGGACGGCGAGGGACTCCTTCAGGGTGTCGATGATGAACAGGATGTCCGGCCGGCCGCCCATGTCCTTGATGCCGCCCAGTGCCCGGTCCAGCTTCTCGCGGGAGCGGTTGAGATTCAGGATCTCCTTCTTGGTCAGGCCGGTGACGCCCTGGGCGAGCTGGGCGTCCATGTCGCGCAGGCGCTTGATCGAGTGGGAGATGGTGCTCCAGTTGGTGAGCATGCCGCCCAGCCAGCGATGGTTCACATAGTACTGGCCGCAGCGCCGGGCCGCCTCGGCCACCGGCTCCTGGGCCTGGCGCTTGGTGCCGACGAACAGCACCCGGCCGCCGCTGGCGGTCACGCCGCGAATGGCCTGCAGGGCGCGATAGAGCATCGGCACCGTCTGCTGCAGGTCGATGATGTGGATGTTGTCGCGCGCGCCATAGAGATACGGCGCCATCTTCGGGTTCCAGCGGCGGGTGTTGTGCCCGAAGTGGCAGCCAGCCTCGACGAGCTGGCGCATGGAAAAGGTCGGCAAGGCCATGATCGTGTTCCCTTTTTTCCGGTTGAGCCTCCGCGGAACGACGGCCGCCCCCTGCTCGATACCCTTGCTTGATATCTTCGCCGGGACGGCACCGGATCGGCCGCGCCGGAACCTCGTCCCGGCCGGTCGCGCTTCCGCGTGCGGATTTACCGGGACTTAGATACCCCCTCGGACCGCCCTTGACAAGAGCCCTGGCACCAGAGTCGCCACAAACCGCGATAGGCGTCCTCGACGGCGCGGGTGTAGCGCTGGTGATCGCACAGCGGCGAGGTGGCGAGGCGCTGGCGCAGACTGGAGCGCAGGTCGGCCAGCCCGGCCCGATCCGCCGCCATGGCGACGGCGATGTCCCGATAGGCCTCGGGCGTGGCGGCGACGAAGCGGTGCAGGCCGAGGGCGGCGTTCAGCGCCGCTCCGTTGCGGCCGGAGGGGGTGGAGCCGGCCAGGGTCACCACCGGCACGCCCATCCAGATGGCTTCCAGCGTCGATATGCCGCCATTCTGGGGAAACGGGTCGAGGGCGATGTCAACCCGGGCATGGGCCGCCAGGTGCTCGGCGTGGGACGAGGCACCGAGCAGGGTGAGCCGCTCGGCCGCCACGCCATGGGCGGCAAAGGCCTCGGCGATGCGTCGGCGCTGGTCCTCCCCCTGGAGATGAGCGTCCTTCAGCACCATGCGGGAGCCCGGGACGGCCCGCAGGATCTCCGCCCAGATGGCAATCACCGGCTCGGTGACCTTCGAGATCCGGTTCAGGCAGCCGAAGGTCACTTCCCCAACCCCCTCCCCCGCGGCCGGCGACGGCGCCACCGCCGGAGTCGAGTCCGGCGGGCCGAAGTGAAGGTAGCACGGCAGGTCCACCACCGTCTCGGCGAACAGGGGACGGTCGGCGGCAGGGATATAGACCGGGTCGGCGAAGATGGCGTCGATGGTGGACAGGCCGGTGCCGTTGACCTGTCCCCAGGCCGTCACCTGGACGGGCGCCGGCTTGCGGGCGAACAGCAGCAGCCGCTGGCCCGTGGTATGGCCCGACAGGTCCACCAGGACATCGACGCCATCCTGGCGCACCATCTCCGCCACCACCCCGTCGGACAGGTCGACGATGGAGCGCCAGACGTGGGCCGCCTCGCGGAACTCGGTGGTGACGTCGTCGGCGACGGGGACGTTGGAATAGCAGTGGACCCTGAACCGCGCGCGGTCGTGGTTCAGCAGCACGTGGCGGAAGATGCAGGACGCCGAATGGCGCCGGAAATCCGCCGACACATAGCCGATGGTCAGCGGTCGTTCCGGATCCCTGTCGTTGGCGTGCGGCCGTATTTCCGCCGCGAGTGGCGCCGCATGTCGCGCGGCCCAGCGGCGGCGCTCCTCCTGCTGCTCGGCGAGTGTCGACTCGGGATCGAGGTCGCGGAGGAAGATGAGACTGGAGTGGGCCTGGGCCTGGTCGGGCCGCAGGGCCATGGCGTCGCGCAGGTGGGTCTCGGCCTCGGCCCGCCGCCCCATCGTGGTGAGACAGGACGCCAGGTTGATGCGGGCCTCCACCTGGTCGGGGGCGAGGGCGATCGCCCGGCGATAGTGCTCCTCCGCCTCGCCGGCCCGCCCCAGGTCCTTCAGGATGTTGGCCAGGGCGACGTAAGCACCGGCGTCGGTGGGGTCGGCGGCGATGACCTCCAGCAGCCGCCGCGCCGCCTCCCGCTGTCGCCCAATTCCACGCAGTGCCTGCGCGAGGCCTTTGCGGATCTCGCCATGGGAGGGATGAAGGGCGACCGCCCGCTCCAGCACCGCGACTGCCTCGTCATGGCGCAGGGTGCCGATGAGAAGCGCCCCCAGGTTGGCATGGACCTCGGGGATCTCGGGAATGAGGGCCACCGCCTGGCGGAGACAGGCCTCCGCCTCGTCCCGTCGCCCCCGCTCCCTCAGCAGCAGGCCAAGATTGCCGTGGGCGGCGCCATGGGCCGGATCGGCCGCCACCGCCTGTTCATAGGCGACGATGGCCTCGTCCTCGCGCCCAAGGGCGCGTAGCGTATTGCCAAGACAGTAATGCCCGTCGGCGAGATCGGGGACGGCGGCAAGCAACTCGCGATAGCACGCCACCGCCTCGTCCAGCCGCCCCAGCTCACCAAGCGCCAGCGCCAGCGCATGCCGCGCGTCCACCAGGTGCGGCGCCGTGGCGAGGGCCCGGGTCAGCCAGTCGGCGGCGGCGGCATGGTCCTGACGCTGGACGGCCGCCATGCCCAGCAGATACAGGGCATCCGTCTGTTCGGGAATGGCGTCCAGGACATTGCGATAGATCCGCTCCGCCTCGTCCAGGCGCCCGGCCCGGTGCAGGGTGAGAGCGTTCTCCAGTACCTCCTCGAGGGTCGCCATCGGCCGTCAGCCAGTGTCCGAAGCGCACCAGGCGCGCCACAGGTCGCGATAGACCGCCTCCACCGCGCGGGTATACGGCGCGCCATCACAGACCGGCGTTGTGGCCAGGCGCTGACGCAGGTTGCTCCGCAGTGCGGCGAGACCGGCCAGGTCCGTGGCGTGGCGCACCGCCGTATCGACATAGGCATCGGCGTCGGCGGCGACGAACTCGGGCAGGCCGGCGGCGACGGTGATGGCCCCACCGGCACGACTCGGGGGAGTCGTGCCGAGGAGCGTCACCACCGGCACCCCCATCCACATGGCCTCGAGGCTGGAAACGCCGCCGTTCTGGGGAAAGGGATCGAGCCCGATGTCCACCTGACCATAGGCGGCCAGATGCTCGGCGTGGGGGGAATGGCCAAGCAGGATCAGGCGTTCCTCCCCGATCCCGAGGGCCGCGAACGCGTTCAGGATCCGCCGGCGTGTCGCGGAGTCGCGGAGCTGGCTGTCCTTCAGGACGAGACGCGCTCCCGGCACCGCCGCCAGGATGCGAGCCCACAGCGCCATGACCTTGTCGGAGACTTTGACGAGGCGGTTGAAGCAGCCGAAGGTGACGTGGCCCTGGTTCAGGGCCGGCAGCGGTCCGACCGGCGGCGCGTAGGGGACCGGCTGGTAGGTCAGCAGACACGGCAGGTCCACCACCGTCTCGGCGAACAGCGGGCGATCTTCAGGGGCGACGTACACCGGGTCGGCGAAGAAGGCGTCGATGGTGGGGAGACCGGTGCCCGTCGCATAGCCCCAGGCCGTCACCTGCACCGGAGCCGGCTTGCGGGCGAAGGCCAGCAGCCGATGGCCGGCGGTATGCGAGGAGAGATCCACCAGGATGTCGATGCCGTCGGCACGGATGGTCTCGGCCAGGGTGACGTCGTCCATGCGGGCGATGTCGCGCCACCGGGTGGCCAGGGACTGGAACTCCCGCGTGGTGTCATCCGTCTTGCCGCTGTTGGAATAGCACCAGACCTCGACCTGCTCGTGATCGTGATGACGGAAGATGGAACGAAAGATGTTGGCCGCCGAGTGAACGCGGAAGTCAGCCGACACGTAGCCTATCCGGAGCCGCCGGTCCGGGTTGCGATCGTTGCGGTGGGGAAGGATACCGGCGGCCAGTGGCCGCCCGAACCGCTCGTGCCACGCCCGGCGCTCCGCCTGCTGCTCGGCCAGGGTGGCGCTTGGATCGAGATCCATGGCGAAGATCAGGGAAGAATGGCTCTGGGGGGAATCGGGCCGAAGGTCCAGCGCCCGCCTCAGGCTGGCCACCGCCTCGGCGAATCGCCCCTGGCCCAGCAGCGTCTTGCCAAGCCCGAGGTGAGCGTCCGCCAGGTTCGGATCCAGATCGAGGGCCCGCCGGAAACGATTGAACGCTCCCTCATTGAACCCCAGGCGGCGCAGCGCTTCGCCGAGGCGGCCCTGGGCCTCCGCCAGAGCGGGCTTGAGGGATACGGCGCGCTGCAATGTCTCCGAGGCCGCCTGGTTATCGTCGATGGCCAGCAGCGCCTGGCCCAGGTGAAGGTGGGCCTCGGCCTCCTCGGGCATCAGTTCAACTGTCTTGCGAAAGCTCGCGACGGCGTCGTCGTACCGCCCCAGTTGGAGGAACGCCTGGCCCAGGCCGTCGTGCGCGCCACCGCTCCTGGGAGCGAGAGTGACGACGCGCCGGAACACCGCGGCCGCTTCCGCGTTGCGCGACAGGAACAGGAGAGCCGCCCCCACGTTGCCAAGGGCTCCGGGAGTGTCGGGTCTCAGTTCCGCCGCGCGGGAGAAGCTCTCGAACGCCTCTTCGGCACGATTGAGCCGCAGGAGCGCCGCGCCGCGGTTGCCATGGGCATCGGCGTTTCCCGGCTGCGTCGCCAGCGCCCGGTCGCAGGCGGCGACGGCCTCCTCGTTGCGTCCGAGTTCCAGCAGAACGGCGGCAAGGGCCGCCTCCGCCTCCGCCCACCCGGGCCGCAAGACCAGGGCGCGGCTCTGGCAGTCGACGGCCAGTGCCTTGTTGCCGAGGCGTCGGGCGGTGAGACCGAGAACATGCAGGGTGTCGGGTTGATCGGGGATGACGTCGAGAATCTGGCGGCAACACCGCTCGGCTTCGGCGAACTGATCCGCCTGGAAGTGACGGACGGCGGTGGCGTAGACCTGAGCGATGTCCATTGCCGGATCAACCGGTCGTGGCGCACCAGGTGCGCCATAGGTCGCGATAGGCGGCCTCCACCGCGCGGGTATACAGCGCGCCATTACAGACCGGTGTCATGGCCAGGCGCTGACGCAGGCCCGACCGCAGCGCGGCGAGGCCGGCCAGGTCCGCGGCGTGGCGCACCGCCGTCTCGACATAGGCATCGGCGTCGGCGACGACGAACTCGGGCAGGCCGGCGGCGACGGTGATGGCTCCCCCGAGTCGACTCGGGGGAGTGGTGCCGAGAAGCGTCACCACCGGCACCCCCATCCACATGGCCTCGAGGCTGGAAACGCCGCCGTTCTGGGGGAAGGGATCAAGCCCGATGTCCACCTGACCAAAGGCTGCCAGATGCTCGGGGTGCTCCGAATGGCCGAGCAGAATCAGGCGCTTCTCCCCGACCCCGAGGGCCGCGAACGTATCCAGTACCCGTCGGCGCGGCGCCGCGTCGCGAAGCTGGCTGTCCTTCAGGACGAGGCGCGAGTCCGGCACCGCCTCCAGAATGCGCGCCCACAGCGCCATGACCTCGTCGGAGATTTTGACGATGCGGTTGAAACAGCCGAAGGTGACATATCCCTGGTTCAGGGCCGGCAGCGGTCCGACCGGCGGCGCGTAGGGGACCGGCTGGTAGGTCAGCAGACACGGCAGGTCCACCACCTTCTCGGCGAACAGGGGGCGGTCCTCAGGGGCGACATACACCGGATCGGCGAAGAAGGCGTCGATGGTGGAGAGACCGGTGCCATGGGCATGCCCCCAGGCGGTGACCTGAACCGGCGCCGGCTTGCGGGCGAAGGTCAGCAGCCGATGGCCGAACGTATGTGCGGAGAGGTCCACCAGGATATCGATGCCGTCGGCGCGGATGGTCTCGGCCAGGGTGGCATCGTCCATCCGGACGATGTCGCGCCACTGGGTGGCCAGGGACTGGAACTCCCGCGTGGTGTCGTCCGTCTTTCTGCTATTGAAATAGCACCAGACCTCGAAAAGATCACGATCGTGATGAGAGAAGATGGAGCGAAAGATATAGGACGCCGAGTGGACGCGGAAATCAGCCGACACGTAGCCTATCCGGAGCCGCCGGTCCGGGCTGCGGTCGTTGCGGTGGGGAAGGATATCGGCGGCCAGCGGCCGCCCGAATTTCTCGTCCCACGCCCGGCGTTCGGCCTGCTGCTCGGCCAGGGTGGCGCAGGGGTCGAGATCCATGCCGAAGATCAGGGCCGAGTGGTAATGGGGGGAATGGGGCTTGAGGACCAGGGCCCGCCTCAGGCTGGCGACCGCCTCGGTGAAGCGTCCATGGCCGAGCAGCGTGTTGCCAAGCCCAAGATGGGCGTCCGCCAGGTCCGGATCCAGGTCGAGGGCCCGCCGGTAGCGGTTGTACGCTCCCTCATTGAATCTCATGCGGTAGAGCGCGTCGCCAAGACGGCTCTGGGCCTCCGCCCGATCGGGCTTCAAGGACGTGGCGCGCCGCAATGACTCCGAGGCCGCCTGGGTGTCGTCGATGGCCAGCAGCGCCTGGCCCAGGTGAAGGTGGGCTTCAGCCTCCCCGGGCATCAACTCGACCGCCTTGCGAAAACACGCAACGGCGTCTTCGATCTGCCCCATCTGGACGAGTGCCTGACCCAGGCCATCGTGCGCGCCACCGCTCCTGGGAGCGAGAGTGACGGCGCGTCGGAATACCTCGGCCGCTTGCGCGTAACGCGACAGGGACAGGAGAACCGCCCCCATGTTGCCAAGGGCCCCGGGATTGTCGGGTCTCAGCTCCGCCGCGCGGGAAAAGCTCTCGAGCGCCTCCTCGCGACGACCGAGCCGCAGGAGCGCCACGCCGCGGTTGCCATGGGCGTCGGCGTTTCCCGGCTGTGTCACCAGCGCCGTGTCGCAGGCGGTGACGGCCTCCTCGTTGCGCCCGAGTTCCAGCAGGACGGCGGCAAGGGCCACCGCCGCCTCCACCCATTCGGGCCGCAGGGCCAGGGCGCGGCTCTGGCAGTCGACGGCCAGAGCCTTGTTGCCGCGGCGCCGGGCGGTGAGTCCGAGAATATGAAGGCCGTCGGGATGATCGGGGACGACATCGAGAATCTGGCGGCAACACCGCTCGGCTTCGGTGAATTGACCCGCCTGGAAATGGCGGACGGCGGTGGCATAGACCTTGGCAACGTCCATTGCAGGGCAACTCTCGTATGGAACTCCAGCGCCAGGGTAGGACCTTGGAACGTTCCTGTCGAGACCCCTGGGGGGGACCACATGATACCCGGAATCCGCAAGCGGCCCACCAAATGACGCGACACTCCGTCACATTTGTGCAATACTCCGGTGGTCTCAGTGAAATTGGATCGTGTCGGGCCCTCGGTGCGGCCCTGGAGTGTAGCCTCGGTGAACGGCCGTGGCGGAACGCGGCACTGCCCCTCGTGGTCTCACGAGGGAGATGGATTCGTGCAGGGAATGGCTTTGACCGAGAGCGTGATGCGGAGTCTCGAGAGGGAGGGTGCATGATGTGCACGGGCTGCGGCTGCGCCAACCGACACGACCATGACCATCACCATGACCATCACCACGACCATCACCATGACCATCACCACGACCATGGCGATCTGCACTTCGGGCTGGGGCTGGCCGGGGCCAGCGTGGCGGGGATGGATCAGGCCCGCATCGTGCGCATCGAACAGGACATTCTCGGCCAGAACGACGCCTATGCCGACCGCAACCGCCTCTGGTTCGAGGAGCGGGGGGTTCTGGCGGTCAATCTCGTCTCCAGTCCCGGTTCCGGCAAGACGACACTGCTCGTGCGCACGATTGAAGCATTGGCCGGTGAGGCATTGGCGGGCGAGTCGCTGGCCGGCGCTGCGCCCGTCGCCGTGATCGAGGGCGACCAGCAAACCACCTTCGATGCCGATCGTATTCGCGCCACCGGGGCTCCCGCCTTGCAGATCAACACCGGCAAGGGCTGTCACCTGGACGCCCACATGATCACCCACGCGCTGGAGCGGCTGCCCCTCGCCGAGGGTGCGGTCCTGTTCATCGAGAACGTGGGCAACCTGGTGTGCCCGGCGGCGTTCGATCTCGGCGAGGCTGCCCGGGTGGTGATCCTCTCGGTGACCGAGGGCGAGGACAAGCCGCTCAAGTACCCGGACATGTTCGCCACGGCGAGTCTTCTGATTCTCAACAAGATCGACCTTCTGCCGCATCTGCGGTTCGACGTGGCGCGGTGCCTGGACTTTGCCCGCCGCATCAACCCCGATTTGCGCGCGATCCAGGTCTCGGCGGAAACCGGCGAGGGGCTGGCGGAGTGGTGCGCCTGGATCGCCGATCGCCGATCGGATATTAGGGTGCGGATGTCGGGAGACGGCCGAGGGATCCGGTGATCGGAACAGAGGGTGGGGTGGGAACACATGATGCAGATCGCACGACGACAGGACGCCGCCGATGATCCGATCCACGTCGCCATTCCGCTCGGCCGGTCGCTGCCGGACACGCTGGCGCTCGGGGCGTTTCTCAAGACGTCCATCTGCGTGATCAGGGGGGACACGGCGTACCTGTCCCAGTCCACCGGCAACCTCGACAACCTGGCCGCCATCGAGCTGTTCGAGGACCGGGTCGGCCTGATGCTGATGGCCACCGGTGCCCATCCGGAGGTGGTGGCGCACGACCTGCATCCCGACTTTCACTCCACCCGGTACGCCGGTACGCTGGGCCTGCCGACGCTGGCGGTGCAGCATCATCACGCGCACATTGCCGCCCAGTGCGCCGAGCACCAGGTCGAGGGTCCCATCGTCGGTCTGGCCCTGGACGGCTTCGGCCTTGGGTCCGACAACGAGTCGTGGGGTGGGGAACTCCTGCTGGTCAACGGCCCAGAGTACCGGCGACTCGGCCATCTGGCCCAGCTTCTCCAGCCCGGCGGCGACATCGCCGCCCGCGAGCCCTGGCGCATGGCCGCCGCGGTACTGCACCGGCTCGGCCGGGGCGGCGAGGTGGCGGAGCGCTTCGCCGGCCAGCACGCCGCTTCCATGCTGGGCGAGATGATGGACAAGGGTGTCCACTGCCCCCCAACCTCCAGCGCCGGCCGGCTGTTCGACGCCGCCTGCGGCCTTCTTGGCATCCACCCGGTGGCCGACTACGAGGGCCAGGCGCCGATGAAGCTGCAGAGCATGACCCACGAGCCGCGGGTCCTCGAGGGCGGCTGGTCCATCGACGACGACGGCGTGCTGGACATGACGCCCCTGCTGGAAACCCTGATCGGCTGCGACATGCGCATCGGGGCGGACCTGTTCCATGGCACCCTGGCCGCCGCCCTGGCCGAGTGGGCGAGCCATGCCGCGGCCCTCAACGGCACCGATCGGGTGGCCCTCGGCGGCGGGGTGTTCTTCAACCGCGTGCTGACCGACCGCCTGGTGCAGATGCTGAAGGACCGGGGGCTCAAGCCCCTCATGGCGCAGCGGGTTTCCCCCGGTGACGCCGGCCTGAGTCTGGGACAGGCCTGGATCGCCGCCCTGACTCTGTCGCGGAGGACGTAGCGGCATGTGCCTCGCGGTCCCGGCCCGGGTGGTCGACCTGTTGCCGGGCGACATGGCCCGGGTCGACGCCGGCGGTGCGGTGCGGACCATTTCTCTCGCCCTGGTGGAGGGGGTCGCCGTCGGCGACTTCGTCATCCTTCACGTCGGCTTCGCGCTTTCCCGCCTCGATCCCGACGAGGCGGCGAAGACCCTCGCCCTGTTCGCCGAAATGGCCGCCGCCACCGGAAACGCGGCGTCCCCATGAGCGTGGCCCTCCTCCCAATCAAGAACTGCCTATGACCGCGCAGGGCAATTGGGTGAAGGAGTGAATGTCCTGAACAGTGAAAACGGACTGGCAACAGATACTCCCTCTCCCCCTCGGGGGGGAGAGGGCCGGGGTGAGGGGGGGCAGCCGGCACCATCTCGGGAGCTTCGCGCCCCCCTCACCCAACCCTCTCCCCCCGGAAGAGGGGGGAGAGGGCTTTTGACAGGTTCACCCGATTGCCTTGAATAAACGCGCGGGCGGCGTTGACAATGCGCGCGATCGCGCGGATATTCTTCCGCTTTCCGCAACGGTGACCCGGCTGGACCGGCACCCAGGGGGAGGCGAGTCACGTGAGTCCGGCCGTCATGCCGACATATGCCCGGGCCGACCTGGCGTTCGTTCGGGGCGAGGGGGCGTATCTGTACGACGCCGACGGGCGCCATTACCTGGACTTCTGTGCCGGGGTGGCGGTCAATGCCCTGGGGCATGCCCACCCGCACCTGGTGCAGGCGCTGAAGGAGCAGGCGGAGAAACTCTGGCACTGTTCCAACCTCTACCGCATCCCGGAGCAGGAACGCCTGGCCGCGCGGCTGGTGGAGGTGTCGTTCGCCGACACCGTGTTCTTCGGCAACTCGGGCGCCGAGGCGATGGAGTGCGCCATCAAGATGGCGCGCAAGTACCATGACGAGACCGGCCAGCCCGACCGCTGGCGGGTGGTGGTGGCCCGCAATGCCTTCCACGGCCGGACCCTGACCACGATTTCCGCCGGCGGCCAGGAGAAGCACGTCAAGGGCTTCGATCCGCTGGTGGACGGCTTCGACCGGGTGCCCTTTGGCGACCTGGAGGCCGTGCGCCGCGCCGTCGGGCCGGCCACCGGGGCCATCCTGGTGGAGCCCATCCAGGGCGAGGGCGGCCTCAACGTCGGCTCCGCGGACTACCTGAAGGGACTGCGCGAGATCGCCGACCAGACCGGCGTGCTGCTGATCTTCGACGAGGTCCAGACCGGCATGGGCCGCACCGGCCGGCTGTTCGCCCACGAGCGGGCCGGCGTCGTTCCCGACATCATGGCCGTGGCCAAGGGTCTGGGCGGCGGCTTCCCCGTCGGCGCCTGCCTGGCCACCGCCCGCGCCGCCGTCGGCATGACCGCCGGTACCCACGCCTCCACCTTCGGCGGCAATCCGCTGGCCATGGCCGTCGGCAACGCGGTGCTCGACGTCATGCTGGCCGAGGGGTTCCTGAAGGGGGTGGAGCGCACCGGCCGTCTCCTCCACGCCGAACTCGAGCAACTGGTGCGGACCTGGCCGCAGGTGCTGACCGAGGCCCGGGGGGTGGGCCTGATGCTCGGCGTGAAGTGCGTTGGTCCAAACACCGACATGGTGGAGCGGCTGCGAGCCTTCGGCCTGCTGACGGTACCGGCCGGCGACAACGTCGTTCGCCTGCTGCCGCCCCTCACCATCGGCGAGAACGAGGTGGAGGAGGCCATCGACATCCTTGACCGCACATGCAGCCGATCGGCCGAGAACCATGACAGTGTCACCTGATACGGGCCACCGCCCGGCTCACTTCCTCGATCTCGACGCGTTCGAGACGCCGACGCTGCGGCGTATCCTCGACACGGGGCTGGCCTTCAAGCGCGGGGACGCCTCGGTCACGGCCACCCGGCCGCTGGCCGGCCGGATCCTCGCCCTGGTGTTCGAGAAACCGTCCACCCGCACCCGCGTCTCGTTCGAGGTGGGCATGCGCCAGCTCGGCGGCGACGTGGTGGTGCTGACTCACGGCGACACCCAGCTCGGCCGGGGCGAGACCATCGCCGACACCGCCCGGGTCCTGTCGCGCTATGTGGACGCCATCATGCTGCGCACTTCGGCGACGTCGAACCTCCGGGAAATGGCCGAGCACGCCACGGTGCCGGTGATCAACGGCCTGACCGACGACTCCCACCCCTGCCAGGTGATGGCCGATCTCATGACCTTCGAGCAGCATCGCGGCGCCCTGGCCGGCCGGGTGGTGAGCTGGTGCGGCGACGGCAACAACGTCGCCGCAAGCTGGATCCAGGCCGCGGCCCACTTCGGCTTCGAGTTCCGCGTCGCCTGTCCCGACCGCCTGCGGCCGAGCGAGGCCGTGGTGTCCCGGGCGCTGGCCAGGGGTGCCCGCATCCACATCACCACCGATCCGGCCGAGGGCGTCCGGGGCGCCGACTGCGTGGTCACCGACACCTGGGTGTCCATGGGCTGCGAGGACGGGGGCCGTCGGGAACTCCTGTCCCCCTACCAGGTCAACGGCGCCCTGATGGGCCTGGCCCGGCCCGACGCGCTGTTCATGCACTGCCTGCCGGCCCATCGCGGCGAGGAGGTGACCGACGAGGTCATCGACGGCCCCCGCTCGGTGGTCTGGGACGAGGCGGAAAACCGCCTGCACGTGCAGAAGAGCATCCTGACCTGGTGCCTGTCGTGACCTCGGGCGGCGACGATCTGGTGGTTTCGTTCCAGATCGACGCCGGAGCCTTTCGCGGACGGCTGGTCCGTCTCGGCGCCAGCTTCGGCCGTATCATCGACGGTCACGACTACCCGCCGCCGGTGGCGGCGGTGGTGGGGGAGACCCTGACCCTGGCGGCGGCCCTCGCCGACATGCTGAAGTTCGACGGCCTGTTCTCGCTGCAGATCCAGGGCGACGGACCGATTCGCATGGTGGTGGCCGACGTCACCAGCACCGGCGACATGCGGGCTCACGCGACCTTCGACCGGGCGGCGCTGGACTCGGCGACTCGGAACGGCGGCTCGGTGCCGGACCTGTTCGGCAAGGGATTCCTCGCCTTCACCGTCGACCAGGGGCCGGACAGCGAGCGCTACCAGGGCATCGTCGAACTGACGGGAGACCGCCTCGCCGACTGCGCCCACCAGTACTTTCGCCAGTCCGAGCAGCTTGAAACCTCGATCCGCCTCGCCGTGCGGCGTCCCGAACACTCTGGGCAGCCGTGGGCCGCCGCCGCCCTGATGCTGCAGCGGATGCCCATCGGACCGGGAGCGCCGATCCTCACCGCCGAGCAGGCCGACGAGTCCTGGCGCACCGCGCTCATCCTTCTCGACACCCTGACCGAGGGCGAACTCCTCGATCCCGTCCTCACGCCGCCGCAGCTTCTCTACCGCCTGTTTCATGCCGCCGGATTGCAGGTGCATCCCGCCCGCTCCCTCCGCGCCCGCTGCCGCTGCTCTCGTGAAAAGGTAGAGCGCACGCTGCGCTCGTTCCCGCGTGCCGAGATCGAGGACATGCGCCAGCCCGACGGCCTGGTGGCGGTGACCTGCGAGTTCTGCAAGGCGCGCTATGATTTCGATGCGGCGGCCCTCGATTCCCTCTACTTGCCGCATCGTGTCGGGGAGCTATGATGGAGGCGCCCCACGATTTCCTGTCACGGATGCTCCCCATGTCCCCCTCCGCTGTCCAGATGGTTGGCTGGTTCGCGATGGTCGTTTCGGTCATCTCCCTGATGCCGCAGGTGTGGAAGACGTGGACCAGCCGCTCCGCCCATGACATTTCCCTCGGGTGGCTGGTGACGGCGCTGCTCGGCACCATTGGCTGGGTCGTCTATGGCGCCATGCTGCCGGCGGTGGAGGTGATGATCACCAATGCCCTGGTGGCCGGCCTGGTGGTGGTGCTGCTGGTGATGAAGGTGATCTTCCGGAACGCGCCCAGGTAACCAGCGCCTCGCCGTCGTCCACGTCGTCCAGCCGATCGGCCAGGGCCACGGAAAGCCTCCGGTTGGCCGGGCGGGAGAGGTTGGCCAGGGTGTCGGCCAGGGCGTGCGGGGTGGACCAGCGCACCGAGTCGAACGGGGCGACCGGACCGCGGGGCCGGCGCCGCAGGCCCACCAGCCAGAATCCGCCGTCGCCGGCCGGTCCGAGCACCACGTCGTGAGCCTCGAGCAGGCGGAAGGCGCGGGCGACATGGGAGGCGTCCAGGCCCGGAATGTCGCCCCCGACCAGGAGCACCGGCCCGGGCGGCAGGCGGGAGAACACCCGCGCCATCCTCTCTCCCAGATCACCCCTCCCCTGCGCCATCCGGCCTTGAGCCATCCGACCGGGTCCCCGGGCGTCCCGATCGGGAGTGATGGCCAGGATGCAGGTCCAGCGCCGGTCCCGGCCGACCCGCCGCCGGAGTCGCTCCAGGGTCGTCCGCTGAAAGTGGAGCGCCCGCACCGGCCCGACGTCGAGGGCGAGCCGCCGCTTGCCCCGGCCGAGTCGGGGCGTGCGGGTGAAGATCACCAGGATGGGGCGGCGGCGAGTCATCCGTACAGCCTGGCGATGACCGGGGTAGGGACTCCGGCCAGGTACAGCCCGAGGCAGAGGGCATTGCGCAGCGGCCGCACCAGATAGCCGTCGCGGCGATAGCGGACGGCGGAGGTGACCGCCGCCGGCTCCAGCATCACCAGCCGCCGTCGGCCGATGCGTCGGACCATATCCACGTCCTCCATCAGGGGCAGCGGGCGGAAGCCGCCCAGCTCGTCTTGGAAGGCCCGCGACAGCAGCAGCCCCTGATCGCCATAGGGCAGGCCAAGGACGCGGCAGCGCCAGGCCACCAGCCGCTCGAGCCGCCGGGCCGCCGGGGCCTCGTCGTCGAGGGCGAAGCGGAAGGCCGCCGCCCGCGCGGCGTTGGCCGGCTCGGCCATGAACGCCGCCGCCGCCGCCGCCCAGCCGGGAGCGAGGCGGGTATCGGCATGCAGGAACAGCAG
>JAMOBE010000074.1:0-18072 GCA_039908285.1 Alphaproteobacteria bacterium
GGGTCGCCTCCAGTCCATCCATGCCCGGCATCTGCATGTCCATCAGCACGATGTCGAAGGTCCCGGCCTGCACCGCCGCCAGCGCCGCGGCACCGTCGGCGGCCACCGTGACCCGATGCCCGCGCTTGCCCAGCATGCCGAGAGCCACCTTCTGGTTCACCACGTTGTCCTCGGCCAGCAGGATGGCGAGCGGCAGCGCCGTTCCCGTTGCGCCGGCCGGCGCCTCAACCTTGTCCACGTCCTCGGCGATGTCGCAGACGGCGGTGAACCAGAACGTGCTGCCCTGTCCGGGAACGCTGTCCACGTCGATGGTGCCGCCCATCAGCTCGACGATCTGTCGGCAGATGTAAAGGCCAAGCCCGGTGCCGCCGTACTGGCGGGAGATGGAGGCGTCCACCTGGGAGAAGCGGGCGAACAGGCGGTTGCGGGCATGGTCGGGGATGCCGATGCCCGTATCGATGACGGCAAAGCGCAGCGCCACCCGGTCGGTGTCCCGCCCGGCCTCCCGGCTGGTCGACTCGACGGCGATGGTCACGCCGCCGGTCTCGGTGAACTTGATGCCATTACCGACCAGGTTGATGAGCACCTGGCGCAGGCGCGTGGGGTCGCCCCTGATATGGCGGGGAAGATCGTCACCAAGATGCGTCCGGAGGGTCAGGCCCTTCTCGTGGGCGCGCGAGCCCATCAGGGTGGCGACCGAGACCACCAGCCGCTCCAGATCCATGGGCACGGCCTCAAGCTCCATCCGCCCGGCCTCCAGCTTGGAGAAGTCGAGGATGTCGTTGAGGATGGTCAGAAGCGCCTCGGCCGAGTACTGGATGGTCTCGGCATAGTCCCGCTGCCGCGGATCGAGCGTCGTGTCCTGCAGCAGGCGCACCATGCCGAGCACGCCGTTCATGGGGGTGCGGATTTCATGGCTCATGACGGCCAGGAACTCCGACTTGGCGCGGGCGGCGTCCTCGGCGCGGTCCACGGCCTGGGCCAGTTCCATGGTCCGCTCCTCCACCTTGCGCTCCAGGGTGGCGTTGGCCTCCTTCAGACGCTCTTCGGCCTGTTTCAGGGCGGAAATGTCCGAGAAGATGCCGATGAAGTTGACGATCTCGCCCCGCTCGTTGCGGACGGCGCTGATGGACATCCACTTCGGGAACACCTCGCCGTTTTTGCGGAGAGCCGAAATCTCGCCGCGCCAGCGGCCGCGTTCCATGATGGAGCGCCACATGTCAATGTAGAAGGCATCGTCCTCGACGCCGGTCTTGAAGATGCGGGGATTGCGGCCGATCACCTCGCCGGGCGTGAATCCAGTCAGCTCGGTGAAGGCCGTGTTGACCGAGACGATCGTGTTGCTGGCATCGGTGATGACGATGGCTTCGGTGCTGTCATCGAACACCTTGGCCGCAAGGCGGAGATGAGTCTCGGCATTGCGCCGCTCGGTGATGTCGCGGCCGATAATCTGCGAAAACGTCGTGTTGTCGATGGCGAACACCCGCATGCTGATCTCGACGGGAAAGGTCGAGCCGTCGCGGCGCCGATGCACCGTCTCCAGCAGGGTGTCGATGGTGGTTCCGGCGTCGATGCCACGTCCCGTCCGGGCCTCCTCGGCGAACAGCAGGATGAAGGGCATGCCCAGCAGTTCATCGGTCGAGTAGCCATAGGCCGTCGCCGCCCGATCGTTGGCGTTGGCGATCTTCCCCTCGGCATCCACCAGGATGATGATGTCGTTGGCGTATTTGGCGAGGTACTCGACATGGCGGGACAGGGATCGGCGTTCGATCTCGTCCCGATAGCTCCGCTCCAGGAGGTCGATGCGGCGGCGGTTCTGACGCCACCACAGCCCGACCGGAACCGCCGAGAAGGACACGAACAGCCCCGTCACCAGGGAGACCACCACGGCCAACCGGTGAATCGGGGCGTACACCTCGCTTTTGTCCACCTTGGCGACGATGTGCCAGGACGTCTCGGGGATCTTTCTCGTCGCCGCCAGCACGGGAACGTGCCGGTAGTCGAGCCCCTCCACCAGCCCCATGACCCCCCGTACCGCCTGAGCGGCCGGCAACGTCTCGGTGTCCACGGACTCCGTCAGCACGGTGGCCGTTCCCTGGCGGTGGCGAAGATCGTTGAGGAAGACAATTCTGTCGCCGATCCGTTCCACCAGCAGGGTTTCCGCGGTGGGACTTGGGGTTGGCCAGGACTGGATCAGGGGAAACAGCGACTTGCGGACATCGACCGTCAGGTTGATGACGCCGATCACCGGTTGAGCTGGGTCCCTGGTATTTATCAGCGGTGCGAAGAGGTCGATATCCAGAAAGGAAGCCCCGTTTTCTTCATGGCGGTGGGGACTGGATATCACCGGCGAGCGATTGGCGATCGCCTGAAGGGCGAGGAGACGGTCGGACGCAGCCATCTTCATGCCGTTGGTGCTGACTTCGACCGCACCCGTGGGATTGGCCAGGGCCGCGGAACGATACTCGAAATTGGTCTTCATGTCCTCGAGCCAGGCGCGTATCAGCTCACCCGCCCGGGTGCCGTCCTCCCCTCCGGCGGCACGCTGCGCCACCGCCAGGGTCAGGAAGGGATCGCCGGTCACCGCCTGGGCGTCGGCGCGGCGCTCCGCCATCCAGGTGCCGATCTGGCGCACTTTGAGGTCACCGACGGCGGCCAGCTGCTGATGAGCCGCGGCCTTGATGGTGCTCATTTCGGAATCGTAGACGAAGCGGCCCACCAGGACGATGAACAGCGACAACGCGATGAACGCCGCCAGCGGAACGAGAGCACTGGTCTGCTTCCCGTTTTTTCCCACCGGCTCGATCATGGACACACCCGAACTTCCCCGATCATCGGGCATAGACGCCGTCTCCCGCCGCAGAGGCCGGCAGTGTACACTCAAGTGACTCGTTTTTGAACCGCCAGTATGGGCGGAGTCCCTCGTCCGGACACGAAATCGTCACGAAACGGCCCAGTCCATCAGACCGCACCACCTCGCTTGTCCCACGGCCCGTCCGCGGCGTTGCGCCAGGAGTTGCGTACCGCCAGTACGCGCCCCCTGGCGCGCCTGGCGGACGAACCGGTGTCCCGCGCGATCTGGCGCAGTTATTTTGCATCGTGTCCTTACGGTTGTCAGGATTGTACGATATTGAGAATGGACAGCTTCATTTTCCTCTGCTACGCATCAAATCCGTCCGCCCTTTATGCTCGTAAATCCACGGATTTTCTGGAAACCGGATTACTATTGACAACGGACAACTTATGTGGGTGCCCTTTGAGAAATAGGTGAATTATGCTATCGGAATACGACATCAGAGTTGCTGGTGGAATATTGATGCAGTATCCTGCCCTTCTTCCTGTGGCGCAGACTCTGTTTGAATACCACACCAGGTGCTGGCCGAATTGCGCAGAAGGTTATGCGTGTCTCGCAAAAGTCCATGGGTTGATGGGCGTTGGAGATGCGGCTATTCTAAACTACGAGAAAGCGCTCAAGATTGCGCCAGACAACGGTGAATACGCGTCTGAACTTGACGCGTTGACGAATGCGTGTCCCGTGACATCCCGAAGCGACATCAGGCCGGTTGCTTCGGAGGCCGACTTTCTTACTTCCGCCGACATATTGATGCGGTCGGTGGCGACCAGTGGGGAAGGCATGGTCCTGGTCGCCCAGGAACTCCTGTTCACCACCGTACAGCGATGGCCGACCTCTGTCCGAGGATTTGCCGCTCTGGCGGAAACATTTGAAAGGCTCGATGAACCGACTCTGGCCCGTCAGAACTACTCTACCGCAATGATGCTTGAGCAGGATGAGGGCGAGGGCGAAAAGTATAGGGCTGCCATCGAGAGGATTACGGCACAGGAACTGACGCCGCCACCGCAGATCATTCATGAGTCGAATCGCCGACAAACGAGCGTGTATATTGGTGCGCTCCGTGCCGTTATTTGGTTTGTTCTGGCATGGTTTGCCGTTACCAGCAGGTGAACGGCAAAGCCTAAGTATTTCTTCAGCCGACAACGCTCAGCAGGAGAGCCAGAACGCCGCTTGCCATCGTCCAGACGGTGAACAGCGTCAGCCATACCGGTTCGGCAACGCTGAACCCCGGGGGGTGGAACGAAAACGCCCATATCTGGGGCAGCGGTGAAACCACCAGAAGCACCCCCGTCGTCAGGCTGAGCGCCAGGAGGGCCGCGGGATCCTGGACGAGGCTGGACGTGGTCACCACCCCCAGGAACAACAGAAACGGCAGGATCCGGGGACGGGCACGCAGATATGCCGGCAAGGGTTGCAATACCGTCTTCATCGAACGCAGAATGGCCAAAGGCTTGAGAACAAGATAGAGCCGAGGCATGGTTCGCAGATTGGCCTTGACGTAGTCCATGAAGGCCATGCGCACGGCCTCCTCATACAGGCTCCATTTGATATTCGCGAAGGCGGAGATATTGAAACTGATGTGAGGCGGACGAAGACGGATCCCCCTCTGTTTTTTTCTTATATTGGCAAAGGCTGGGGACGCTCCCAGATAGTGAATGGCGGCCTTGCAGGCGTTCTCATCGACAACCTTGTCCTCCTGATTCATCATTCTGGCCCGATGGAAAGTCTCGGCATCCTCGGCAAGACCAACATAGGCGGGGTGCCATTTGGGATAGGCCGGCAGAAAGTCATCACTGTAGTAGCAGGGATGGATGCGCCGTCGGAAATAGACCTGAACCAGCTCAGACACGCCCATCCACAGCGGCACGACCCATAGTCCCTGTCCAACCCAGGCTTGCAATGAAAGAGCAATGTCCGTGGCGCCAGCCAGACGCCCCGCACATAGAAACAGAACAAGCAGGCACAGGGCGACGACGATCCAGGCCACACTGGTGCGAATCCATAGCAGGAAAGCGAACAGAAACGCCTGCCCGCCCGCCAGAATGACCTGAGTGGCCGAGGCATCCTGGCCGATGGCCAACGCCATCATCAGATGAAACGCGGGAACAATGGCGAAGATGCCCAGAATCCGCTTGCTGGCGACGGAGGGTGTTGCACCATCGATCACCTCGGTGCCGAAGATGGTGATGTGGAGCGCTGCCAGAAGGCCCCCCAGTGCCCATAGGAGACCGGGGTGATGCCAGAATGCAACTGTGAACATGGCACAGGAGAGGCCAAGCATCATCCAGATCGTATAAGATATCGCCGCAATTCTCAATCCGAACAGGCGAAAGCCAAGGCGCACGAGATCGGCGAAACCAGGCTCCAGTCCGACGATGAAGCGTGCAGAGGAGAGGGCTGCGTTCCAATCGAGCCGGGACGCTTCATCAAGCGCACGATCAATGGCGGCGCCATCGGATTGAGCCGAGCCACTCCTATCGATCAATCCATGCCGATGCAGGATGTCGCGAACCGCCAGGAGACCAACATAATCGCGGGAACCACCATAGTAGAGATCCGTAATGGCGATGGCAATCGCATCAACATGAAAGTGATCCATCGTTCCAGAGAGGTTGGCATGCATGCCGAGATCTCTGGCAGTCCGAATCCAGATGAGCAGCGCCGCAATGACCGTCACCGTTGCCGCCACCGGCGATAGGGCGTACAATACTTGAGCAATTCCTTCGGTTGCCATCAACCGTCTCCCCGCCCCGTCACAAAAGGCCGTCCTGGATCTGGCAGGGCGGCTGATATACGCTTGAGGACAAGCTCGATTTCAGTGGGTGGCATCGGTGGCTTTCAGCAAGATGAAACTCCTGCTCTGCGACATTCCGATGGCGGCCGAAACCAAATTCGGTCGCTTCAAACACCTCGGCAGCGCATCTCCACCATACAATATCCTGCTGCTGGGAACAATCCTTCGTCGCCTCGGCCACGAGGTAAGGTTGACTACCGAGGACATTGGTCTCGCAGAGGTCGCCGATATTGCCGCCGAGTTTCAGCCGGCAATCATTGGTGTCACGTTCATGACGATGGGCTACCCACGACTGGGAGCATTTACCGAGGCCATGGCCAAGTCGGCCCCGGAGGCGCTGTTGATCGCCGGTGGCTACCATGCGTCGGTGTATCCGGAGGACGTGCTGAGCCGCCATCCCCGGCTGTTCGCCGTATTCCGGGGCGAGGCGGAGATCGGTCTGCCGAAGTTCGTCGAGTCCGTGGCCATGGGCCCGCCCGGGCCTGCCGAGCTGAGGGAAATCCCCGGGCTCTATTACCGCGACGAGGCGGGCGCGATCCAGGCGGCACCCCCGGCGGAACTGGTCGAGGACCTGGATCTCCTCCCGTTTCCCGATTACGATCTCATTCCCGACTTTTTCAGACGGTTTCGCCCGGCGGTAACCCGGCACTATTTTCGCACTCCTCAGGCCTATTACCTCACCGGTCGCGGCTGCCCCTTTTCCTGCCACTTCTGCGGGCGCATGACCCTCGGGAGGACGGTGCGGCAGCATTCCGCCGACTACACGATCGACCTCATCAAGCATGGACGCGACAAATATAACATACAAAGCATAATGTTCGCCGATGAGTTTTTTACGGTGAACAAGAACAAGATGCAGCAGCTTTCTGATGGCATGCACCGCCACGGTCTGCACACCATCGATTGGGCCTGCAATGGCCGCACGAATGTCATGGACGTCGACTATGCCAGGCTTCTTCGACGGGCCGGCTGTCGGCAGATCGGCTTTGGAATCGAGTCGGGTTCGCAAAAGGTTCTTGATCTTCTCAACAAGAAGACAACCGTTGACGAGCAGGCGCGCGCCCTGCACGCTACCAGAGCAGGCGGGATCGAGTCCTACGGCAGCTTCATCATCGGATCTCCCGGTGAGACCATGGAGACGCTCGAGGAGACCAGGAGGTTCGTCCTCGATAATCCCCTGGGATTCATCGGCACCTGTTTCTTTACGCCGTTGCCCGGCAGCTATTACTGGACAAATGAGGCGTATAAGGACTACGGCACGCTGATTGATGACAATCTCGAAAACTTCAATACCTTTTCTGGGATTCCGTTCGTTCCCCATGGATTGACCAGGGACGATCTCGTGGCATTCCAGCGGAGTCTGTACCGGCAATTCTACATGAGGCCGACGCGTCTGGTGCGAGAGCTTCGTCATGTGACCAATGCGACCAGCTGGAGGTTCGCGTTGAGGATCGCGGGTGGAGTGATTCGCGATGCGTTTCATTGAGGACCGTCGGATCATGACCGGAATAGATGAACTGTTGAGCAGCGAATTCAATAGATTCGTTCTGCGGCACGAACCAGGGTACTTTGCCCCACTGGTGCGGCAGATCGAAGCCCTGACTCCGGTCAGGGGACGGCGCGTGATGGACTTCGGCTGCGGTGTCGGCGATCTTGGCTTCGCCCTTCTGGAGGCGGGCGCCGTACATCTGGATGGCATCGACATTTCCCGGCCGGCCATCGAGCAGGCGATGCGGCGGGCGACGGACATGAACGCCGCGACCTTCACCTGTGCCGACCTCATGACCAGTCCCTGGGGCGGTTCGGCCGTGGACGTGCTGGTGTCCCATTCGGTCGTCCACTACATCCCGCGGCCGCTGCCGGCCATTCTGTCCCTGCTGGCCGAACTGGTGGTGCCGGGAGGACACCTCTTCCTGACGTTCGAGGCCCATTCCGGGCCGTCACTGCTGAATGCGATTCAGAGGTTCAATCTGCGGTTCGCGCCGGAATGGCTGCGGCGCCGCTTTTACCTGGCGGTGCTGGTTCTGCTCGGGATCAGGGGCGGTGCCCCCAGGACTCCAGAGGAACTCGAGATCGTCAAGGCAAAATCACGTTACCTTTCCATACCGGTCGTCCACGCGGCTGGAGTGGAGACTTTGACGGCGGCGGCGGCGACGGCGGGACTCGTCGATGTGCGCGTGGGGCCGGTTCCGCTTCTGCATCCGCTGCAGATACCACATCTTTACATGGCCGCCCGCAGACAGTCCGCATGACAGCCCGGGGCCTTTGGAAACTTCTTGGTGAACCGGCGCCACGGCCGTATGCTGAACCGTCAGCGAAATGAGGCAGTCCGTGAGCTTTGCTCCCTCCGTGGTCCTCTCCCTCAGCCTGTCCTATGACTCCGGCGCCGCGTTGTTCGTTGATGGCCGACTGGTGGCCGCGGTCGGCGAAGAGCGACTCAACCGGATCAAGAACACCCGCGACTTTCCCGCGCTGGCCATTGGCGAATGCCTGGCCCTGGCTGGTCTGCGCCCCGAGGATGTCGGACTGGTGCTTCTCGCGTCCCGCATCACCCCCAACTGGCTCAGCCTGAAGCTGGCCAGATTCCACCAGAAGGAAAGCGAGAACCTTTTTTCTCCCCTCCTGTATCCCGTGGTCATCGAGCAGTATCTGGCCCGCAGGACCGGCCTGATAGCGCTTGAGGCCGAGCTGGTGAAGTCGCACGTGCGTGGTCGTCTCGAAAAGCTGGGGATATCCGCGCGGATCGTTACGCTTGACCACCACACGTCGCATGCCTACAGCGTGTATTCCGCCGCGCATTTTGACAATTCCCTGGTCATCACGATCGATGCCATGGGTGACGGCATTTCGGCCGCCGCCTTTGTCGGCGATGGCGGGCGGCTGCGGCAGATCGACGAAATGAGCGGCTTTTCGACGCCGGCGTTCGTCTATTCACAGGTTACCCAGCTCCTCGGGTTCCGGCCCTCGCGTCACGAAGGCAAGATCACCGGTCTTGCCGCCTTTGGCGACCCCGGCGCCACGAGTCCGCTGTTCCGCCAGATCATGAGATACGAAAAGGGGAGGTTCCGGGTCAGGCGCATATCCAGCACCCGGCATCCGCTTTACACGGAGCTGATGCGTCATTCGCGCGAGGACATCGCCGCCGGTGTCCAGTCCGTCCTGGAGGAGGTCATCGTCGCCTACGTCCGCCACCTGATGGCGGCGACGGGACGCCGTCGGCTGGCCTGCGCCGGCGGTGTCTTCGCGAACGTCAAGTTGAACCAGCGTCTCGCCGAAATCGAGGGAATCGACCAGATCTTCGTTTTTCCCAACATGGGGGACGGAGGGCTGCCGGTCGGGGCGGGATATGCCCACTTCCAGACCATCCCTGCCGGGATCGACAACATCTATCTTGGGCGCGCGCCCACCGGGGACGACTGTCTGGCCGCCATCCGGAAATCCGGCCTGCCCTTCGACCGACCCGACGATATCGCCGGCGAGGCGGCACGTCTGCTGGCGGATGGCAAGGTGGTGGCGCGCTGCGACGGGCGCATGGAGTATGGTCCCCGGGCCCTGGGCAATCGCTCGATCATGGCCAAGGGCGATGACGTCGCCATCAATGACTGGCTGAACAAAAGACTGAGACGCACGGAATTCATGCCGTTCGCTCCCTCCACCCTGGACGAGCATGCCGACCGTTATTACCTCAATCTGGACAAGGCGCGTGTCAGCGCCCGGTATATGACCGTCACCTTCGACTGCACGGAGGAGAGCCGTCGCATGCAGGCCGGGTGCGTTCACAGGGACGGGACGGCGCGGCCGCAACTGGTGACCGCTCGTGATAATCCCGCCTACCATGCCATCATCGAAGGTTTCCGCCGATTGACCGGCGTTGCGAGCATTCTCAATACCAGTTTCAATGTGCACGAGGAGCCGATCGTCAACGGTCCCGACGATGCACTGAAGGCGTTCCGGCAGTGCCGGCTCGACGCGCTGATTCTTGGGCCCTTCCTGGTGCGCCAGACATGAGCGGGAACAGGGCGGCGCGGCTGGTGATGGTGTACCCGCAGCAGGGGTTTTCCGGCACCTATGTCAAGCACATGCCGCTCAGCCTCCTGTATGCCTCCATCGATACGGTCAAGGCCGGCTATGACGTGCGCATCGTCGACACCAGGGTGTGCGGCGATTGGCAAACCGAACTGTCACGGATGATCGATGGCGCGACGGCCTGCGTCGGCATCAGCGTGATGTCGGGGGCGCCTATCCGCCATGCCGTCGCCATCGGGCGGTACGTCAAGTCGCTGGCGCCGGATGTTCCGGTCGTCTGGGGGGGGCCGCACGCCACCTTCCACCCTGAGTCCATTCTTCGCGACGAACCGAGCTGCGACTATGTGGTGAGCGGCCCCGGCATCCGGGCGTTCCACCTTCTCTGCGACAGCATCGTTGCCGGCAAGGCGCCGACGCAGGTGGCGGGGGTGCTGTGGCGCGACGGCGCCGACATCCGGTCCAACCGACGGCCCGCCAGCAGTTTCGAGCAGGTGGATCATCGCGACATTCCCTATCACCTGATCGACGACTACGGAGTCTATGGCCAGATTGGCGGGGCGCGGCGAATATTCTCCATGTACAGCGCCCTCGGGTGCCCGTATCAGTGCTCGTTCTGCAGCTCGCCGGCGCAGTATGCATCGATCGATGGCCGGAAGTGGCTCCCCCTGTCGGCCGGAGACGTCGCCGACCACGTCCAGATGGTGGTGGAGCGTTACGGCGCGGACTACATATACTTCATCGACGATGACAGCTTTCCCAACCTGAAGCATGTCGAGGCGGTGATCGACGAGATCGGGCGCCGCGCCCTGCCGGTCCGACTTGGGTTCCGGGGCGCCCGCATCAACGAAATCCGCCGCATGTCCCACGCGTTTCTCGACAAGCTGGCGGCGGCCGGCACCGACATCCTGCATATCGGTGCCGAGAGCGGCAGCGACCGCATTCTTGGCCTCCTGCGCAAGGATTGCACGGCGGACGATATCATCGCCTGCAATCGCAAGCTGGCGGCGCATCCGGGCATCACCGCGGCCTACAACTTCATCATGGGATGTCCGACCGAGACTCTGGCCGACCTTCACAAGACCCGCGACCTGATGCTGCGGCTGGTCGAGGATCACCCGAACTGCATCATTTTTCCACCCAACAAGTTTCGCCCCCTGCCGGGCACCGAGCTTTACCGGTTGGCCGAGACGGAATGGGGCTACACCATGCCGTCCTCCCTCGAGGCGTGGGCCGACATAGAAGTCGAGGGCAATATTTCAGGCCAATGGTACGACAGGAGAACCCAGGCATTCTGCAATCTCCTGCTGATTGCATCGTATTTCATCGACAACAAGGTCAGAAAGGCCGGGACCCGGATGAGCTGGTTTCCGCTCATGGCGCGACTGATCAACCGGCTCTATCGGCCGTTCGCGCTGTTCCGGTTGCGGCATGGCCTGGCCGCTTTTCTGGTGGAGTACCACGCCTATCGCCTGCTGGTGCGGCTCCTGTCGCGGTTTCAGGCCTTCACGTAGGACCGGGGGGACGGGGTGGATGTGCGGAATCGCCGGTTTCGTGTCTCCCGGGGGGCTGACACCCGATACGGCTGAGGCGATGGTCCGGAACATGGTCGCGACCCTGGCCCACCGAGGTCCCGATGCCGAGGGGGTCTGGACCGATGGGGATGGGGGGGCGGCACTCGGCCACCGCCGCCTTGCGGTCATCGATCCCGCCTCCGGCCGTCAACCGATGGTAGGTGCGAGCGGCTGTGTCATCGTCTTCAACGGCGAGATCTACAACTATCGTGAGCTGCGGGCCGATCTGACGGCGCAGGGATGCCGTTTCCGATCGGACAGCGACACCGAGGTTCTGCTTGCGGCCTATGAGCGCCACGGCCCCGGCGTGCTCGAGCGGCTGATCGGGATGTTCGCCTTCGCGGTCTGGCATCCGGTGGAGCGGCGCCTGTTCCTGGCCCGCGACCGCCTGGGCAAGAAGCCGCTGTTTCATTTCCAGGGAGAGGGTCATTTCGCCTTCGCCTCAGAGATGAAGGCGCTGCTGGATCTCGACGTCGTGCGCCGCCAGGTCGATATCGATCCTCTGGCGCTCAGTGATTTCCTTTCGCTGGGCTACATCCTGACTCCGCGAAGCATTTTCCGGGGCATCCGCAAGCTGCCGGCCGGGCATTGCGGCTGGTACGATGTGACGACGGGTGAGTTTCGCCCGCAGGCCTATTGGCGGCTCGAGGACCACGTGACCGGACCGCGGCAGCCCTATGATGCCGCCGCCCGCCGCCGGTTCGCCGACCTGGTGGAGGATGCGGTCGCCCTGCGCCTGCGCGCCGACGTCCCCCTTGGTGGATACCTGAGCGGGGGGATCGACTCGGCGACCGTGATGGCGATGGCGGCCCGGCGGGCGACGAAACCGGTCCAGGCCTATTGCGTCGGCTTCGCCGACCGCCGCTTCGATGAATATGCCCAGGCCCTGGACACCGCGGATCACCTGAACCTCCCCATGACCCGTCTTTCCCACGAAACCTTCCACCAGGACGAACTGCCGCGGCTGGTCTGGCATTGCGACGAGCCTTTCGCCGATACGTCGATGATTCCCACCTATCTGTTGAACCGGGCGGCGCGGCAATTCACGACCGTCGCCCTGACCGGCGATGGCGCCGACGAGTGCCTCGGCGGCTATTCCACCTACCGCGCCGATCTTCTGCACCGCGTGTACCGGAGGGTGCCTGGCGCTCTTCACGATCTGATCCATGCCGTCGCCCGAAAACTGCTGCGGCCCAGCCATGGCAAGGTCAGCCTGGACTACAAGGCGCGCCAGTTTCTGGGCAGTCATGGCCTGTCCCCGCGTCGGGCGCACTACTGGTGGCGGGTCCTGTTCTCCGATGAGGAAAAGCGGCGCATCCTAGGGCCGGACAGCCTGGCTGCCTGCGGTGACTACGACCCGTTTCAGATGTTCGACGCCCATTTCGATCGTGTGGCGTCGGCCTCGTTTCTGGACCAGGCCCTTTATGTCGACGTCAAGACCTGGCTCCAGGATGACATCCTGGTCAAGGCCGATCGCATGAGCATGGCGAGTGGCGTCGAGGTCCGTTCGCCGTTTCTCGACCATCGACTCGTCGAGTTCCTGGCCCGGCTCGAGCCGCGGGCCAAGATGGCCGGCTGGACGCAGAAGCGCATCCTGAAACAGTCCATGGCCGGCGTCCTTCCATCATCGGTCCTCGGCCGCCCGAAGCGCGGGTTCAACGCGCCGACGGTTCACTATGGCTTCCGCTCGTTGACATGCGGCGATTTCCCAGGCCTCCTCCGCAACGATCTGGTCCTGGATCCGGCTGCGGAGGACATTACCTTCAAATCATTCTCCCTTGGCGTGCTTGACATCTGGCTGGCAATGTTCTCCCGTTACCGCCGCGGCGAACCATGGGGACTGCACGCATGAACATCGTCGATGTGAGCGAGAGAGGCCTATCCTTCATCATCCCCGCCTACAACGAGGAAGACGGCATCGCCGCGACCATCACCCGGTTGGCGGCGGCCCTGGACCGGACGGGGCTGCCGCACGAGATCATCGTCGTCAACGACGGATCGACGGATCGCACCCGCGAGAGTGCCGAGGCCATGCCCGGTGTCCGGGTGATCAGCCATCCCGGCAACGGCGGCTATGGCAACGCCATCAAGACGGGGATCCTGGCCTCGCGCTTTGCCTGGATCGGCATCGTCGATGCCGATGGGACCTATGACATCGATCTGTTGCCGCAACTGGTCGATCGCATGCATCTCGGGTTTGACATGGTCGTTGCGACACGCAGCAACGTTCTCGAACGGGACAGAAGCGTAAAGCGCTTTTTCAGACGGATGTTTCTGCTGTCCTTCGTCCTGCTGATGAGGGGAACGGTCCGCGATCCCAACAGCGGTTTCCGCCTGTTCACGCGAGAGATGGCCATGACGTTCTTTCCATTTCTCTGCGACACGTATTCCTTCACCACCACGATCACGCTGCTTGCGACGGGTAACGCCCGCTTCGTCGACTACGTGCCGTCCGAGTACGGACAGCGCCAGGGGTCCAGCAAGGTCCACCATTTCCGCGACAGCCTGCGGATGATCCAGCTCGTCATCCAGGGGACCACCTTCTTCAATCCACTCAAGATCTATGGGATACTGGCGCTGTTGCTGCTGGTGGTGGTAGGGGTGCCGGCCATGCTGATGAGCGTTCTCGGCTCTGAGACTCTCGCGATGATGTACCTCGTCCTTGGGTGCACGATGGTCATGCTGGCGGGACTCGGCATCATGGGCGATATCGTCCGCGTGTCGAACGCGAAGCTCCCCCCGCCGACGGTCATCACCTCGAGCAGCCACGGTCCCCGGAACCGCTGACTCCCGCCTGATAGGCGGCGATGGCGGCCGCCACCCGGTCCACGTCGGTCTCCGTCATGGCGGAGTGCAGGGGCAGGAACAATGTTCGGGCCCGCAAACGCTCGGCATTGGGCGCCGAAAAGCCGAACGTGGCGAAGCTTTCCTCGGCTGACAGGGCGCTGAGCAGCATCTCTGCGCTGTCGATCCCCCGGACGGCAAGGAAGCGCTTCAACCCGGCCGGGTCCTCGGCCAGGACCGGAAAGAGCCACCACGTGTTGCGGCCGCCCTCCGCCAGGCGGGGAAGAGTCACGCCGCGGTCGGGGTGAATGGCGGCGCGCAGCCGCTCGGCCAGGTGGATACGGCAGGTCTCGCGGTCGTCCACGGTGGCGAGCTGCCGCAGTCCGAGCGCCGCCTGCTGCCAGGTGAAGGCCTGGAGAAGATCGGACGGCATGCGTTGGCGCAGGACGACGGTCTTGTTGCTCTTCTGGAAGCGGGAGAAGCGGTCCCCCCTGCCCCCACCCCCGCCCCTGCCCCTGCCCCCGCCCCTGCCCCCGCCCCCACCCGAGGTCAACCGCAGCAGGGGCAGCACCAGCGCGGAAAACAGCGGCCGCCAGGTGGCGGTGGCGATGATGGCGTTCTTGATCGCCTCCGCCACCAGGGGAAGTCTGGACGCCGGACCGGCCGCCGCCGCCCGCTGTCGCAGGCGGAGCGCGATGTCCGCGTCATCGGTGACCACCATGCCGCCCCGCAGCGTGCACACCGATTTCAGCATGCTCAGGCTGTAGATGGCGGCCCGACCGAAGCTGCCGGCCCGGCGGTCGCGGTAGCCGGTGGAAAACGCCTGGGAACAGTCTTCGATCAGCACCATGCCGCGTCGGGCGACGAAGTCGGTCAGACGATCCATGTCGAGGCTGTGGCCGGACAGGGCGGTGGCGAGGACACAGGCGGTGCGCGGCCCGGTCTTGGCCTCGAGATCGTCGAAGTCGATGCCGAAGCCGTCCGGCTCCAGGTCGATGACGACCGGCTTGAATCCGGCCAGACGGATCATGTTGACGAAGTCGGCCACGTGCAGGGCGGTGATGGCGACCTCGGCGCCCGGGGGGAGGTCCAGACAGTGCAGCAGATGAAAGAACGCGGTTCGCGCCCGGCAGAAGGCCACGGCTTCGGCTCGTCCGAAACGGCCGGCAAAGCGCCGCTCGAACTCACCCGTCAACTCCCCGCCTGCCCGCCCCGGCACCGTCAGGTCAGCCAGGACGGAGGTAATCTCACCAACACGAAACGGCAGGTGCAAACGTGGGATCGCCATGACCGGACATTATGGTCATCGGCTGGGAATACGACAACTCGATATTGCGTCCGAGCGGCCCTGTCCTGATATATGGCTTGAACGGGACCGAATGGTGACGCATGGGGCAAAGCCTTTGCCAGTGACGACCGAGACCAGCCACGGACTGTCGCGTATTCTGCCCGCTCCGGCGACGTCGCGGCTGGCTGCCGCCGTGCTGACGTTCGGCGCAAACGTTCTCTGCGGTCGCGTGCTGAACGTCGCGTCGCCACGGGGGCCACTGTTCGTGACCTGGGGCCTGACCTTCGACTGCAACGCCTACTGTTCGTTCTGCACCACCCACAAGCTCCACAGGGCCCATCCCCCCGGGCTGTCCCCGGAACAGGCTCTCGACATCGCCGATCAGATCGCCGACGCCGGGACATGGGTCGTCGGCTTCACCGGAGGGGAAGTCCTGATGAGTCCCCTGCTGTTTCCCGTGGTGCGCCGCCTGAAGGAGCGGGGCGTCGTCGCCTACATCGTGACCAACGGCCTGCTGCTGGCCGAACATGCTGCCGAGATCGTGGAGAGCGGCCTTGACTATGTGGTGGTCAGCCTGGACAGCGACGACCCGCGGGAGCACGACGGGCAGCGCCGCGTGGCGGGGCTGATGGACAAGGCTCTCGAGGGAATCGAGCGGCTCAGGGACCTGCGCGGCAGGCGCCGCCGGCCGATGGTGAAGGCCGTCACCATGCTGACCGCCCACAACCTGGACCGGATCGGCGCCATCTTCGACGTTCTGGGCCGTCATGCCGACGTGGTGGCGGCTCAGCCGATCGTCTGGGGATACGGGGAGCACCCCCATGGCCGTTCGAAGGAACGGCTGGGCGAACTGGTCTTCGGACCCGACGAGCGCGAACGGGTCGAGGCGATGCTCGCCCGGGCCGCGCGGGATCACCCGATGCTTCGGCAGAGCTATTTCCGCCGCATCCCCTCGTACTGGTTCTCTCCCGAAGACCTGGCGGCACGGATCCCCTGCTGGTCGCCGTTCCTGCGGCTGACCATCAATCCGGAGGGACAGGTCCTCCACTGCGGCACCCGTTTCGGCATGGTGGGCGACCTTCGCCGTGAGCGCCTGATGGACACCTGGAATGGCGAGGAGATGCGTCGCCAGCGGGAGACCGTGCGTCTGCGCCGCAACAACTGCATCTGTTGGTCGAGCGATACAGCCTTCAACAACCTCATGGATCGGCTGCGCCTCCCCAACCTGCTGCCAACATGGCATCGCCGACAGGACCACGCGCGGAATGGAGATGATCAGGCAACAGGCTAAGGGCTGTCGCTTTTGATTGATCAGGCTTTGCTCAGCTTTAGGTTGGCAATCTGTTCGTCCTTGCGGACAAGGGCGATCTTCATCTCCATGATGAGACGCACCAGGGCGGCCTGATCGGGTGCCTGCTGCTGGCTCGCGGCGATCTGCCATTGATTGGCGAAGGTTCGTTGATTGGGAATCTGGTCATTCAGTGACGAGGGCGTCTTGCGGGCGATGAAAACGTACATGTAGATCGCCTGATCGAGCTGGCCGTCCTGAATCGAACGGGGATAGGCGTTGAGGAACGGCTCCCCCCAGATCTGCCACGGCGACCCATCATCAGGCTTTCCAGCAAAGCGGTATACGACGCTTTTCTCGATGGTGAAGCCATTCTCCTGGTAGTAATCAAAAAATAGACACGGAGAAAATTGATAGTATCCATGGTCAACCTGGTTGTGTATCGGGACCATGTGAATGACACAGCCATGGAGTTTGAGCATCTTCGATATGTTTGATAGGAAATTTGGGATATGAAAGACGTGCTCCATGGTGCCGCCGTTCAGCACCACGTCGTAGACATTCGCAAGCTCCTTTCTCAGGACCGGCGCGTTCATGTCGAAGACGATGCTCGCTCCTTCATACGCGGACGCGTCGAGGGAATGGCAGACATCGTACCCAAGAAACCTGAACACGGTGACGTCATCCGTCACGGTGGCCTCATCCGGCCCGTCGCCCTCACCCAGCCCATACTCGGCCGCCAGACGTCGCATGAAGCCAAAGGTCACGTCGTCGTAGATCGGCCACAGCCTCCCCAGAGTGCATGCCGCCCCGGAAAGACGAAGCTCACTCGTCACTTGAGCCAGAAAGCGGGCATATTCGCGAACAACAGGCATGAAACAGCCATTGCAACCAACTGATAGTGTAGTCTACCGCGTATAGCCTTGGTGTTTCAAGGGGAAACGGCGGCCGATTGAGGTTGCAGCTTCTCAATGGATCTCCACATGATAGAAACGCGCAACGTGACGGGTGGTGCTCCCTTGTCTGTGAGCAGGGCTTCACGGAAACCTCAGGATTCTCTGGACATGTCGATAGGACGGCTCTATTTTTTGCCGTGGTGGGACGTGATGTCCTCGTTGGGAGGGGTGGGTGAGTGGCTGAAACCAGCGGTTTGCTAAACCGCCGTGTGGGGTAACCCGCACCGAGGGTTCGAATCCCTCCCCCTCCGCCAGCAGGCAGCGAATTTCCTTTGTTTTTCAATAGCTTAGCGAAACGGCCCGGGGATCAACCCACAAGCCAACCCACAAACGAAAGATCGCTTGGGGTGGACGGCGGTAGACGGTGATGGACTGTTCGCCTCCCCGGAATGCCCCATGAGGGGATGCGGCGGGCTGTTCGACTCGCCCCCGGGCCATCCCGCTGAAGCCAGTCGACGCCTCCAGCGAGTCGGGTGCGAGGGGTCGCATCTCCACCCCAGGCGGTACGCCA
>JAMOBE010000210.1:0-2140 GCA_039908285.1 Alphaproteobacteria bacterium
CCAGGGCGAAGGCGTCGGGGCCGGTGCGGGGTACCCCCCTGGTCTCGGCCGCGGCTGCGGCGGGAGCCGCCGTCAGGGCCGTCGCCAGCAGGGCTGCGGCCCCGACGCCCCGCCACGCCAGGACGCCGCGCAGCCCGAGAGACACCAGCATGTCGATGATGGCGAGCCCGAGGGCCGCCGCCAGCAGGGGTGGCCTGAGGTCGATCTCGCGGCTCATCCGGCTCAGGGACCGGTGCGTCACCCCGCGCGGCAGCTCCCCGAGGGGTGCCAGGGACCGCACCGACGCCGAAAGATTGAGCGCCCGCCGCGCCCTGTCGGTGCCGTAGAAGCCCGGGGGATGGGCGGGGCCGACCGGCGTCGCGGCAAAGGTCGCCGCGGTAAGGGGAAGGGTGCCGCCCGGAGGGGGAGAAAGCCGCCCGAAGCCGTCCAGCAGCGCGAGCGGCGGCAGCGTCGTCGTCGTCGCTCCCCCATCGCCGCCCACCCCCCGTGACAGCGCCAGGAGCCGCTCCATCATCTCGACGAACAGCCCCGACAGGGCCAGGTTCGACCAGTCGGCGTTGGCGGTGGTGTGCACCAGCACCACCCAGCCCTGACCACGCCGCGCGCCCGTCACCAGCGGCGTGCCGTCGGACAGACGCGCCCAGGTCCTGGCCGCGAGATCCGGCGCCGGCTCGGCCAGCACCTGGACGCCGACCCGCACGTCGGGGGGACTCGCAAGGCCGGCGAACGGCCCGTCGGCCTCGAAGGCCGCCAGCGTCGGCTGGCGCTCCCAGGTCAGCGCCCCACCGGTGTTGCGCTCGCCGCTGCGCAGGCGCACCGGCAGCAGGTCGTCGGCCTCGGAGGCCAGATTGGGACCGGCGAACCGCACCAGCACCCCGCCAGCCTCGATCCAGGCGCCGATGTCCGTGATCTCGGGCCGGCCGAGGCGTCCGACGTCGGCCAGCACCAGCAGCGACAGGTCGCGCCCGAGCAGGTCCCGCACCTCGCCCCGGCGGATGTCGGCGACCGGCGCCAGGGCGCGCTCCAGGTAATAGACGTCGCTGAGGAGCGGCAGATCGGCCTTGAGGGGGCTGCCGGACAGGAGCCCCACCGGCCGCCGGCCCCAGCGGTCATCCAGCAGCACCACCGCCCCGACCGACGGCTCCGACTCGATGTCGAGCCGCACCACGCGGTTGCGCAGCTCCGACGGCAGGGCGAGGGATACGGCAACCTCGCCTTCTCCGGCGGCGAGAGCGAAGTGCTCGCGGGCCAGCACCTGGCCGGCGTCGTCCATCGCCCGCAGCCAGCCCGTCCCGGCCGGAGCGGCGACTCCGGCTCCGGTCGCCCGCAGCACCCTCGCGGTCAGGGCACCAACTTCGGGCGGCGGCGGCCGCAGCAGGCGGGCCGGCGGGCCGCCGTCGGCCGTCAGCACCTCGAGGGCGCCGAACCGCTGGAGCACGTCGGCAAAGCCGGCCGCTCCGGCGTCGTCAAGGCCGTCGCTCACCCACACCGCCTGAGCCGATCCGCCCAGGTCGACTCCCCGGATGGCGGCGGTGGCGGCGGTCCGGTCCACCGGCCACGGCTTCGGCTTCAGGGCCAGGGCCAGATCCCGGATCTCTCCGGCCGGAGCGGGCCGGGAAGGCGCGATCGGCCCACCGTTCTCCGGCGGCGCGGTGGTCAGCAGCATGGCCGGACGGCCCTGCCGCTCCGCCTGCCGCAGCAGGGTATCGACGGCCTGCCGACGAGCCTCCCAGTCGCCGGCGGCTGCCCAGCCGTCATCGATGGCCACCACCAGCATGGCCTTGCGTCCACCGCCGCCGTTGTTCCGTCCCCCCAGCAGCGGTTGGGCGAGGCCGACGATCACCAGCGCCGCCACCATGAGCCGCAGCAGCAGAATCCACCAGGGCGTCCGGGCGGCCTCGTGGTGGCGGGCCTCAAGCCCAAACAGAAGGCGCACCGCCGGGAACGTCAGCCGCCGCGGTGCCGGCGGCGTCACCCGCAGCAGCCGCCACAGCAGGGGAAGGGCCAGCAGGGCCAGCAGAACGGCGGGTGCGGCGAACATTCAATAGCACTCCCCGGTTCCAGCCTCCCTCTCCCCCTCGAGGGGGAGAGGGCCGGGGTGAGGGGGTGGGGCAACCGGCACCATCTCGAGAGCTTCGGC
>JAMOBE010000075.1:0-17808 GCA_039908285.1 Alphaproteobacteria bacterium
GGCCTCCCTGCCCTCCTCGATGCTCTCGCATCCGCTTAATCCGCCGAACCGCCGTATGCGGACCCGCACGTGCGGTGGTGTGGGAGGGGCGAGGCCGTAAGGCCCGTCCCTATCCCGATCGTCGATGTTTCGCTATGTGCCCCGCTCCGATTTGTGCCCCCGTTTGTGCCCCGATAAAACCAAGAAACACTAAAGGGGTTACAGATTTCTCTGTAACCCCTTGAAACTCTTGGTGGGTGCACAAGGACTCGAACCTTGGACCCGCTGATTAAGAGTCAGCTGCTCTACCAACTGAGCTATGCACCCGAGCTCGGTGCCTTATAGGGCACATTGGTGGTCTCTGCAAGCAGAATCAGCAGTTGGACTGTAAGCGTCGCCGCCCCCCCCACCTTTTGATTTTTCGGCGCGCAGGCGACGCCGTCTCCTGGAATTGACGAGGCTGCGGGAGCGGGGCGATGGGAGCGGCGGCGGCGCTGGACGACGAGAAGTTCTGGTGCGATCACGTGGCGGCGTGGCGAGACAGTGGGCAATGGCGCCCTGACACGTTCCGAGGGCGGGCGTCGGCCGCTGCTGGCCCGGCATCGCGGCGCACCGCCCTCCTGGCCCAGGGGCTTGGATGCGCGGCGCAGGTCATTGTCCAATACATTTTCAGGATCTCAGACTTTCTGGAACCCGTATTATTTGCTGAAGCGGGCGGCGAGCGGCTTGCCGCTGACGGACAGCGACAGAATCGCGGTCACCGTGTCGCTGGCGGACACGGCGGCGGCGCCCACCAGCGCATCGCCCTCGGGTTTCAGCGGCACGTCGATCTTCTTGCCGCCGGCGAGCAGGACAGCCTTGCCGGTGGCGGCGACCGGCGTATCGCCATGGTCGCGCACCCAGGCGCGGATACCGCCGTCCTGCACCGCGAATTCGACCCGCCAGCCATCGGACGTTTCGACCACCTGGCCACCGTGGAGCGGCTTGATTCCCTCGTGGGCGTGGGCGGCGACAAGCGGGGCGCCGAGAACGCCGAGGCCGATGACCAGGGCGGCGAGGGTCTTCTTCATGGTCGTCGTCTCCGTGTCGGACCCGGATGGGAAGGCCCCGGGGCGGGCGAGCCTGAGGAACACCACCGGGGTGACGATGGTATCGAGGATGGTCGAGGACAATAGCCCGCCGAAGATCACCACCGCCACCGGGTGGAGGATCTCCTTGCCCGGTTCTCCGCCGGCCAGGACCAGGGGGATCAGGGCGAGCGCCGCCACCAGAGCGGTCATCAGCACCGGCGTCAGGCGTTCGAGAGACCCGCGCACCACCATCTCGGGGCCAAAGGTCTCGCCCTCGTGCTCGATCAGATGCCGGTAGTGCGACACCTTCATGATGCCGTTGCGGGCGGCGATGCCGGTGAGCGTGATGAAGCCGATCAGGCTTGCCACGCTCATGGTCTGGCCGGTGAGCCAGAGCGCGGCGACGCTGCCGACCAGGGCCATCGGGATGTTGGCCATGATGATCAGAGCCAATCGGCCGGAGCGGAAATGGCTGTAGAGAACGACGAAGATGCAGGTGAGCGACAGTGCGGCCAGGATCGCGATCCGACGGCTCGCCTCCTGCTGGCTGCGGAACTGGCCCTCGTAGGTGACGTAATAGCCCTGGGGCAACGTCATTCCCGCAAGGGTCGTCTGCACGTCGGTGACGATCGTCGCCATGTCGCGGCCCTGGCTGTTGGCCAGCACGACGATGCGCCGCTGCATGTTGTCGCGGTTGATGATGTTTGGCCCTCTGGTCTCCACCACCTCGGCCAGCAGTGACAGCGGCACCTTGCCGGCCGGCGTGTCCACCAGGATCTGGCGGAAATCGGCGGTCTGCGCGCGCCAGTCCTCGGCCAGACGCAGGACCACGTCGAAGGTGCGGCTCCCGTCGCGGACCTGGCTCACCCTCTTGCCGTTCAAGGCCGCTTCCAGGGTTTCGGTCAACTGGTCGAGGGTAAGCCCATATTTGCGGGCCTCGGCGCGATCGAGCCGGATCTGGATCTGGGGGATCAGCACCTGCTTTTCGACCTGGAGGTCGGCGATCCCCGGCACCCTGGCCATGCGGCCGCGGGCTTCCTCGGCCAACGTGCGCAGGGTATCAAGGTCCTCGCCGAAGATCTTGACGGCGATTTCGGCGCGCACGCCCGACAGCAGGTGGTCGAGCCGGTGCGAAATGGGCTGGCCGATGTTGACGACTATGCCGGGAATGCGGGCGAGCTGCCCGCGCAGGTCGGTGAGGATCGCATGGCGGTCGCGGGCCGACGGCCTCAGATCCACGTCGATCTCGGTGGAATGGACCCCCTCGGCGTGCTCGTCGAGTTCGGCGCGCCCCGTGCGCCGCCCGGTGGAGAGCACCTCGGGCACCCCCAGCAGCAGCGTCTCGGCGATGGTGCCGATGCGGTTCGATTCAGACAGCGAGGTGCCGGGGGGCAGCATGAGGCTCACCGTCACGGTGCCCTCGTTGAAGGCGGGCAGGAAGGTCCGCCCGAGGAACGGCACCGAGCCGGCCGCCACGACAACCAGCATCACCGCCGGAACGATGACCGCGGCGGGATGATCGAACGACCAGCGCAGCAGACGGCCGTCGAGGCTTTTCAACGTGCGCACCAGCCAGCCGTCGCCATGCGCCACGGCCCTGGCCTTCGGCAGCAAATAATAGGACAGGGCCGGCGTGACGGTCAGCGACACCAGCAGCGAGGCCAGGATCGACACCACGTAGGCGATGCCAAGGGGCGTGAACAGCCGCCCCTCGATGCCCGACAGGACGAACAGGGGCAGGAACACCAGCACCACGATGACGGTGGCATAGACGATCGAGTTGCGCACCTCGCTCGACGCGTCGCGGATCACGTCGATGACCGGTCGGGGCACCTCCCGACGCGCGTTCTCGCGCAGGCGCCGCAGGATGTTCTCGACGTCGACCACGGCGTCGTCCACCAGTTCGCCGATGGCGATGGCCAGGCCCCCCAGCGTCATGGTGTTGATGGACAGCCCCATCCCCTGGAACACCAGCGCGGTGACGACGATCGACAACGGGATGGCGGTCAGCGAGATGGCCGTCGTGCGCATGTTCATCAGGAAGGCGAACAGGACGATGGTCACCAGGATGGCGCCGTCCCGCAACGCCTCCATCACGTTGTCCACCGCCCGTTCGATGAAGTCGGCCTGCTTGAACAGGATGTGATCGGCCTTGACGTCGGGCGGCAGCGCCCGGTGCAGCTCGGCGAGCGCCTTCTCGACGTCACGGGTCAGCTCGACCGTGTTGGCGCCGGGCTGCTTCTGCACGGCGAGAATCACCGCCGGAGCCCCATTGACCGAGGCGTCGCCGCGCTTCACGCCGGCGCCGAAGCGCACGTCCGCCACCTGACCGACCGTGATCGCCGTGCCACCCCGCCAGGTGACGACGGTGTCCTCCAGGTCGTCGATGCGGGTGGTCTGGCCGAGATTGCGGATCAGGAACTCGGAGGATCGTTGTTCGAGAAAACCGCCGGTGGTGTTGCGCGCGAACCCGGCCAGGGCCTTGCTCAGGTCGTCGAAGGACAGGCCGAAGGCGGACAGGCGCGACGGCGACGCCAGGACCTGATACTGCCGGACCTGGCCGCCGATGGGGATCACCTGACTGACGCCGGGAATCGACAGGAGGCGCGGACGGATCAGCCAGTCGGCCAGCGTTCGCACCTCCATGGGGTCGGTGGCGCCGGTCTCCGACCGCATGCCCACCAGCATGATCTCGCCCATGATCGACGTGACCGGTCCCATGACGGGCGTGACGCCTTCGGGCAATTGCTCGCCCGTCGTCGCCAGCCGCTCGGCGACGAGTTGCCGGTTGCGGTAGATCTCGGTGTCCCAGTCGAACTCGACGTAAACGATGGAAAGGCTCACGCCCGACGTCGAACGGACCCGGCTCACCCCGGGAGCCCCATTCATGGCGGTTTCGATCGGACGGGTGACCAGGGTCTCCACCTCTTCCGGCGCCAGACCCGCCGCTTCGGTCATGATGGTGACGGTCGGGCGGTTGAGGTCTGGGAAAACATCCACCGGAAGCCTCGCCAGAACCATGCCGCCGTAGATGATCAGAACGAGGGCGAACACCAGGACGAACAGCCGGTGGGTCAGGCTGAAGACGATGATGCGGTCGAACATCGGCCTACCTCCCGGCCCGGATCTGTTCGACGCCCTGCGTCACCACCCGGTCGCCGGGGCCGACGCCGTCGGCCACCTCGACCAGCGGGCCGATGGTGCGGTTGATCCGGATCGGGCGGACCTCGAACACCTCGGGTGCCGTGCGCACGAACACCACCTGCCGTCCACCGGCCTCGGTAACGGCCTCGCGCGGCACCGCCGAGCGCAGATGGGTGGTTCCGGTGGCGAGGAACACGTCCACCGGCATGCCGAGGCTCAGGAACTCCGCCTGCGCCGGCGCGACCTGAAATATCGCGTGGATGCCCTGGTCCGCGGGGTCGATCTTGGGACTGCGGCCAAGCAGGGTGAGCGGAAAGGTCTGATCCGGCACCAGTTTCGTCGCCGCCGTGGCCGCCGAAATCCGCCGGGCGGCGGTGAAGTCGTGGATGACGGCCTCGACCCGCAGACGGGAGGGATTGACGATCTCGACCAGCACCCGTTCGGGCGTGACCACCTCGCCGGGAACGACATGGACGTCGGTCACCAGGCCGTCGACCGGAGCCATCAGGAGTTCCCGTCCGAGTGCGATCCCGCCGACCTGCACCTTTTCCTTGCGCAATTGATCGAGGCGGATGCGGGTCGTCTCAACCTGCCTGGCCGGAACCAGGGTGCCCAGCGTCTCCAGGCGGGCAAGGTCGCGTTCGGTGATGGCAAGCTCGCTTTCCACCCGGTACAGCGCCGCCCGCTTGTCGCCCTTCTCCAGCATGGACAGGGTCGGCTCCAGCACCGCCAGCACCTGGCCGCGCGTCACCGCCTGGCCGGGCACCGGAATGGGAAAGGCGGGGTCGGCGACGATGCGGGCCGGCTGGGACGGCTGCACCCGCGCGTAGCCGCTCGGATCGGGCACCACCCGACCGACCACCCGGATGGTGTCGGCAGCCTCGCGCGCCTCGATCCGCTCGGTGCGGACGCCGAGCAGGAACTGGGTCGGCTTCGGCATGACGATCGGGGCGCCGGGAGCTGCCGGGGGCTGCGGCGATGGTGGCGCTCCATGGTCCTCGCCGCCATGAGCCGACGCCGACGTCGCCCCCCCCAGCAGGAACAGGGCCACAAGCGTCCGACTGGTCCACCGCCGCCGGACGAGAACGGCGGTGGTGACCAGCATCACCAGCGCCCCCGCCCCGCCGGCCGCCATCAGGATCCTTTGATCGATGGTCTCAATGACCGACCAGTCCGGTTTCCACCAGGTGAACGACGTCTCCCCGGTAACCGGTGCGGCCGGCGTGGCCTCCCTGGGCCGCACGGCCGTCACCAGCACGAGATCGTCCTTGCCGCCCGCGGAAACCATCAGGGTGACGTCCGCTCCCGTGGGTCCGGGGGCCCAGGCGAGGTCATAGACTCCGGCGGCCCCACCCACTTGCGCCAGCCCCTGCCAGTCCCCCGCGCCGGCCTCTATGACGGCGCCCAGCACCGGAGCGTTGGTGTCGACATCGGCAAGATAGAGTACGGTCCGGCCGTCTTCCGGAACCAGAACGGCCTGAAAGGAGTCCCCCTCGGCGGCGAAACGGGGATGCCCGGATGACGGCGGGGGCGCGGCGACGGCGACAGCGTGCGCCCCGTGATCCTCCCCACCATGACCGAGGACAGCCGACGGCGTCGCCAGGACCAGCGCTGCGACGGCAATCGCGGCTCGGAGTCGCTTCAGGTCAACCATCGTCCGTCTTCCTCTCCACCCAGCCCCTATGTCGGCGGCAGCCGCGATCGTGACGGGGCATGGTTGCCCGTTCAAGGGTCAAAATGAAAGAAAGCGTAACAGTCCCGTTACACGGCGACGACGTGACCTGAGTATGAGGAAGATTGTCGTCTGATACGGGTTCCGGAAAGTCTTCAGACATTCTGGACCCCGGTAATTGCTTACCCCGCCCGGAGGTGACGCCCTGCTACACACTGGCTGCAGACGGTCGGCCAACTCCCGCCCCCGGGCGGGGTGAGCAATTACGCGGGCGCGGGCGGCAGCCCGCCATTCACCCTTCGGGTGAGCCGAGAGTTGCTGCCAGCCCAAATTTTGTCGCCGTATCACCCCGTGCCACCGGTTTTTGAGAATTCTCGCAGATCTCAGGTAGGAAATCCACTTAACGCCCTGTCCAGTTTTTCCCGGCCACCTCTGGCCTCACTTGATTGGTTTATCGGCACAGGATGTCTCTGACGAATGTGAATGCCCACCGTTGATTGGAAACAACTCAACTGGTCCGCTACTGTCATTGCGAATAGTGTTCAGCATTTCGACAACTCTTCTACGATCGCGAAGAAATCTCCTAGAAATAAACATAAGATCACGAGTAAATTTCCTCAGCTCAATTCCCATGGGAATGAAAGAAAATAGCTTGCGAATCACATTTATGCGATAAATCACATCGAATGCATTCTTCCCATCGTAGTAGTTCCAAGCTCTGTAATATCTACTCATAGCGTAACGGATCTTGGCGGCATCAAGGGCGTTTACCGAGGACGATCTCTGACGAAAAATTATGTCTGGAGATGTTCCCGTAACCGACATTCCACGAACGGAAAAATAGAATGGCTTTCCGTCAAGGGTTGTTTCCAATAGAATTGGATCAAATATCAATCCAAGGTAACTCGCCAATGACCGCATAAGCTGTTCAGTTCGAGAGTGCATATCCTCAAATCGAATAACAAATGTTGGATAAGGCCTTTTTCCTCTATTCGCACCAGATACTTGACTGTACAAAACACCGCTACATGAAAAACCATAATCACCACCATCTTGTTTAATCGGGGCCGTACAGGCATGCCGAAACAACTGATTCGTTGAAACGTGAGGAAGCCGTACCGTAATAAAAAAAACCATATTCCCAACAAGTGCTGAGACCTGACTTTCCGTTATTGTGCCATAAATAAAGTGCCTCTGCCAAACTATTATTGGGTTTCGCGCAGTAATATTTCTGCCGATCGCTGCGGCATAAGCAACGTGGATTGCCTTAAACACATTACCGATGCTCACCTCATCTCTGGTAGATAGGGAATCAATGCAGCGAGAAAAGTACTTCTTGAAATATTCTACATGGACACCGACGGGACATGTATCTGAATGAACGGTAGAACCAGGTGTGCAATGATCCGTTTCAGAAAACAAATAGGGAAATGTCTTGACAATAAAAATACAAACGTCATTGCTTGAAATTTCCAGGTGATTATCGTCCATCATCTTAAGGAATTCGCTAAATTCTTCAAAATAGAATGACAGCGCATATGGCGGAACAGAAAGCACCTCAGGATGACCGTCAAACAAATTTGACAGCAAGATAGATCCGCTTCTGCCGGTTGCTTCGATGCTTACCGTCAAGCGAATTGCATCTGGGTTGTCCAGCAAATATTCAACAGAATCGCTAATATGCATAACTTTCACATGCTCCTCGATAACATTGTTTCCCGCAGAAATACTAGCCAGCATATCAAGCTCACTGAATATCGTGCTGAGCGAGATGACGATCATTTAGTTCATGTTCACCACGCTCCGCGGCACCTTCACAGGTCGAGCGGCACCGCGTTGAAGCGAGCGCCTGTCTGTGGCGCCCGCAGATGCTTTCCGGTAAGCTGACGTTATCCAGACGAAACAACCGGAAACAACTACGGACAATGTCACTGAGCGGAAACCTATCATGATGCTGGCGCACCATTCAAGGCGAACATTTCGTAGGCACCGGTTCTCATTATGGCTTGGCGCTCTGGCGGTAGGGCTCGGGATGGTGTGCCATGGGACTGTGAGGGGGGAGTGGGCGTTGGCGGACGCGATGCCGGAGGTCAGGCGGTCAAACTCGACGTCTCCGTCGCTCCGCCTGCGGGTCGAGCACTGCGGGCCGTGGAGCTTGCGCGAACAGAAGTGTTCCGAGCCGTCCAGCGGGATCAGCACCCGGCCGTCGAGAACCCGCATCGAGGCAAGTATGCGCATTCGATCGCCCCCGCTCCTCCGCCATCACGTTCTGGTGCTGAAGAAAGGACGGGCACTGCATCTGGAACACCGAGAACGCGGCAAGGCCTATGTCGATCATCGAATGGCGCACGTTGCCGCCGGAACCCGTCCAGTCAGCAAAAAAATTGCTGCCGTTCATTGCTCGTTCCAAAATGAGAACCGCTGACCTAACGTTTTTGGTTTCAGGGCACCGCATTTCGTTCACCCGATTGCCCTGCTCGGCCTTCCCCTTTGCCTGGGCAGTGGTCATACTCGCGCCGTTGTCCCGACGCCGCCCAGGAAGATCCGCGATGAACGAGAGTGTGCTGGTTACCGGAGGTGCCGGGTACATCGGCAGTCATGTGGCGCTGGCGCTGCTGGAGGCCGGGTATCGCGTGGTGGTGGTGGACACCCTGGCGACGGGCGTGCGCGCCCTGGTTCCCGGGGCTGCCGATTTCGTCCTGGGCGATGTGGGCGATCCCGAGCTGATGACTCAGGTTCTGCGCACCCATGCCTGCTCCGCCGTGCTGCACTTCGCCGGGTCCACGGTGGTGCCGGAGTCGGTGGCTGATCCCCTGAAGTACTATCGCAACAACACCTGCGCCAGCCGCACCCTGCTGGAGGTCTGCCACGGGGCCGGAGTTGACAGGATCGTCTTTTCCTCGACCGCGGCGGTCTACGGCAACCCGGAGCACCTGCCGGTGAGCGAGGACGAGCCGCTCCGGCCCATCACGCCCTATGGCACCTCCAAGGTGATGACCGAGTGGATGCTGCGCGACCTGGCGGCGATCGGCGGTCCCCGTTACGTGGCGCTGCGCTATTTCAACGTCGCCGGGGCCGATGCCGGCCTGCGCAGTGGCCAGAGCAGCCCGCAGGCGACCCACCTCATCAAGATCGCCTGCGAGGTGGCGTGCGGCCGGCGGGCCGGCATGACCATGTATGGCGACGACTACCCGAGCCGCGACGGCACCTGCATCCGCGACTATATCCATGTGAGCGACCTGGCCGACGCCCATCTCGCCGCCCTGCGCTATCTGGAGGCGGGGGGAGACAGCGTGGCGCTCAACTGCGGCTATGGCTGGGGGCTCTCGGTCCGGGAGGTGATCGCGGCGGTGGAGGAGGTGGCGGGCCGGCGCCTCGCCGTCACCGTCGGCCCCCGGCGCCCCGGTGACCCGGTGGAGATCGTCGCCGCCATCGACCGCATCCGCAAGGTGCTGGGCTGGACGCCCCGCTACCACGACCTTCGCCTGATCGTCTCCTCGGCCCTGGACTGGGAGCGCCGGATCGCCGCGCGGTGATCCCTTGAATTGCAGTTGACCGTCGCCCGGCCGTCTGGCACGCTCGAGCCCGGTCCGGTTTTCTCACGGGGACGCGCAATGACCAAGTCGGAGTTGATCGCGCGCATCGCGGAGCGCAACCCTCACCTGTACCAGAAGGATGTGGAGCGCATCGTCTCCACCATCTTCGACGAAATCACCGCCGCCCTGGCGCGCGGGGACCGGGTGGAGTTGCGCGGATTCGGGGCGTTTTCGGTCAAGCAGCGGGACGCCCGCCTGGGGCGCAACCCGCGGACCGGCGAGGCCGTGGCGGTGACGGAAAAGGCGGTGCCGTACTTCAAGACCGGCAAGCAGTTGCGTGAACTCCTGAACGCGTGACCTCGGGGGGCTTGACCGGCAGGATTGGGCAGGGAGTACCGGTGTGAGATTTGTGACCTGGATCGTCGGCGTTCCCCTGGCCATCGTCGCCACCATCTTCGCCGTGGCCAATCGCGGCATGGTGGCCCTGGATTTGTGGCCGCTGCCGTTCATGGTGGACGTCCCGGTCTTTCTGGCGGTTCTGGCGGCGCTGCTGGTGGGGCTGCTGACCGGCGCCCTGATGTCGTGGGTGTCGGCGGGACGCCTCAGAGCCCGGCTGCGCGAGCGCAATGCCCGCATCGCCGACCTCGAACGCGACCTCACCCTTGCCACCAGCCGCGCCACCCTGCCGACGGCGGAGACCCCCTGACGGTCCGCCCGCGGGGGAGGTGGGCGGCCGTCCCGACGCGGCAACGAGATCGTCCGGTGCGCATTGACCGGCTCCACTTCCGTCCATTAGAGTGCCAGTCATCGTGGTGGCGGGGAGAAGGCGCCCGGGGTGTTGCAGTCGTCCGTCGTCTCTTCGGATGCGGTCGTCCGTCTGGCCGCATCGGGACTTGAAAGCTATCCCGGTCCGGTGTTCGTGATGGACGCCACCGGCACCGTCCTGCTGGCCAACGAGCCGGGCGGCGCGGTCGCGGACCGCGTTCCGACGGAGACCGCCGACGCCCTGCTGGTCGCCGCCCGCCAGGTCATCCGCAGCGGTGGCGCCGAGCGCGTGATGATCGAGCTGCAGGGCCTCTCCGGGAAGACCTTCTACGACCTGACCATCCTGCCGCTGGCCGCGGGCACCGGCGTCCTGGTGCTGGGCCATGATCGCACCCTGGAGGAAAACCTCCGCATGGCGCTGGTCGAGTCGCGCGGCCGCTACAAGGACCTTGTCCACATCTCCAGCGACTTCGCCTGGGAGACCGATACCGACGGCATCTTCTGCTTCGTGTCCGGCGTCGAGGTCCTGGGGTACCGGCCGGATCAGCTTGTCGGCCACACCCCCGCCGACGTCCTGATGGATCCCGCCGAAAAGGGCGAGGAGGAGGTGCTGTTTCGCACCCGGACCCCCGTGGACAATATCGAGCTGTGGGTGCGACGCGCCGACGGCCGCTCCGCCTGCCTGGCGGGTGCCGCCCTGCCGCTGTTCGACGGGACGGGAGCCCTGCGGGGAGTGCGCGGGGTCTGCCGCGACGTCACCGACCTGCGCGAGCGCGACGCGGTGCTGGCGCGGGTGCGCAACCGCGAGCGGCTCTTGTCCCACGTGGTGCGGACCTTCTGGGAGGAGGTGGAGCCCGAGAACATGCTGGGGGCCGCCGCCGGGGCGCTGGTGCGCAGCATGGCCGCCGACGGCTGCCAGATCTTCCGCCTCGATGAGAAACGGCAGGAACTGGGTGCGGCGGAGGTCTTCTTCCTGGGCGCGGCCGCCGGCGAGGTGGGCGAGGTGACCTCCATCATGCCGGCGCTCTCCATGCTGCAGCAGGGGGGCGACACGCTGGAACTGGTGATCGGCGGCTGGCAGGTCCTGGGCGCGGCCACCCGCCATGAGCAGGCGATGAATGGTGCCGTGGTGCTGTGGCGCTCGTTCAGCCGGGGAAGCTGGGACGACGACGACCGCATCCTGGTGGGGGACATCGCCCTGCAGGTGGGCGTCGCCATCGAGCAGGTGGCCAACCACGCCGAGATCGTCAGCCTCTCGCGGACCGACGCCCTGACCGGCCTGTTCAACCGCCGCGCCTTCATGGACGACCTCGGCCGCCGCTTCGGCCGCATGCAGCGGGACGGCCGGACGGGGGCGGCGCTGATGTACGTCGATCTCGACAACTTCAAGCTGGTGAACGACGTCCACGGCCACAAACGCGGCGACGAGGCATTGGTGCGGGTTCGCGACATCCTGGTGGCCAACACCCGCTCCACCGATCTCGTGGCGCGGCTTGGCGGGGACGAGTTCGCCATCTGGCTGGAGGGCGCCGACGCCGAAGCCGCCGTCCGCCGCGCCGAGGCCCTGCTGAACAGTGCGGCCCCCCTGAACGAGTTCTCGGGCGATCCGGCGCGGCCACTGCTGATGTCTCTCGGCATCGCCGTGTATGATCCCGGCCACGCCGAGACCCTGGATGACTTGCTGGCACGGGCGGATGCCGCCATGTACGCTGTCAAACGGAGCGGCAAGGGGAATTACCGCATCGCGCCGGCGGCTGGATAGGGAAACGGGCCGACGGCGACGGAGAATGGGAGGGGCGGGCATGTTCAGGCGCATCCTCGGCAGGGGGGACGACGGAGCCATCAGCTACGAGCGGGCCAGGGAACTCGCCCGGGCCGATGACCCGGCCGTCCGCCGCGAGCTGGCGACGCGCAGCGACATCGTGCCGGAAATCCTCTATTACCTGGCCGAAGATCCCGACCCGGTGGTCCGCCGCCACATCGCCACCAATGCCGCGACTCCGGCCCTGGCCCACATGGTGCTGGTCGGGGACGCGGACGAGGAGGTGCGGGCCAACCTGGCGGGGAAAATCTCCCGCCTGGCTCCGGGCCTGTCCACGGACGAGCAGGACCGGGTACGCAAGATCACCTATCAGGTCCTCGATCGCCTGGCGCGCGACCAGGTGGTCCGGGTCCGTCTGATTCTGTCCGAGACTCTGAAGGACCTCGCCGACGCGCCGCCCGACGTCATCCGTCGCCTCGCCCACGACGTCGAGGCGGTGGTGGCCGGGCCGGTGCTGGAGTTCTCGCCGGTTCTCTCCGACGAGGACCTGCTGGAGATCATCGAGAGCACCACCACCGAGACCAACCGTCGCCGCGCCATCTCCCGCCGCGCCAACGTCGGCGAACGGGTGTCCGATGCCATCGCCGCCACCGACGACGAGGGAGCCATCGCCGTCCTGCTGGCCAACCCGAGCGCCCAGATCCGCGAGGACACCCTGGACCGCCTGGTGGAGCGCGCGCCCTCCCGCCAGAGCTGGCATGAGCCGATGGTTCACCGCCCGGGCCTGCACAGCGGCGCCGCCACCCGCCTCGCTCACTTCGTCGCCGACAATCTCCTGCGGGTGATGACGACGCGCAAGGACCTGAATCCGGACGTTGCCGCCGCCGTCTCGAAAGTGGTCCGGCGCCGCATCGACGAGGAGGGCGACGAGCGGGACGAACGTGCCGGCCGCCAGAAGGCCGGGGGGACGGACCTGCCCGAACCCAAGGGACTGTTCGCGCCAAAGCCTCCGAAACCCGACCTGAAGTCGAACGAGGCGGCGGCGGAGGAGGAGGACTCCTCCTGGCGGACCGAGATGATCGAGACCTGCGACAAGGCCCGGAAGCTGCACGCCGCCGGCAAGCTGGGGGAGGCACAGATCGCCAAGGCCCTGGCGCGGGGCGAGGAACTGTTCACCGCCGCCGCCATCGCCGCCCGCAGCGCCATCCCGCCGGAGGTCGTGCTGGCCGTTCTCGACTCCCAGAGCCCCAAGGGCATGCTGGCCCTGGCCTGGAAGGCCGGTCTGTCGGCCGAGTTCGCGGTAAAGCTTCAGGTCAAGCTGGCCCACATCCCCCCGGACGCGGTCCTCCGTCCCACCGAGGACGATGAGTACCCCATGAGCGAGGCCGACCTGGACTGGCAGCTCGAACTGTTCACCGACGCCGCCACCGGTGGGGCGTTGTGATACAGGCGAGCGTAATGGTTGACGCCTAGAGCGTTTTCCGCCTGAGCGGAAAACGCTCTAGTGTAGCCTGCTTTCTGTAAATTCGCTACCGCCCCCCTGCACGGATTGGTAGCGCGGCGATTTCTCCGGGGCAATACTCGACGCCTCCGTCGCTCCGCCTGCGGGTCGAGCACTGCGGGCAGTGGAGCTTGCGCGAACAGAAGTGTTCCGAGCCGTCCAGTCAGCAAAAAATATTGCTGACGTTCATTGCTCGTTCCAAAATGAGAACCGCTGGTGACCCGCCCGCCCCCTTGCCGCGGCGGCGATCGTGCGGCATTCTGCGTCCCATGACCGCCATCAAGCCCCGTGCGGCGCTGATCACCGGCGCCGCCCATCGCATCGGACGGATGATCGCCCTTGATCTTGCCCGGCACGGCTGGACGGTCGCGGTCCACTGCCATGCGTCCACCGAGGCCGCCGAGGCCGTGGTGGCCCAGATCATCGACGCCGGTGGCACCGCCGCCAGCATCCAGGCCGATCTCTCCCGCGAGGCCGAGACGACGACGCTGGTGGACCGCACGGTGGAGGCCGTCGGGCCACTGGGGTGCCTGATCAACAATGCCTCGGTGTTCGAGGAGGATACGGCGCTGTCGGCCAGCCGTGAGACGTGGGACCTCCACATGGAAACCAACCTGCGGGCGCCGTTCGTGCTGAGCCAGGCCTTCGCCCGGCAACTGCCGGAGGAAGGACGCGGCGCCGTCGTCAACATCCTGGACCAGCGGGTGTTCAGCCTGACGCCCTATTTCACCACCTACACCCTGAGCAAGACGGGTCTGTGGACCCTGACGCAGACGCTGGCCCTGGCGCTGGCGCCGCGTATTCGCGTCAACGCCATCGGCCCCGGCCCAGCCCTGCCCAGCCGCCGCCAGACCACGGAGCAGTTCGAGCGCCAGTGCCGCTCCATGCCGCTCGGCCGCGGCACCACGCCGCAGGAGATCGCCGATGCCGTGCGCTTCATCCTGGCGGCTCCGGCCATGACCGGGCAGATGATCGCCCTCGACGGTGGCCAGCACCTGGGCTGGGCCCAGACCGGCGGCATCGGGGATCCCGGGGAATGACGGTCCGCACCGTGCGTCGTGTGTTCGTCCGCGACCTGCTCCTCGTCTGCTCCATCGGCGTCCACGCCCACGAGCACGACGCCCCGCAGCGGATTCGCCTCAATCTCGACCTTGCCGTGTGCGAGGACGATGGACCCATCGCCGACGAGATCTCCAACGTCGTCTGTTACGAGGACATCGTCACCCGTGTGCGGGCCATCGTCGGCGAGGGCCATGTCCGGCTGGTGGAGACCCTGGCCGACCGTATCGCCGCCGCCTGTCTTCAGGACACGAGGGTGCGGTCGGCCCGCGTGCGGGTCGAAAAGCTCGACGTCTTCGCCGACGCGGCCAGCGTTGGCGTCGAGATCGAGCGCCATAACCAGTTGGGTTGATATTCCTATTGTTTGCGCTGCAATATCCATGGTGTCCAGACTCCCCCGGAGCGAAGGCCTATGCATCGGCAATGAAAGTTGTTCACATCCGCCGACGCGGTCCCAGACGGACCGCCGAGTCGCGGCCTGGTCCCGCTGGACGGTGAATTTTTGCGCTTGACTTATTTTTTGTTGTTTAAAATCAACACGTTAAGTGTCTTGCCTATTTTCTGGGCAAACCGGTGAAAGCCCCGGATTGCCTGGAGGTGAGGGGGTCATGCAGGGCATTGTCAACAGACTTATCCACAGATCCGGTGGATATTCCAGGCCGTTCGGACTGTCCGCGGGACGTTCCGCGGATGGCCGCGGTCCAGGGCGGAACTATGACTGCCGTCATGTCTTTTCGGTGGGACTATGGCGCCTTGCCGTTGATCGTCTCCGGCGCTATGACAATGAGCAGTTGCCATGAGCGGAGTCGACGCGGATACGTCCGGAGTCGGCCTGGCCGTTCTGCAGGATGCGCTGAAGACCATGCCGGAGAGCCCCGGCGTCTATCGCATGCTGGATGCCCGCGGCGAGGCCCTGTACGTCGGCAAGGCCAAGAATCTGAAGAAGCGGGTGGTGGCCTACACCCGGCTTGAGCAGCTCCCCCTGCGGTTGCAGCGGATGGTTGTGCGAACGACGACCGTGGAGGTGATCACCACCCATACCGAGGTGGAGGCGCTGCTGCTGGAAAGCAACCTCATCAAGCGCCTGAAGCCCCACTACAACATTCTTCTCCGCGACGACAAGTCGTTCCCCTACATCCTGATTTCCGGCGACCACCCGTGGCCGCGCATCGTCAAGCACCGTGGCGCCCGCTCGGCGCCGGGGGAATACTTCGGGCCGTTCGCCTCGGCGGGGGCGGTGAACCAGGCCCTGTCCATCCTGCAACGGGCCTTCCTGCTGCGCACCTGCGCCGATTCGGTGTTCGCGAGCCGCACCCGGCCCTGTCTATTGCACCAGATCAGGCGCTGCGCCGCCCCCTGCGTCGGTCGGATCGATCGGGCCGGATACGACGCCCTGGTGGCCGAGGCCCGGGCCTTCCTGACGGGGCGCAGCAATCGCCTGCAGCAGGACCTGGCGGCCCGGATGGAGGAGGCGGCGGAGCGGCTCGACTTCGAGGCGGCGGCCATGTTCCGCGACCGCATCCGCGCCATGTCGAGCCTGCAGGCCCACCAGGACATCAACCTCCCGGGTCTCGACGATGCCGACGTCATGGCCATCCACCAGGGCGGCGGCCAGTCCTGCATCCAGGTCTTCTTCTTCCGGGCCGGGCACAACTACGGCAACCGATCCTATTTCCCGGCCCACGCCCAGGAGCAGGAGCCCGACGCGGTGCTGGCGGCGTTCATCGGCCAGTTCTATGACGACAAGACGCCCCCCCGCGTGGTTCTGGTGAGCCATCCCCTGCCCGAGCAGGACCTGATGGCCGAGGCCCTGACGGTCAAGGCCGGACAGCGGGTGCACATCGTCACCGCGCAGCGCGGCGACAAGCGCAAGGTGCTGGACAATGCCCTGACCAATGCCCGCGAGGCCCTGGGCCGCCGCCTGGCCGAAAGCGGCGCCCAGGCCCGGCTGCTGGAGGCCACGGCCGAGGTGTTCGCCCTCGACGGCCCGCCCGGGCGCATCGAGGTTTACGACAACAGCCATATCTCCGGCACCCACGCCGTCGGCGCGATGATCGTCGCCGGGCCGGAGGGGCTGATGAAGGCGGCCTACCGGAAGTTCAACATCCGCAATACCGATCTTTCGCCGGGCGACGACTACGGCATGATGCGCGAGGTGCTGGGCCGGCGCTTCGCCCGCGCCCTGAAGGAGGACCCCGACCACACCGGCGGACAGTGGCCCGATCTGGTGCTGATCGACGGCGGCGTCGGCCAGCTCAACGTAGCCGTCGCCGTCCTGGCCGAGCTTGGCATCGGCGTTGGTAACGGCCTGGATGGACAGGAGGGGGACGGGCAGATGGTGGTGGCGGCGATCTCCAAGGGACCCGACCGCAACGCCGGTCGCGAGCGCTTCCACCTGCCCGGCCGCGAGGCCTTCACCCTGCCGGCCAACCACCCGGTGCTGTACTTCCTCGAACGCCTGCGCGACGAGGCCCACCGCTTCGCCATCGGCAGCCACCGGGCGCGGCGCTCCCAGGCCATCGGCCGCTCGATTCTCGACGATATCCCCGGCATCGGCGCCCGCCGCAAGAAGGCCCTGCTCCACCATTTCGGGTCGGCGCGGGCGGTGGCGGAGGCTGGACTTGCGGATCTCGAGGCGGTTGAGGGAATCAGCGGCGCCATGGCAAAAAAAATCCATGACCACTTTCGTCCATGAGTCTAAAATCCCGTAGCGCCGCGTGATATGGGTGCGGGTGAACGAGTGCGGACGCGAGTGGTGACCAGTCTTCCCAACATCCTGACCTATTCCCGCATCGTCGTCATACCGCTGGTCCTCGGTACGTTCTATGTCGAGGGAGAGACCGCGCGCTGGGTGGCGTGCGGCCTGTTCGGCGCGGCGGCCATCACCGACTTCTTCGACGGCTACCTGGCGCGAAGCCGCAACCAGGTCTCGACCCTGGGGCGGTTTCTCGATCCCATCGCCGACAAGCTTCTGGTGTCGGCGGTGCTGCTGATGCTGGCCGGCTTCCATCGGATCAGCGAGGCGGCCTTCCTGCCGGCGGTCATCATCCTCTGCCGCGAAATCCTGGTCTCGGGGCTGCGCGAGTTCCTGGCCGAACTGCGGGTTCGCGTGCCGGTGACCCGTCTCGCCAAGTGGAAGACGGCATTCCAGTTCGTGTCCCTGCCGGTGCTGCTGGTGGGGGATGCCGGACCCGGTTTCCTCCCCGTGCAGGAGATTGGCGAGATCTGCCTGTGGGTGGCGGCGGCGTTGACGCTGATCACCGGCTATGACTACCTGAAGGCGGGGCTTCACCACCTGCGGGCTCCGGTCGACGAGGGTG
>JAMOBE010000211.1:0-2105 GCA_039908285.1 Alphaproteobacteria bacterium
GTCCAGGGTCACCAGTAGCGTCGATGGCCCCAGCATGCGGTCCAGGATGACGACGTCGGGCATGCCGGGATGGTCGGTGGCGAGGGCGACGATCTCCACCGGCCAGTTGCCCAGGCGACCAATGATTTCCGCGGTCACGTCGGCCGTTGGGGCCACGCATTCGTCAAGAATAACCCGCTGGACGACGTCGGGCGTCGGATCGCCTCGTCGGCCGGTTCTCATGGCAGGCAGCACTTCTTGAACTTCTTGCCGCTGCCGCAGGGACAGGGATCGTTGCGGCCGACGCCCTTGAACGGATTGACGAGAGCGGCGGCTGCGGCAGGTGGATATCTTGGCTCGGAATTCCGTTTGGTCTCCTGCCGGGCCAGGTCCTTCCGTTGCTCCTCGGAAAACGAATACCAGCGGGAAAGCTCGGCGATGGCGCTGCCGAATGGGCCGATGCCGTCCCTGACGAAGCAGGCCCTCCGTTCGGGGTCGTTTAGCGTGCTCTCCAGATCACCATCGAAGTGGTTCATGCCCATGATCGATGGCGAAACGAGGCCCCGCTCCATGACGTCCACGGCAATCGGTCGCAGGTCGTCGAGCCCCACCGCCGAGATCGCATCGATCAGGCCCACCCAGGCGTAATTCTCCTCTTGAGGTTGCATCGTCTCATGTAGGCGGCGGAGGGTGGCCCTGGTGTCCTCCAGCGGGATGGCGCCCGAGAACGTCAGATAGGCGAGCGCACCGAAGGCGGCATTGCGGATGAACTCGTTGGCGCTTCCGGTCTCGATCACGGTCTTCAACAGAGCGAGGTCGCCGTCATAGAGGTTGACCAGAAGGCTCGGCAGATTTGTCGTTACGCCATCGCCGATGACATCGCCCAGCGCGTCGTCATCCTGCATCAGGCGGCAGAGCGGTCGGAAGGCCGCCTTCTCCCCCTTTTCCGCCAGGAGATACACGATGAAGAAAAGGGTGTCGGCGTCTTCGCGGGTTCGTTCGCCGGCATCGGTGGAGGCGTGTCTGCTCAGCAGATCCAGGAACCGGGGCGCCGCCTCGGTCCAGTTGTCCAGAGCCCACTGCATGGCTGCTTTGGGCAGGGTATGGACGGCGGTGGTGAATTGCAGAATTACGTCGTCGATGTTCATGGTATTGCTGCCTTCCGAGGCTACTCCGGACATCTGCCGCACTTACTGCTTATGGTGACGCGCAAGAGGCCCTCTGCGACGATCGGCGAACCAGGCCAGGGTTCGCCGTATCCGCGTCTCGTCGATGTCCATGGGATCGAATGGCCCGCCGTACCACGTGATCATGCGCCGATGTTCCTCATGCGAGGGATCGAGCACGGCCTCGAGAAAATCCAAGAAACCAACTGAGCTGCCGACGTCGTCGGGCGGAGCGCGCCTGGCACCGTCGACAAACACTGGGTAGTCGATGTCTGCCTCACCGTCGTGGACGTTCTCAATTATAATGTCGTGACGCCAGTTGTCGCCGAAGTCGTAAACGTACAAAAACTGTTTCACGCCACGCTCTATTAGTCCGAGCAGGCGCAAGTTTTTGGCCTTGTATATCTTACGTTCGTACATGGAGTCATCGGGATGCGGCTCACCGTAAATCTTGTCACCGATCCGAAATTCAAACAGATGTGAATCGTTCCACTTCATGGTGACCTGGATGATGTCATGCAGGGCCATCAGCGTTGTCGACAAGGGCACATCCACCCGTCGCCAAATCCTGGGTTCGATATTCTGCAGTTCGATACGGATACGAGCAATTGGCTCAATCATATCGTGATCCTTGATGGAGGTATCCCGTCTTCCGCTGCGGTCATAGCCATTCATGTCCACCGTCGGCCATCGTCATTCCCCCGATGGCGTCGCCCACCGATTCGCTGGATAGCGATGCCCCCGAGTCGTGGGCTCGTCCGCGTTGGGAGGGGCGACGGGCGGGGAATCGGCGGTGGAGCCGGCATCGGCCGCACTCTTTTTCCGCTTGGTGCCCAGGCCGGACTTGTGCGCCAGTGTCGAGCGCGTTTCGGCATATTCTGGTGCGACCAGTGGGTGATCGGGCGGAAGGCCCCATTTGGCCCGGTATTCCTTGGGCGTGAGGCCATGGTCGACAGATAG
>JAMOBE010000212.1:0-2098 GCA_039908285.1 Alphaproteobacteria bacterium
GGATGAGCTTCACGCATGGCCCAAGCGCGACCTCTGGGACGTGATTCGCACGGGGCTGGTGAAGGTGCCCGGTTCCCTGTCGGTGGTCATCACCACGGCCGGCAGGGGGCAAGAGAACGTCGCCCACGACATCGTTGATTATGCCCGCCGCGTCGCCCGTGGCGAGATTGACGACCCCGGCACGCTGCCCATTCTGTTCGAGACGGCGGCCGATGCCGATTGGCGCGACGAATCGGTATGGGCGCGGGCGAACCCCGGTCTTGCCCAAGGCTTCCCAGACATCGAGGGCTTGCGCCAGCTTGCCAGGGAGGCGGAGAACCGCCCGGCCGACCGGGAGGCGTTCCGGCAACTGCATCTGAACGTCTGGCTGGACCATTCCACCGACCCCTTCGTGTCCATGGACGTGTTCGACGCCGGCAAGGCGCCGCTGGACCTCGACATGCTGTCCGGCGCCCCCTGTTGGCTTGGCGTGGACCTGTCCAGCAATTCCGACCTGACGGTGGTGGTGGCGTGCTGGCGGATGGGCGACGGCTATGCAGTGCTGCCGCACTTCTTCTGCCCGGCCGACAACCTCCGGGGCCGGCAGGACAAGGATGGGGTGCCCTCTGTCCGGTGGAAGGATGAGGGCTTCATTGAGCCGACGCCCGGCAACGTGGTGGATTTCCGGGCGGTTGAGGATTGCATCCGCGACCTGTCCGACCGCTTCGACGTGCGCGGCATCGGTATCGACCCGCACCTTGCCCGTTCAACCCTGAACACCCTGACCGAGGAAGGCTATCCGGCCGTCGAAGTGCGGCAAGGGTGGGTGACGATGGCGCCGGCCATCAAAGAGCTTGAGCGCGCCATCATCGGCCAGCAGTTCCAGCACGGCGGGCACCCTGTCTTGCGCTGGTGCTTCGACAACATCCAAGTCGAGACCGACCGGGCCGGCAACCGCCTTTTCAGCAAGGGCAAGGCGCGAGACCGCATTGACGGTGCCGTGGCGTGCGCCATCGCCTTGACGCTGGCGAAGGACGGCGAGGGCGGGCCGACGATCTACGAACGGGCGAGGCCCGAGGGGTTCCTATTCGTGTGAGCTTCACCCCCTGCCGGCGGGGCCGGCGCCCGTGGCCTTCCGGGTGCTGGATATGCCGGATGCGGCTTTAGTCGGATCGTCGCCGCAGTTCAGAAAGCAACACCGACAGCCGGCGGCTTCGTTCCTGGGAGCGTGGCCGGCGAATGGGGGGGGCGGTTCCGGCGACAGGCTAGGCCGCCCCGCCTCCCCGCGAACACCGCAAGAACATCATGTGCCGTCCGTGTCGCATGCGTGTTGCACGGAATTGCCGGTAACGGTTGGGAACGGATGACGGAATGTGTGGAAAGCCTTGGAAACGTTGGTGTTTCCAGCGCACCACGCGCGACACTGGCGCTACACATGAAAAAGGCCCCGCGAGGGGGCCTAAGTCACTGATTTGATTGATGGATATTGGTTGCGGGGATAGGATTTGAACCTATGACCTTCAGGTTATGAGCCTGACGAGCTACCGGGCTGCTCCACCCCGCGAGAAGAGGACTGCCTGAGGCAATGGGACGGGAGAGAGAGAAGAGCCCTATAGCCTGAGGAGGGCTGGTGTCAAGAGGATAGGAAAAGCAGGAAGAGAATGGACGTACGTCTGGAAGGCCTGGCAACGACCTACTCTCCCACGCCTTAAGACGCAGTACCATCGGCGCTGAAGATTTTCACGGCCGAGTTCGGGATGGGATCGGGTGTTTCACCTTCGCTATAATCACCAGGCCATCCAGACGCACGCACGCATAATTATTGGGCAGAAGTATCGTTACGGTTTTCAAGGAACCGCAGGCGCAACGGGCTTACCGCTACGCATGGAACTGAAGTCAAACGAGCGATTAGTACCGGTTAGCTCAACGCATTACTGCGCGTACACACCCGGCCTATCAACGTGGTGGTCTACCACGGCTCTTCAGGGAGACCTTGTTTTGAGGGGGGCTTCCCGCTTAGATGCTTTCAGCGGTTATCCTGTCCGTACTTAGCTACCCAGCGATGCCGCTGGCGCGACAACTGGTACACCAGAGGTACGTCCACCCCGGTCCTCTCGTA
>JAMOBE010000076.1:0-17273 GCA_039908285.1 Alphaproteobacteria bacterium
GCTTCTTTCAGGTCCCCCCTCGCGGGAGGTTCGTACCCTTGCGCTTCGCTAATCCTTCGCCCCATCAGGCTGGATAGAAGACTTTCACTCCCAAGCTGGCAGACATGCCCAGCACACACTAGAGCGTTTTCCGCCTGAGCGGAAACGCTCTAGAATTTGCCTCTGGCCGCTCAAGCGCCGCGCGGGCTTTTCGCAGTTTCCGCTTGAGCGGAAACTGCTCTAGGCCTACTACAATGATCCGCCGCAGACAGCGGCAGCATGATTTTCGCCGCCGCTACGGGGCCTTGACGAAGGTCGGGCTACGCCCTTCCTCCGTGAGCCCCCGTAGCGACACATCGAGGCAACAACCGGTAGGCGATTCACTTATCCGACGCAAAAATCTGTCTTGGCGACTCCGGTCACCTCTGTTTTCAGAAAATCCACGGATTATCTGGAAACCGAGCCCGCGTCATGTCAAAGATATGCCCTCGGCATGAAGCAGGCTGGCCCCCACCGCCGAAAGCCAAGGCCGGATGTCGTGCGGCGATTGAGCGCGGGTTTTCCGGAAAGTCCGGAGTCTTTCCGGAAACCGCAGGGCAGTTCGAGGAGGAGTGATTGTCCTGCGCCATCCCTGACACCCAGCCACGGACGACGGCCGCCGACAACGGACCCGATCCACGGTCCGTCCAGGCTGGTGCTCGCGAAACCGCACCACCGGACACCCAGGCAATGGATGAGCTGATCACCCTGGTCGCTCAAGGTCGCTTCCAGGATGTGGAGATGCTTGCTCGTGACATGGTGCTCCGGTTTCCCAATCTTGGGTTTGGCTGGAAGGCGCTCGGTGTGGCCATCATGATGCAGGGACGAGGGGGCGATGCGCTTGCCCCCCTCCGGAAAGCAGCAGAAATCCTTTCGGACGATGCGGAAGTGCACTTCAACCTGGGTATTGTTTTCCAGGAGCAAGGTCTATTGACGGAGGCGGAGGGAAGTCATGGCCGGGCGTTGAGGATTCGTCCGGATTACAACGAAGCCCATGCCAGACTGGGCGGTGTGCTCCAGGAACAAGGTCGATTGCTGGACGCTGAAAAGAGTTACCGCCGGGCGCTGGAGTTCATACCTGACAGAGCAGACATCCATCATAACCTTGGCATCGCTTTGACAGAGCAAGGCCGTCTGACGGAAGCCGAGGAATGTTTTCGTCAAGCGTTGAGGATAAAGCCGGATCTCGCCGAGACTCGTGTCAACCTTGGTGTGCTTCTTCATCGCATGGCAGGTGAATCGAGCGGTAGCAACATTTCAGCAAAGTCAACAAACCACACGGGGGTTCGCAGACAGTACGAAACGCTTCCGTTTCCATCCAGGAACCCCGAGGCGGAGCATCACATTCTAACAATTTCTCCACCTGACATTCTGTGTAAAGTTAATCAGTACTGCTTTGGTGGCGCACGTGATTTTTCCAAGGGACTTCGCGTATTGGTCGCGGGTGCAGGCACCGGCGATAGTCCCCTTTGGCTTGCTCACCAGCTTCGCGGTACTCCATCGGAGATTGTCGCCCTGGATTTGTCCACCGCAAGTCTTGAAATCGCCAAGGCACGCACGGCAGTTCATGGGTTCAATAATATTCAATGGGTGAATGCCTCAATTCTTGACCTCCCCAGTCTTGGGCTTGGCGTTTTCGATTACATTACGAGCCTTGGGGTTCTGCATCACCTTCCAGACCCGGAAGCCGGACTGGCGGCGCTGGAAACGGTCCTTTCCGAGGGGGGAGGGGTGGCAGTGATGCTGTATGGTGTTCACGGACGGTCACACATCTACCTGATGCAGGATGTTCTCAGAAAGCTGACCGCCGGACTTGAGTATGACCGGAGCCTTGATCTGGCACGCCAAGTCATTGCCACATTGCCTCCAACAAACCAGTTCCGCAGAACAGAGGATGATGGTGTTCTGAAAGGGCATTATTTGCAAAATGATTCCAACCTCTGGGACACGTTGCTCCACGAACGGGACAGGGCATACACGGCTTCTCAGGTTCGCGGTTTCATGGCAACGTCTGGACTGAACGTGCAGACGTTCACGACGTACCAGGGGAACGGTGCCACATGCGCCTTGCAGTACGATCTCAATCTCTACATTCATGATGACGCATATCGTCGGCATCTGGCCTCATTGCCAGGACCGGTGGGAGAAGATCTGGCGGAGGCTCTTGATGGCAGCCTTGCACTCCATACCGTCTATGCCACACGAGCCGCGCAAACCGCGCTGGATCCGACGGCGCCACATGCCATTCTGGCCCCCATGAGCCAACGTGCGCGCCAGATCATTGAACGTCTGACTGCGCTCGAAGATGGCATACCGGTGATCCTGCGGAATAAGATGATCATAGTCTATAGACCACTGCCCATGACCCGGGCTTTTCTGGCCGAAATTGACGGACAGCGCAGCAATGCCGAAATCGCTTGTCATCTGAGCAGTAATGATGGCACACGAATCCTCGAACTGGTCGCACCGGACCTGTATCTGCCAGCCGCACTTCATTGGCTCGTAGCCAGAACATCGTCCGGGACCTCGTGGTCGCCTATCGCTTCTCACGGCCAGCTTTCTCTCCCCTATCATCACCACGAACCTGACTGCCTGATCTTGGCTGGCTGAGAGCCCGTTAGGAAACAGTCACGCCCTAAGGCCTTGCTCAGAATTAACCGCTTCATCTTGCTTGTCTTCTGGTCCGTCCGCGGCGTTGCATCAAGGGTTGCGTACCGCCGGTACGCGCTCCTTGACGCGCCTGGCGGACGAACCAAAATCCGGCGCAATCTGAAGCGGTTAAGCAGCGATTCGTTGGCTGTGCCCTATCGCGGCGGAGCCGCAACCAAAAAGATTCGTATTGCTGACCTCAAAAATCTTCGCGCGCCGCGAAGATATTTCTGGTCAGTAATACAATGGCAATAATCAGCCCTGGGAAGTGGTCCGCGATACCATCAATGCCACACTACGGGGATGGGGAGTCTATCTCAACTACGGCTCGAGCAACCTGGCATTCAGGGCTCTCGACAACTATATCTACGATCACGTGCGGGGATTCCTACGACGACGACACAAGGTGTCCACGCGAGGCAACTGCCACTTCACCTTCGAAGCGGTTTACACGAAATATGGGGTCCTGCGCCTTCTGGACCTCATCCCTCGTGCGTCGCCGGCTGTCACGCGATGATGCCATTCGGAGAGCCGGGTGCGAGAAAGCCGCACGCCCGGTTCGATGAGCGGAGACGGGAAACGGACCGCAAGGAACCGCGCCCGTCTTCGACTCTACTGTTGCGCCTATTTTCTCTACGCCAGCACGCTGAGGATCGGCTCACGTCATTGATGCGGTGTGTCAATCATTACGCTCGCCGGTATTACCTCCGTTCTTTCCGGCAGGTTCGATGGAGACCATCACTTGATACAACTCTGGCGAATGCGGTGTGCTGCCGTATTTCCCAGCGTCTGGGCGACGGTGCCGCTGATATCGGTGCGGCGGCGCACCATGTTCATCTTGTGATGAGCGGTTAGCGCAGGGCCAGGTGGTGGATGGTGCGTCATGAGCACTTCGGACACGCGAGGGCAGGGGGGGCAGGGAGGGCAGGGGGGCAACGGGGACCCGGGAGACGCGTCCTACCGGATCCCCGAGGATGCGCTGATCGTCGTTCCGGTCCGCAACCTGGTCCTCTTTCCCGGGGTGATTCTGCCGGTGGCCATCGGCCGCCCGCGCTCCGTCGCCGCCGTCCAGGAGGCGGTGCGCTACGAGCGCACGATCGCCGTCGTCCTACAGCGCGACGAGGACACCGACGAGCCGGGTCCGGCCGACCTCCACGCCGTCGGCACGGCGGCCAACATTCTGCGCTATGTCACCACCCCCGACGGTGGTCACCACATCGTCTGCCAGGGGCGCCAGCGGGTCCGTCTCCTCGAATTCCTGGACGGCTATCCGTTCCCCGTCGCCCGGGTGGAGCGGATCGAGGACAGCAGCGTCAGGACCAGCGCCATCGAGGCGCGGATGCACAGCCTGAAGCACCAGGCGACCGAATCGCTCGAACTCATGCCCCAGGCGCCCCGGGAACTCATCGCCGTGGTGCAGAGCATCGACGTCCCATCGGCGCTGGCCGACGTGGTGACCAGCTACATGGACCTGAAGGTCGCCGAGCGCCAGGAGGCGCTGGAGACCATCGACGTCCAGGATCGACTGGACAAGGTGATCGGCTGGCTCGCCCACCGCGTCGAGGTCCTGCGCCTGTCCCGCGAGATCAGTCAGCAGACTCAGGAGACCATGGGCGAGCGCCAGCGCGAATACCTCCTGCGCGAACAGCTCCGCACCATCCAGAAGGAACTGGGGGAGGCGGACGAGAAATCCACCGAGATCCTGGAACTGACCGAGGCCATCGCCCGCGCCGGCATGCCGGCCGACGCCGAGCTGCACGCCCGGAAGGAATTGCGGCGTCTGGAGCGCATGCCGGAGAGCGCCGCCGAGTACCCCATGGTGCGCACCTATCTGGACTGGCTGATCGAGATGCCATGGACGGTGACCCACGGGACGGCCATCGACATCGCCGAGGCCCGTCGCATCCTCGATGAGGACCACTATGGCCTGGACAAGGTCAAGCGCCGCATCCTCGAGTTCCTGGCCGTGCGCAAGCTGAACCCCGAGGGCCGCAGCCCGATCCTGTGCTTCGTCGGCCCCCCCGGCGTCGGCAAGACGTCGCTTGGTCAAAGCATCGCCCGTGCCACGGGGCGCCGGTTCGCGCGGCTCAGCCTCGGCGGCGTGCACGACGAGGCGGAGATCCGGGGCCACCGCCGCACCTACGTGGGGTCGATGCCGGGCACCATCGTCCAGACCATCCGCAAGGCCGGCGCCCGCGACTGCGTGCTGATGCTGGACGAGATGGACAAGCTCGGCACCGGCTTCCAGGGCGATCCGTCGTCGGCCCTGCTGGAGGTGCTGGACCCCGAACAGAACGCGGCGTTCCGCGATACCTACCTCGGCGTGTCCTTCAACCTGTCGAGCGTGATGTTCATCGGCACCGCCAACGTGCTCGACTCCATCCCCGGTCCCCTCATCGACCGGATGGAGATCATCGAGCTGCCGGGCTATACCGACGAGGAAAAGCTCCAGATCGCCCGGCGGTATCTGGTGCCGCGCCAGATCCGCGCCAACGGACTGTCGGCCGAGACGTGCGACATCACCGACGAAGCCCTGCTGACCATCATCCGCGACTACACCCGCGAGGCCGGCTGCCGCAACCTGGAGCGGGAAATCGGCGCCACCTTCCGCCACGTCGCCATGCGCATCGCCGAGGAGACCGCGACCAGGGTCCGCCTCGTTCCCGAGAGTCTGCGGGACATCCTTGGGCCGCGCCGGTTCGAGAGCGAGGCGGCGATGCGCACCTCCATCCCCGGCGTCGCCACCGGCCTCGCCTGGACCGCCGTCGGCGGCGACATCCTGTTCATCGAGGCCACCCGGGTGCCGGGCAGCGGCAAGCTCATCCTCACCGGGCAGCTTGGCGACGTGATGAAGGAAAGCGCCCAGGCGGCCCTCAGCCTGGTGAAGGCCCGCTCGTCCAGCCTCGGCGTCGGCGACGAGACCTTCGAGAAAAGCGACATCCACATCCACGTCCCCGCCGGAGCCATCCCCAAGGACGGCCCCAGTGCCGGCATCGCCATGGTCATCGCCCTCGTGTCGCTGCTGACCAACCGCCCCGTGCACGGCGACGTGGCGATGACCGGCGAGATCAGCCTGCGGGGGGCGGTGCTGCCGGTGGGCGGCATCAAGGAAAAGATGGTGGCCGCCGTGCGCGCCGGAATCACCACCGTGGTGGCTCCGGCCCGCAATCAGAAGGAATACGAGGAGATCCCGAAGGCCGCCCGCGACCACCTGACGTTCGTGTGGGTGGAACGGGTGGACGAGGCCATCGAGGCGGCCCTTGGCGCCGTTGCCGTATCGCATCGGCCGTCGGCGGCGGACGCGTCGCACCGCGAGGTCAGACGCCTGCCGCCCTTCCTGCGTCGCGGCCTGCATGGATCGGCCGCCGGACCGGATCCGGGATGAAGGGCTTGGAGTCCGCCCTAATCCTTGGGCAAGGTCAGCATGTACGCGACGATGTCGGCGGACATATCAAGGGAAAGCGAGCGCATGGGCGGCATGACCTCGTCCGGATGGCCGTTGACGACCTTGTGCAAGGCGCTCCACGGAATGGCCCGCGTGGTCTGTCCCAGGGGAGGGGAGGTCGTTATCTTGCGGCCGTCGAACCCATGGCACGTGGCGCACACGGAGTCGTAAAGAGTCTTGTACCTGGCCGCATCGCCCTTGACCGCCGCGGTCTTCCTGTCGATGTAGCGTCCCATGTCGATCTGCCCCGCGCTGACGAAATTCGCAAGGTCGGTCTGATCGTCGGCACTCAACAGGTCGCCATAGCGGTGCTTGTCGTCATTCAGAACGGATATGATCTTTGCAACGGGAGCCCCGATCAGCGTCTGGATGCCCGAAGCCGTGGCGCCGGTGGCGCCTTCCCGTCCCATGTAATCCCAGCCATGGCACTGGACACACCGCCAGGTCGTCTCCGCGGAAACGGGCTTCGCACCGGCCGGATAGTTCGGGTTGGGGGCCGTGGGCGGACGCTTGTTGCCCTCGAGGACCCAGTTGTCGTACAGGCGTCCACCCCGGGCGATCGAGGCAAGAATATGCCGTGGCGGTTTCACCTGCCGGTCCGCACGCCACGGCAGCGCCTGAAGATTTGCGAGAAGGTCAGCCACGAAGTCTCTGCCAAATGCACCCGCCGACGGCATCTTGGCTTTGGGGTGCCCGACAAGAATCTTGTGTAGCGCCTCGTAGGGGCTGTTCTTGGCGAGAAGGCCCAGCGAAGGCAGATCGCCGGTCTCCATGCCATCCGTGCCATGGCAATTGCTGCATACCGTCAGGTAAAATCTCTCCTGCTTTCCCTTGTCACCAAGGGAGTTGCCGGTCTTTGCATCAATGTACTCATCCATGTTGACCTGGCCGCGGGTCACGAAAGCGGCAATGGCGTCAAGCTGATCGTCGTACAGGATTTCATCATACTTGTGCGATGGGGCTTTCAGGACCGCAATGATCTTGGCCGGGTCGGCCCCAAGCATTCCCCGTATTCCCTTTATTCCGGTATGATGCTCGTTGTTCTTGCCATAGAGACCATCCTTACCTTTGTAATCCCAGCCGTGGCACTCGCTGCAACGCCACGTCTCGGCCGGTTGGGATGCGTACTTCCCGCTCGCGGGGTAGGATGGATGGACGGTCTGGGGAGGCTTGTGGCGCAGCTCCTGATACCAATTGTCGTAGAGACGACCGCCAAATGCAACCGCGCCTGGTGCCTCACCTGCAGTCGCCGGCTGAAATACACCGGAAAGCAGCAGCGCAATAAATGCAACACCATGCGCACCCCACCGCGCTGCCGCTCGCAGCGGCCACGTCGCACGTTGGCCCGTCATGATCGTCCCCCTCGGTTCATTCGTTCCCGCAATTTCCGAACATAGTTCGAAAGATCGCCTGACTCCCTTATACACTGACTCCACGGCTCTCCTCAATGTCTGTTGACGGCGCGGAACACCGGTCACCAGATTATTTCCCCCTGTATGCTGCCGCGCCGGGGAGCAGCGAGTCGATCGGAGCGAAGGTTTCTCCGGTATAGGTCTGCGCGATCTGCGTTCCGGCCGACGACACCAGCTCCGCCGCGGCAACCAGTTCGTCGCGATTGTTGAGGCGCAACTTGACGTTGGCGATTGCCTTGACGACATTTGCGGTTTCGGGGAGGGAAAGCGCCGTGTCGATCGCGTTCATTTTTTCTCGGGCTGTTTGAACCCGCTTGGCCATCGCCGCGGCGTAGGGCGATTTTCGGGTTGCCAGCGCCACCGCGCGCAACGAGTGCTCGAGGTCGGCAACGACGCCGATGACGAAGACGAGTCGCTGCCTGGCCTGGTCCGGCATGCGGTTTTCTGTGCCCGGCGGCTCGGTGATATTGTGGCGGACTTCCCCCAGACTCCAGGCCAGCAGTTCATAGTTTTCATTCCCCGGAGTGTGCCCTCCCTGATCCACCAGGTCCTCATTGGCCACCACGTGGCAGGAAAAACAATTCTTCGCCCATTCATAGACGCGCAGCGGCCGGATCATCCCATCTTTTTCGGACCGTTTCCAACGGCGTATCCGTTCTTCTTCTGTCTCTGTTTCGGGCTTTTTGCCGGAATACTCGCCATGGAAAGTGTTCCACCTGAATCCGGCGCCATGGCAGGACTCGCAGGACACCCCGGCGATCGGCTCCGCCTGGGCTCGGTCGGAGTTGATCGTCACATGGCACGGTGCGCAGCGGGCATCGGTGAGAAAGTTCTTGATCCCGAGCTTGCTGGCGATGGTCCGGGCGTCCTTGCTCTGTGGGAGCGAATAGAGCCCTTCGGCATGGTGCGACGTGTTCCAGCGAGCGGCGATCGCCTTGTGACATTTGCCGCAGGCCGTGGGGCCAACGACCAGACTCGCGTCCAACGCCTCACGCTCCGCCCGTGCCACCGAGGAGAGCGCAAGAAGTACCAGAAAAGCAAGGACGCCCCACTGCCGTCTCAAGCAGACCTCCATCAAATATCGCATCCGCCCCCTCACCAGTATTACAAGTCGAGTGCCACCTGGCCATCGGGAATGGAGATGCAGGTCAGGCACGTTCCCTCTTCGGGATTATAGGCCGGCTGATAAAGGTAGCGGACCTTTCCACTCTTGATGACGGTCGCGCATTTTCCGCAGCGCCCGGACCGGCAGTTGGACTCGACGGCCACCTCCTGACTCTCCGCCAGATCAAGCAGCATGCCGTCGGCCCGTCGCCAGACGGCGGTCCGACCGGATCGACGGAACTCCACCTCCGCGCTTGCACTCTCCGTCACGTCGGGTTCGTCCATTCCGATTGATGGAGGCATTCCGAAGGAATCCCAATGGATATCGCGGCTTGGAACCCCCCACCGCCGGAGTCCGTTACACACGGAAGCGGTCATCGGCGGGGGGGCGCAAACGTAAAAAGTGTAGTTACTGGACGGCAGCGCCCTTCTCAGTAGGTCAGCGTCGAGAATCGCCTTCGTATCGTAGTCCCTTCCTTCCTCGCTGCCGGCATCAGGATGGCTGTAGCAGACGACCAGACGCACGTTGGCATGACGTCGACGAAGCGCGTCCAACTCGTCGCGCATGATATGGTGCGCGCGGTCGCGAACCCCGTAGAACAGCCAGATGACCCGATCGTTGCCGGTGGACCCGCACATGGCATGAAGCATGGCCATGATGGGCGCCACCCCCATGTCCTGGGCAACCAGGACCGTGGCGCGCTGGGATTTCGTATCCGCGAAGAAACGCCCCGCCGGGCATGTCAGATCCAGGGAATCTCCCACGTTGTAGAGATCGACCAGAAAGCTTGAGAGGCGTTCGGTCCGGGCGGCGGGGTGATCGGACACGGCCCGGGGTTTTTTGATGGTGATGCGGTAGTAGTCGGCTCCCGGACGCCCGTCCGACAGGGAGAAGGTACACGCCTGCGGCGTCGCCTCTCCAGGTGGCAGGACTCCAACCGAAACGTGCTGGCCGGGCAGGAACGGCGCCAGGGGCTTGCGATCGAGCGGCCTGAGATAGTAGGACCAGACGCGCTCGGCTTCCTCGACTTTTCGGTCGATGGTGAATTTGCGCCAGCCGCTCCAGGAGCCCTCCGGATCGCCGCGGTCCACCTGGGCCGGCTGGGTGACCTGGGGCAGTCGGGACTCCAGACGTCGCAGCGTCAGCGTCACCACGCGGCGGCGCATCGCCACTCGCCCAACCATCGTCGCCAGCCCGACCGCCGTCTGGGCGGCAACACCGGCCACGATGACATAACCGAGTACGGCAAGGGGTTCAAGACTCATGGCCGGGCCTCCGCCGTCGCTCCGTGATAGCGATGGCACAGAACGCAGCCGTCCTGATCGCGGCTGTCCTTGTGGCAGGCATGACATATCTTCCGGCCTACCGGCAAGAACTCTTGCTCACACGCTCCTATGCAGTTCTCACTCACCGGAGTCCCCCACGGATGGCACATCAGGCAGTCGTGATCGCCGACCCTTGAAAGGTGGGTGGGATGGCTGAACGCCGTAAATTGTGGAGTACGGAGAACCGTGCCTGTCGGGGCGACGTCGGCCAGGGCGGTGACATGGCATTTCGGGCACTTGCTCATGGAATCGCTGGTCGCCATCTGCTTGACGACACTGGTCCATTGATCGGACGCGGGCGCGTCCTTCACATGGGACGATGCATCAAGCCAGCCACGCATGAAGGCGTCCCGGTGCGCCAGCGGGCGATAGGCGAGCACGAATCCGAGTCGAAGCCATCCCCCCTGTGCCAACCAGTTCTCGGAGACCAGCCGCTTGCGAGGCGCCTGGGGCGAGGGGACGGAGGGGAGGAACTCGCCATCCAGCAGGTCATCGTCACCCGCTGCCGCTGCCGGTACCGGTGCCGGTGCCTGGGGCGCCGGGGCTTGCGCCTGGGGTGGGGGGAGGGCCACCTCCTCTCCGGCACGGTGACGCTCCAGTTCCAGGTCCAGATCTGGGAAGGCGGCGGTCCGCAGGGCGGCCACCGCCTCGCGCGGCAACGTGGCGAACATGGCCACTTCGTTCCTGCCGATATCGATGTCAAGGGAACGACGCAATCGCCTGGCCAGAACCGGAGGTCCCTCATCCACCAGCTCGGCAAGCAAGCCCTTGACGGCCCACGCGACTTGCCGGATCCCCGCAAGCTGCTCGTCGGTCGCGGTCGTCAGGTCGAGAAGGGAAAGAGACCTGATGCTCGACAGAGGCTGGCGCAGAGCGGGATCGCCAGCCAGCAGCAACTCCATCATGGGACTGAGCGTCGCCATGGACTCCTCGGGCCAGGACCCGATGGCCACTCCCTTGCGCCGCAGGACCTCAAGGTCAAGCCCTGGCACGGTCAGGAAAGGGATGCCCTGGCCAAGGCCGGAAAAATCATTCTGATGACAGGAGCCACATGACAAATCCGCCGTGCGCAGAGAAAACGTGCTGCTCGCCGCCGAAACGATGTGACAGTCGCCGCAATTCGCCTCCGGATTATATATTTCCCCTTTCTTTTTTGCACTGTCCTTATAGTGAACCTCAAAGTGCTTTTTATGATTGAACGAATACGAAAATTTTTCTTTTGGACGGGGTCCAAATCCAGCATGGGCGTCGGCGCCGAGGAACTGCTGCAGGTGACAGGGGCGACAGCGGTCGTTGCCGATCGAGGTGTCCGCGAGGCCATGCTCCTTGTGGCAGACGGCGCAGGCAATCGTCGTTTTCATGACGTCGGGCGGCGGGGGAAACGAAACGGTATTCCCTGTGTCGTGGACCTTGGCGCGCTTGGCCTGTGGCGAATGGTGGGGGGCCAGGGGGTAGGCGGTGCCGTGACACGCCTGGCACCTGGCGCTTTCCCTCGCCGGGTCAGCCCCGTCGAGCACATGATCAAGCCAGGCGAAAGGCCCCCCGGTGGCCGCCGAATGGCAGGCCTTGCACTCCCCGATGTTGGCATGGCTCGTGGTCAACGGGCCGGGAGACAGGTGCCTCACATCGCCACCAAGGAGGATCACCAGCAGCCCGATGATCGCCGCCGTCACCCGCCGCCTTGTCAGGAGGCGACTGTGGTGCACGCTGCACGAGGGAACGCAGGGGCCGAACGACCGGGAGCAGGCTCCATCCGCGTGGGGGCCGTCGTCGCACGGACCACCGAACATCTCCGGCCTCATGCACTCCCAACGATCTCCGACCTTGCTGGGAATGCACTCGTGCGATGGAACGCAGTGCCCCCTGGCGTCGGGACCACCCCGGCAGGGCCCCGCGTCGTTGCCGCACCGCCAGCGGATGTTGGGTCGCTCATAGGGTCTGAGACGGTGATCGAAGCGTAGAAAGCGCATGACTACGGTTCCCCACCAAAAAAGGCCCGGATCAAAAGCCCATGAACTCCCGCCATGATCAACAGGGCACTGGCCAGAGGAACGTGAATGAACGTCCATCCTTTGATGGCGACATGATGGGCATATTGATAGTCCAGGTTATTCTTTGCCTGCGCCAGACCCTTCAGTTTGTACAGAGTCGCCTGGCCGCGTTCGTCCAGATAGCGCTCTTCGTGGCGAATCGCATTGCTGAGATGGAGGAACGTGGTGTCCGATCGCAGCAGAAGGGGAACGATCGCCGGCGGCCGCAGCAGAAAAATTATCAATTTTTCTTTCGCAAACGCGGCCAGGGTGGGGCGGGAGGTCTCGTTTTTGATCAGCTCCTCGGCGAGTACGACGAGTCGCTGGCGGAGTTCGGGGATGCGCTCGAACGGAACCCGCTCGGGGCGTCGTCTCTCCTTGGCGCCTTGATTTCCCGGGAGGTGAAACGAATCCTGTTGGCAGAGGGTGTCGTCGGGACTCTCGCGCATGCGCACGGGGAGGAACTGGGACAAAACCTCGCCCAGGATGCCGCTGACCGCGACCAGCGCAAAGAGAAGCCACAATATCGATGGGAGCCATCCGCTGAATGACGGGGTTCCTGCGTGCATGACGAAGACGACACAACTGAGCCACCCAACCATCACGTGAGCATGATGCCAGAAAGTGGCTCTGGGTAGCGGGAATAGCGCGAGGGTGGTCTTGCCGATGGACGCCGCGGCGAGGAAGGCAACGAGACAGAACAATATCGTGCCGTCGAGGAGCGCGACTTCGCGCAGCGACGCGTGATAGGCCCACCTGGCGAACTCAATCGCCAGGGCCAGCACGAGGAAGAGCCCCAGCCACCAGCCTTTCCCGATGTTTCTCGTCATGGATCGGCCTTCCAGCACGCGAGGTTTTCAACCTGGCGGATATCGAGACGAATCATGGCGTCGCGCGGGCAGGCACGCTGGCAGGCCGGGCCATTGGGTGCATCAAAGCACATGTCGCACTTGGTCGCCTTTCGGATCGGCTGCCGGGTCGCCTCGTCCAGCATAAACTTCCCCGTGCGGTCGCGGAGTTCCACCATGCGGATGTTGTCGTGAGGGCATGAATGCGCGCAATGGCCGCAGCCGATGCACGATGCCTCGTCAACCACCACCCAGCCGCCCTCGGACAAGCGATGAATGGCCCCGGTCGGACAGCCGACCAGGCACGTCGGATCGAAACAGTGCATGCATGCCTTGGCCACCAGGAGCCGTCCGTTGTCTATTCCGTCAGGGAGGAACCGGGGATTGCCATCGTGGTTTCTTGCGCACGCGCGCACGCAGTCATCGCACCCGATGCAGCGTCTGATGTCGATGACCATGGTTGCCGTGCCGTTGATGGCCCGGCAGTCCACGAAGAAATCGAGCAGATCCTCGGGCAGGGGCCCTTTCTGAACGCACCACAGGACGTTACCAGGGTCCTGGGGCGGCATGTTTGGGAACACGTGCTCTTCGAGCAGATACCCGGGAACCCGGAAGATATCGGCGTAGCCCACCGCCAGCAGGCTGTGTTGAAGCCTGGCATCGGTGCCGTCGTGCCATCTGGAGAACAATTCCCCGAAGCCGAACAGATCGTTCTCGGCCATGAAATGAACGGTCTGGTGGCCGTCGCCATGGCGCTGGGCCACCCGGGAGAGACCCGCGCGTATGACGATCAGGCTATCGGCATAGTCCCCCTGTCCCGCGATCAGCGTTTCGTGATCGACAAGCTTGCCGCGTTCCGTCTGTTGCCTGACCCGCTGCGCCCAGTCAAACTGCCCATGGGCCTCGAACTGGGTCTGGGAGGCGATCAGCTCGAGAACGTCCCTGTCCAGGGTGCGGAACAGGGGCGTCCTGGCCAGATGGAGCATCACGCCATCGACCCACTCCCGCTCATCCACCTGGGTGCGAAAGGCCGGAACGCGGTGCCAGATCTCGCGCAGGCCCGAACGGCTCAGCTCAACGACGAGACTGTCGGCATCGGCGATGATGGTGGCCGCCCTCGGAGAGTGGGTGAGGGCTGCGATCTCGCCAAACAATCGCCCGGAGGGAAGGGGCTCGCTGTGGACCGACGCGAAGAAACGATCAACGTCGGCGAGGTAGGCCTGGACTCTGGCGTCTGCTCGTTCCCCGTTCTCCAGGTCGCGAAACCGGAGGTGCGGGTGCTCGAGGGGGACGTTGGCGGAGTCGCGGATTTCGGGGTAGGAAGGGCTGGGGCGCAGGACCCGGAACAGGGCACGTATCCACGACGGTTGCGGAACAGGGTGAACCGGGAACAGCGCCTGCTCCGCCTCCCAGCCAACCAGGGCACGGGCGGAGCCTTCGAGAATGCCGAACACCGAGTAGTCGCGATCACCGCCACGCGCCAGGACGTCTCCACGCCGGAAGACGCGGATACGGGCCTCTTTTCTGATGATCTGGCGCAGGGCCGCATTGTTCGGAAAGCACGCAGCATCCACCAGGTGGAAAGGGGCGAGACCAAGCACTTTGTCGATATCGACGTCACTTACCGCTGCGGATTTCTGGGGACCTTTCTCAACGACGGCATGCTGCACCATGAAGGCACTCTTTTCAGCCTGTTGGCAGTGCCCGTATATAGGCCAACAAGTTGTCAGGCCTCAAGATCGTACCGCACTCGGTTATCTGGATACAAGTTTTGAGTTGGATTGTCCGTCGCTCCTGATATGACCGAACCAGGAAGTCTTGCTGAATCACATGCCGAGGCAATCGGCGGTTTGGGCCGACGGCCCCGGGGTGCGACATGCCTACCCGATATCCAACGGGACAGGGATATGCTAGAAGGCCCGCGGCGGATGGGATTTGAGTTGGGACAACGTGAAGGTCAACGATGGAGCGCAAGGATATCTCCCGTTTTCTCAGCGAGCAGGTCAGGTTGCTCGTGGAGCTTCCTGCCGAAAAGATAGAACAACTGATGGCCGGGGCAAATGTCCGCACCTATGAGCCAAACGAAGCCATCCTCAACTTCGGCGAGGAAAACCACACGGTCAAGGTTCTGCTGGAAGGAACGGCGGCCGCCAGCCTCACGGACAACGACGGCAACCAGCATCACCTGGCCGATCTCCATGCCGGCGAAATGATCGGTGCGTTTTCGGTTCTCAGTGGCGACCGCACCACGGCCGACGTGATCGCCGTGTCACGCTGTTCCCTGCTGTTGATCCGGGAGGATGTGTTCACCTCGCTCGTGGCGACCCACCCGCCGACGGTCCGCCTGCTGACCAGGGCCATCGCCGAACAGACGAAGATGCGGGCCGTTCACGAAAATTTCGACCGCCAGGGTGAGGACCCGTATTGCTGCCGGCTGATCACCGACCAGCCGACCCGCCTGCTGGTGATCAACTGCGGCTCGTCGTCGTTGAAGTACAACCTTTATGACACGGGGGATGAGTCGCGCAATTGCCATGGCCTGATCGAGCGCATCGGCGAGAACGGCACGCGACTGATCCATGACGGTGGTCATGGCCGGGTGACGCGTGATCTCCCGGGCGGTGATCATGGGGCGGCCTTCGTTGCCATGGTCGCCGAGCTGACCGGCGAGAACGGGCCGATCATTTCGCCCGACGACATCGTCGCCGTCGGCCATCGCGTCGCGCATGGCGGCGAGACGTTCCAGAACGCCGTGCTGATCACCGACGGGGTCGAGGCCGCCATCGAGGCGCTCTCTCCCCTGGCGCCACTGCACAATCCCGTCAATCTGAGCGGCATCCGCGCCGCCCGGCGGCTGTTCGCCAACGCTCAGCATGTCGCCGTGTTCGACACGTCGTTCCACCAGACGCTGCCGCCCTACGCCTATCTGTACGGCCTGCCCTATGGCCACTACGCCGACAAGGGCATCCGCCGCTATGGCTTCCACGGCATGTCCCATCACTACGTTGCCCTGAAGGCGGCGGAGACGCTGCAACGCCCCTACAACAAGCTGCGCATCGTCTCCTGTCACCTCGGCAACGGCGCCTCGGCCTGCGCCATCGATCACGGCCGCTCGATGGACACGTCGATGGGCCTGACGCCGTCCGAGGGGCTCATCATGGGCACCCGCAGTGGCACCATCGACCCGGCCATCCTGATCTATCTGATGCGGACCGAGGGGGCGAGCGCCGATGACCTCGATCGCCTGATCAACCGGGAGAGCGGTCTCAAGGGACTGTCAGGGATCGCCAACGACATGCGCGCCATCCAGGCCGCCGCGGAGGAGGGCAACCACCGCGCCCTGCTGGCGGTCAAGACCTACTGCTATGCCGTGCGCAAGTATATCGGCGCCTACGTCGCGGCGATGGGGGGCATCGACGCCCTGATCTTCACCGGCGGCATCGGCCAGGGTTCGGCCGGCGTGCGCAACCTGGCCTGCCAGGGGCTCGCCTGCATGGGCATCGTCCTCGATGAGGAAAAGAACCGCACGGCCCAGGGCTTCGACAGGGTCGCCGTCGTCTCCACCGACGACTCGCCGGTCAAGGTGCTGGTGGTGCCGACCGACGAGGAGCGGATGATCGCGCGGGAAACCCTGCGCACCCTCAGCCGTCTGCACATCAGCACCCTGATCCGCAAACCCGATCAGCCGGAGGTGATCATCGAGGTCTCGGCCCATCACATCCACCTCAGCCAGGCCCACGTCGAGGCGCTGTTCGGCCAGGGCCACCAGTTGACATCGGACGCGGAACTCTCCCAGCCCGGCCAGTTCGCCTGTGTGGAACAGGTGGACCTGGTTGGCCCCAAGGGCCGGGTGGAGAACGTGCGGGTTCTGGGTCCGACCCGCGGGGAGACGCAGATCGAAATCTCGATGACCGAGCAGTTCCGGCTTGGCATTCACCCGCCGATTCGGGAATCCGGTGACCTTGGCGGCACCCCCGGCCTGACCCTGGAGGGACCGGCCGGCACGATCACCATTCCCCGTGGCGTCATCTGCGCCCAGCGTCACATCCACATGTCGCCGGCGGAAGCGATCCGCTTTGGTCTGCGCGATCGTTATGTCGTACAGGTCAAGGTCGGCACCGACCGCGAGCTGATCTTTGGCGACGTGCTCGTGCGGGTTCACCCCGACTATCGGCTCGCCATGCACATCGACACCGACGAAGCCAACGCCGCGCACATCTCCACCGGCGCGGTCGGCTTCATCGCCGAAATCCAGAGCCGAAGATAATTTTCTTCCAGGGCAAACGGGTGAGCCTATCAATAGCCCTCTCCCCCCCCCTTCAGGGGGGAGAGGGTTGGGTGAGCAACCGTATTGTTGGGGGGTGTCCCTCCGTCCCGACCTGAGGCCAGCGTGCCGTCGTGCTCGCAGCCGTCAAGAAGAAAGTACCGCAAGAGGCGGCAC
>JAMOBE010000077.1:0-17115 GCA_039908285.1 Alphaproteobacteria bacterium
ATGTAGCGGGGATCGAGCGGCCGCAGGTCCTGAGTATCGTACCAGTTGTAGAAATGGCCGCGGAAACGTTCCAGACGGCTCATGGCGGCAAACGTCGCTTCCAGCCGCTCGATCGCCTCGGTTGATCCCGTCCAGCCAAAGTCGCGGGCCGTCGCCGCCGACAGGAGATAGAGACCGATATTGGTCGGCGAGGTCCGATGGGCGACCGCCGGCGGTTCCTCCTGGTAATTGTCCGGCGGCAGCATGTGATCGGCCGGCGTCACGAAGCTCTCGAAGAACCGCCAGGTCCGACGGGCGATCAGCCGCAGGGTACGAGCATCGGCATCGGACACCGGCAGCCGCCCCGCGTCGATGGGAGACTGGCTGGCCCGCTGCGCGACCGCCGGCGAGGCGATCCACAGCGCCGCGACCACCGCCGCCAGGGGCCACGCCCCATGCCCCGCGAGCCAGGCGTCGGCCAAAGCCAGAACGCCGATGACGACCGCGCCGGCCATTCGACGATAATACCCGAGGATGCCGAGCTGGGGACCATTCTTCGCCTGCGCCGCCGTCAACCATTCGAGGAGATGTCGGCGGGTGACGAACAGGCGGACCAGGGTCCGCCCGATCGCGTCGCTCATCAACCAGGCCTGATGCGCGAGAAAAGTGACTTTGAGGACCGAAAGGGACGCCGCGAGACGGAAATCGCCGCCGAGGGCGCGCAGGTGACTTGCAAGTGTAATTCCGGCACGGCGCGGCAGGATCGCGCCGATCGCGGTAACCAGGGGCGGCAGCGCGATGGTCGTGAGGATGAAGCCGGTCCAGACGAGCGCGTCACCGAACGGCAGCGCCCATCCGGCCAGCAAACCAAGGACCGCCGCAGGTGCCGACAGCGTTCGGCGCAGATTGTCGAGCATCTTCAGGCGGCCAATCGTCGGCGTGGCGCGCCGCGCCCGACTCGCTCCCTTAGGTTGTCCACGCCCCAGTATCCACGGCAGGAGCTGCCAGTCGCCGCGCGCCCAGCGATGGTCGCGCAGGGCGGCCACGTCGTACCGGGCCGGATACTCCTCGACGACCTCGATGTCCGAGGCGAGCCCCGCGCGGGCGAAAACGCCCTCGAACAGATCATGGCTGAGCAGCGTCGAGTCCGGCACGCGCCCGGCAAGGGCGGCTTCGAAGGCGTCGACGTCGTAGATGCCCTTGCCGAAATAGGACCCTTCACCGAACAGGTCCTGGTACACGTCGGAAACGGCGGACGCATAGGGATCGATGCCGCTCATGCTGGAGAAGGTGCGCTGGAACAGCGAGCCCTCTCGGCCGACCGGCAAGGAAGACGCGACCCGCGGCTGCATCACCGCATAGCCTTCGACGACCCGGCCGACCGTGCTGTCGAAACGTGGCCGATTGAGCGGATGCGCCATTTTGCCGATCAGCCGGCGCACCGTGTCGCGTGGCAGCCTGGTGTCGGCGTCAAGCGTCACGACATAGCGAACATCCGCCGGCACGGACACGGGGCGCCCGTTGATGTTCACGAACGTGGTGTCGGTTGCGCCGCGCAGGAGCCGGTTCAGTTCGTGCAGCTTGCCCCGCTTGCGTTCCCACCCAAGCCACCGCCCCTCGCCATCGTTCCAGACCCTGCGACGATGCAGCAGCAGGAAGCGCTCGCCGCCGCAGGGGGAAGGACCATAGCGCCGATTGAGCCGGGCAATGCCCTCCGCCGCCGTCGCGAGGAGAGCCTCGTCACCCTCGGCATGCTCGGTGGCGGCATCGACCCAGTCGGAAAGCAGCGCGAAGACCAGATCGCCTTCCGGGCAGGCAAGGGAATGAACCTCGAGCCCCTCGATGTGCTCCTCTATCGCGTCCATCGTCGTCAGAAGCGTCGGCACCGCGACAAGCGTGCGCAGCCGCGGGGGAATACCCCCGCGAAGATCCAGGGAGGGCAGGAGCGCCGCGCCGAACCCCCACGTCACCGCGCGGTTTACCAGCGCGACCGCCACGTCGATGGCCGGAATTGCTCCCAGAATGCCGAGCAGGCAGACCCACGCGTTGCCAAGTCCCGACGCCGTGAGGACGTGCAGGGGAAAGGCGAGGAAGGCCGCGGTGACAAGGACTATGGCCGCCGCATAGCCGCTGATGCCGAGGGCACGGTTCAGGCGCCTCGGCAAGGTGCGCAACGGCGGCCGGTAGCCAATCGATGCCTCGAAGGCGCACCGTCCCCCTCCGAGGAGATGGTAGCCCGGATCGGCCCGACGGTCGTCGGCCAGGCTCGGGTCCGCCCGTGCGACAGTGTTCGCCGTCGTGACCGCGCGGCGCGCAATCTCGATTTCCGTGACCTTCGACCCCCGCGCCAATTCCTCGATGGCGCTGCGATAGAGATTGCGCGTACGGAAATCCATGCTCGCAAAGGCGCTGCCGGCCGCCAGCACGTCGTCCACGAAGCTGATGCGCTCCACCAGCTCGGCCCAGTCAACGCCGGATATCAGGCGCATGCTGGTAATAATGTTTCGCATCGTGACGCTCGCGGCACCCTGCCTGTGATGCTCGTCCCGCACGACCGCATCGGTGGTCGTTCCCTGCAGAACCATGCGCCGGTCGAGCCAGGTCAGGGCTGGCGTGATCCTCGGATCCTGATCGCGCAGCCTGTAGACGAGTTGGACCGCAAAGGCGTCCGGCAGCGGCGCCCGCTCGTATTCGGCAAGCACCGCCGACACCAGTTCGATGGTGCGTCCGCCGGCACCCAGCAGACGATCGGCGATCGCGTCCGCCTTCTGCTGGGCGTCGCGATTGCGAACGATCTCCTCGGCAAGGCGTCTCAGATTCTCGATGAGCACGATCCGGAACGTGATCGCCAGGGCCCACAGCTCGCCGATCGTCAGCGGATGGACCTCCTGGTAGCTCCGGACATAGCGGCACAGGATCCCAGGATCGAAGTGACTATCCGTATGGGCAACGAAAGCCCATGCCACGCCAAGCACCCGCGGATATCCCCTGAACGGCCCGTCGGCGAGCTTGGGAAGCTGCCGGTAATAGTGGGACGGCAGATTGGAACGGATGTCGTCGATCTGCCTCTCGACGAGATGGTAGTTGTCGAGCAGCCATTCCGCGGCCGGGGTGATGGCGCGGCCATCGTCGGTCGCATTGGCGATGATGCGGTGCGACTGGAGCAGGACCGCCGCGTTTTCGGCGAGCCGTCCCGCCAGCGGCAGCCCCCTGGTCGGTTTTGCCGTCACCGGCTGGGCCAACGCCAGGTTCCGCGCATGCTCCTCGATGCGCTCGACGCTGAAGAGTTCCTCACGAATGGGTTCGTGGCTATCCCAGGGCGATCCCGCCGGCGCGTATCCGAGGACGCGGCGAACCAGGATGGGCAAAGGGACCTTGATAGATGGAAGCGTCAAGCCTCATCTCCTGCGTGCTCGGCTGCGAATTCGTCGGCACGCCCACCTTAATATTCTTCAGGTTGCGTAACGAGCCTGGATATTGCCGCAGGTGGGTAAGGCGTCAACCAGGGCTTTCAGCCGAAGGCGATGACCGCATATATCCAATCTGCTACTTCCAAATGCAGATGCAAGACAAATGGTAAGCAAAAGGGCTGGCCGCCAATCACCGCTTCGAAGAAGAGTCACACAGTACGGATGGATAGTAGCCGGAATCTCCCTGGCCTCCGACGGTCATGCTCCCGTACCATGAGTTTCCTGGATATCGTGGTGTCCTTGTAGGTTGCCAGTCATCTGTTGCCGTCGGGAAGACAGCATCAGGCCAAGCCGTAGACGCTACAAAAGGCGTAACGAGCCTGTCAATCGACTGATCGCATATGTTGATTATGGAGGACTCTCAAATGGTTGCCATCTCTTGCCGTCTCCTGAAAGCAAACATTCGAGCGGCGGCCGTGCTCTCAGGCTTGCTGGCGGCGGCGTGTGCACCACTGTACTCGCCACCTCAGCAGGTACAGGCGAGCAATCCAAACGTAACCTACAAGTATCACAGCGACCAGGAATTGCTTCAGGCCAATCAGAACGCGGCAACATACTGCAACCGGTTTCAATCCGTCCATCGAACGGCGCGATTTGGGACGGACCCGGATGGCAGCAAGGTCGTCATCTTCGATTGCGTACAGTCCTCGGCGCTGGCGGCCACGCCGACGCCGGTCAATCCCAACCTTACCTATAATTACGGGACGGATCAGGAGCTATTGGATGCGTCACGGAGTGCCCAGACCTACTGTATGCGCAACGGATCGCAGCAGGTGATTTCCAACATCGTCACCAACGCGAACGGGACCAGGACCGTTACGTTCCAGTGCGGTTCACGGTGAATCAAGCAACACCGGTTGCCCACATGCCAAAGTCGCCTCGAAAACGATACAGCCGAGCCATCAAGACGTGTCAACATTGAGAACAATGCTGATTGCAGTTCTCCTGCTCGTTGTGCTGTCGTTTCTCGGTGGCCACATGGGCTACGTGCCGCCCCAATTCGGCTATGGGGGCGGCAGCGTCGGCCTAGTCGTTTTGATCGTCCTGATCGTACTGTTGCTGCGGTGAGTCCGCACTGCCTGAGGCGGCGTCTTCGTTGCCGCCTCAGAAGCAAGGCAGCGCCACCAATGCGCGCACAGCGCGTTCAGTATGCTACTTCACGATGAGGTCGTTCTCAACCGACCTGACGCCGGGCACGGCGGCGGCCACCTGGGTGGCCCGCGTTTTGGCTTGGAAATTGTCGACGAATCCGCTCAGCTGAACGGTATCCTTGTAGGTTTCGACACTGATCTGGAGTCCCTGCAAAGCAGGCTCGGCGAATATAGCCTCCTTGACTTTGGCGGTGATCACCGTGCTGTCGACGTACTGACCTGCCGTCTCGCTGGTGCGAGAGGAACTCGCGCAGCCCGCGACCATGACCGTCATCGCCGCTGCGGCACAAATACGCCAGATTCTCTTATCCATGTGTGTGGCTCTCCATCTCTACCGCCAGCCCCCTCGCCCCCCATTCTCACGGAGCCGGCTCCGCTGTTTCTGGCCCCCCACACGTGGCTTGCACCGCGCGACCCGTCTTGGATATGGGGCGAGCGAACCCGCGGACTACACGCCCATTAGAGTAGACCAACCGGGCGTGTGCGACAGCAGCACCTGTGGCCTGACCCGGCACTTTCTGTCGAAACGCTCGATGTATATCGTCCGCACGGTTGGTCAGCCATAAGACGCTGACTGTTACACCCTACTTCTGCTTGTCCCGCGCCTCCTGCTCCTTGTCCGCCCGCTCTCCGATCTCGGTCTCCAGCTTTTCAGTCGTCTGGCTCGACGGCCGCGCCTCCACGGTAACGTTCGTCACCCCCTTTTCCGTCATACCCAGCTTGTCAGCCGCGTGTTTCGATACATCGATTATCCGGTCATCGACATAGGGACCACGGTCATTGATCTTCATGTCCACGGACTTGCCATTATCGGTGTTGGTGACCGTAACCTGCGTCCCAAGAGGAAGATCGGGCGACGCCGCCGAAGTCTTGTCCGGATTGAATTTCTCGCCATTTGCGGTCGTCTTGCCACGAAAATCCTCACCGTAATAGGATGCTTCACCCTCCTGCTGAATTACCACCTCCCCCGGCCCGGTGCTGGGGGCCTTGTCCTTGTCCTGAGCCAAGACCGGAAGCGACATGAGGCATCCGAAACAGATCGCCATGAGCATGCGGCTATTCATATCATCCTCCTGTTTCCCGTTCGCGACGGCAGGTCTGATACCAGACACCTGCAGCGAAAGGCGACCTCCACAGCCCTTCCCGGCGGAACCGAAGGCGCCACCGACAACGTGCTGCCGAAAGTGATGATTTGATAAGGTGTTCCCCCTACATTGGCATGTATACGCTAAAATAAAAGACTATCGTTCCGCAGCATAATACAGCGCGAACTATGTCTATAACCTTACACGCTGCGAACGTGACTCTGGAGTGCGCACGCGTTTTACCACGGTGTCAAAACAGACAGGATTGACATTTTGTTGCAGATATCCATGTCGCCTTTACAGCAAAAGCAGGAGGCAAGTCGTGGACAAGTGACCGAAGCACGTTCCGGCAGTTGTGTGTGTCTTACGTTGTACAATGACGAGCGACCTCATTGGGCGCTCGGCTACCGTACGCCACGCCAGGCGTTCGAGGGGGGCCTGTGGATATGTGGACGATCGGCGATAGAGCCTACCGTCTGCGCTTCCCCCATGTTTCCCGCAACCACCGCGGCAGTCGGAGAAAGTGTGCCCGGAAACATGGGGAAATGCTCGCCTTCGCCCACATACCCACAGGCCGAGCAACAACAACCAGAGATTTATAGACATGATTCTGAAGTAGTGCTACAAGTACCCCTGTCGTCACCTGCTTCGCGGGTGAGCGGCGCGGTGCCCCCAGGCGGAACCCTCTCTTGACTCCGCCCATCCGCTGTCCAAACAATGGGGTCCACCTTAGAGCAGTTTCCGCTTGAGCGGCCAGAGGCAAATTCTAGAGCGTTTCCGCTCAGGCGGAAAACGCTCTAGTGTGGTTCCGGCGCGTCCGTTTCGTTATTGTTCCTCCTGCGCTGCGGAATTCTCGCAGATCTCAGGCAGGAAATCCTCATGACGCCCTGTCAAGTTATTCCCGGCCCCCTCCCCCCTACTTCTGCAGGAATTTCGACCGGGCCAGGAGCAGGTGGAAGTCCCGCAGCGACTTTTCCCGGGCGGCGGCGTCGGGGATGTCGGCGACGAATTTCTCGTCGAACTTGGGCTGTTTCAGCAGGGTCAGCACCCGCTCGCGGGCCATGGTGAAGGCCCGGCCCTCGGTCAGCACGCCGGAGGTGCAGAACTGCACCAGCCGGACCGCCCGGATGCGGAGCGACTCCGATGGGCTGTCCAGCTTCTCCAGCACCTGATTGTTGACGAGGAAGTCGGCCACCAGGGCGTCCAGCTTCTCGGCCAGCTTGCTGGTCACGCGCTCCGGCAGGGCGGTGGTCTGGCGCACGAAGGCGTAGATCTGCACGATCTCCTGCATGCGGGTCTTGGGCGTGCCCTTGAGGCCCACCAGGTCCTCCATGCGCTGGGCCTTGCCGATCAGGCTTTCCAGGGTGCCGATGATGTAGTCGAGCTGTTCCCGCCACACCGGGCTGTCGGACAGGGCGATGAGGAAGCGCACCTGCTGCATGGCGGTGGGCAGGTGACTGGTGACGGCCTGGATGGCCTCGCGCCGGCCGGCCATGCCGCCGGTGCTCAGGAAGCGCATGTAGCGCAACGCCATGGCCTCGGCGTTGGCAAAGCCGCCCACCACCCCGGTCGGTGTCACCACCCGCTCGAGAAGCTGGCGGAAGATGTCGAACTCGACCTTCGGCTCGTTGCGCGCCAGCGGCTGCCCCGACCCGAGCTGGCGCTGGAACTGGCCGGCCAGCTCGGCGCGGGTCTCCGGCAGGTCTCCCGCCGCCAGACGCCGGTTGATGACCACCGTCACATCGGTCTCGGCGCGGCCGGTCACGTCGAGTCGCCCGGCCACCAGGTCGAGGAGCCGGATCAGCAGCCCCCCGAGGTTCGGCACCGCGCCGATCATCTCGACCACCACGCCGCGGGCCCCGCACAGGTCGGCGAGCACCGAGTCGAGCAGGTCCATGGCCCGGCCCGGCCCGGCCCGCTCCATTTCGGCCAGCACCCTCTCCATCTTGGCGGCCCAGGCGCGCAGCTCGACAAGCTCGCGGCTGAGCGCGACCAGGGCCAGGAAGTCCCGATCCTCGGCCGGGGCCGAGGCATCGATGCGGCCCACCGCCTCGGCGAAGCCCTGGGCCTTCACCGACGGCAGATCGGTCCGCTCGGAGGCCTTGCGCGCCCGGGCCAGCGCCTGGTCGAGCCAGCCCGAAAGCTGGTCGCGGCGGGTGCGGGCGTCGGTCTCGGTCGCCGCGGCCTGAAGGGTGGACACCTTGTCCACCGCCCCCTGGACCAGCGGGTTGTCGAGAAGCCGCTTCAGGTCCTTGTAGCTGTGAACAAGCTCGGTCGGGGTGAGGATCGCGTCGTCCAGGTACTTGCTGAAGAGTCGGTTGATGGTCCCGCGACTGGGCGCCCGGTACAGGTCGGCCAGGCTGTCGCAGACCGGGGCGGAGGATATCTCGGAGAGGGAGACGTCCTTTTTCTTTTCCCCCTTCTTCAGCGCCTCGAACAGCACCTCCTCGTCGTAGCCGCCGTCGGTGCGACGTTTCTCGCGGATCACCCGCACGCCGTCGTTCTTCGGGTCCTTGACCAGATTCTGGGCGTGCGCCCGTGCCTTGGCCTCCTCGCCAAAGGCGGTGTCGAGGATCCAACGCTCGTCATGGGATACGTTCACCAGGAATTTGACGATCGCCACAGCCAGCCCCCATCGATAACCCGAATCGCATAGTACCTGGACGCGACGGTGGATGCCACTGTCGACCCGACCATTGGTGGGTATACCGCTCCAAGGGTGCGGCATGATCGGAAACCCGAACCCTACCGCCAGCGCCCTCGGTCATGGTGAGAACCGCAGGTAGGGCGACGCATGGGGTTGCCCGACGGGAAAAAACCGGGGATAATCGGGCTATCAGTGGCAACAGAATAACGCCACGCCAAATGCCGATAGGGGGCCTATAGAATGTCAGACGGACAGCTTTTTCCGGTGCCGGAGGCCGTGGCCAAAGCCGCGTGGGTCGACGATGCCAAGTACAAGGCCATGTACCAGCGTTCCATCAGCGACTCGGAAGGGTTCTGGGCCGAGCACGGAAAGCGTATCGACTGGATCAAGCCATACACCAAGATCAGGGACGTCAGCTTCACCGCGCCCGACGTCCATATCAAGTGGTTCTATGACGGGACTCTGAACGCCTCGGTCAACTGTCTCGACCGCCACCTTGCGAAGCGGGGCGACCAGACCGCCATCCTGTGGGAGGGCGATGACCCGAAGGACAGCGTCAAGGTCACCTACAAGGACCTGTACGAGCGGGTGTGCCGCCTCGCCAACGCCATGAAGTCGCTGGGCGTGACCAAGGGTGACCGCGTCGCCATCTACCTGCCGATGATCCCCGAGGCCGCCGTCGCCATGCTGGCCTGCGCCCGCATCGGCGCCGTCCATTCGGTGGTGTTCGGGGGCTTTTCGCCGGACTCCCTGTCGGGGCGTATCCAGGACAGCGCCACCAAGTTGCTGATCACCTCCGACGAGGGGCTGCGCGGCGGCAAGCCGGTGCCCCTCAAGGTCAACGCCGACAAGGCCCTGGAAAGCTGCCCGACCGTCACCGCCGCCATCATCGTGAAGCGCACCGGCAACCCGGTGACCATGAAGGCCGGACGGGACCACTGGTACCACGAGATCACGGCCAACCAGCCGGCCACCTGCGAGCCCGTGGAGATGAGCGCCGAGGATCCGCTGTTCATCCTCTACACGTCGGGCTCCACCGGCAAGCCGAAGGGGGTGCTGCACACCACCGGTGGCTACATGGTGTTCGCGTCGATGACCCACCAGTACGTGTTCGACTACCACGATGGTGACATCTACTGGTGCACCGCCGACGTGGGCTGGGTCACGGGGCATACCTACATCGTCTATGGCCCGCTGGCCAATGGCGCCACGACCCTGATGTTCGAGGGCATCCCCAACTACCCGACCTTCTCGCGGTTCTGGGAAGTCATCGACAAGCACAACGTCAACATCTTCTACACCGCCCCGACCGCCATCCGCGCCCTGATGCGCGAGGGCGATGGTCCGGTGAAGAAGACCTCGCGCAAGTCGCTGCGCCTTCTCGGCTCGGTGGGCGAGCCCATCAACCCCGAGGCCTGGATGTGGTACCACAAGGTGGTGGGCGACGAGCGCTGCCCGATCGTCGACACCTGGTGGCAGACGGAGACCGGCGGCATCCTCATCACCCCGCTGCCGGGGGCGACGGCCACCAAGCCGGGCTCGGCGACGCGGCCGTTCTTCGGCGTTCAGCCCCTGATCGTCGACGCCGAGGGCAAGGTGCTGGAAGGCGCGACCGAGGGCAACCTGTGCATCTCCGACGCCTGGCCCGGCATGATGCGCACCGTCTATGGCGACCACGAGCGGTTCATCCAGACCTACTTCTCCACCTACAAGGGTCTGTACTTCACCGGTGACGGCTGCCGCCGCGATGCCGACGGCTATTACTGGATCACCGGCCGGGTGGACGACGTGATCAACGTCTCCGGTCACCGTCTCGGCACCGCCGAGGTGGAGAGCGCGCTGGTGGCCCACACCAAGGTGGCCGAGGCGGCGGTGGTGGGTTTCCCCCACGACATCAAGGGCCAGGGCATCTATGCCTACGTCACCCTGGTGTCGGGCGAACAGCCCACCGACGCCCTGAAGAAGGAACTGGTCGGCTGGGTGCGCAAGGAGATCGGCCCGATCGCCTCGCCCGATTACATCCAGTGGGCCCCGGGCCTGCCGAAGACCCGGTCCGGCAAGATCATGCGCCGCATCCTGCGCAAGATCGCCGCCAACGAGTCGGACCAGCTCGGCGACACCTCGACCCTCGCCGATCCCGGCGTGGTCACCGACCTGGTCTCCAACAGCCAGGCCAAGGTCGGCTGAAAGGCCGAGTTGAAGACTGTCTCTCGATCGTCGATAGCCCTCTTCCCCTCACGGGGGAGAGGGCGTCTCTTTGCCCGGCATGCGGGCGACCGGAAACCGTGTTATCTTTTTTCAGTGTCTGGATGGTATTGTGGATTTGAGTCGATCGATGGAGATTACCGTTCACGCCGATGGCCGTCTGACCTGGGAGGGGCGCACGGTGCGGTGCGCCCTGGGGTGGGGCGGCGTGGTGGGCGACAAGCGGGAGGGCGACGGTGGGACGCCGGTGGGACGGCTGGCCCTGCGGCGGGTGCTGTACCGGGCCGACCGGATCCCTCCGCCGCGGACCGGTCTGCCGCTATCGGTCATCGAGCGCCACGACGGCTGGTGCGATGACCCGGACGATGCCGCCTATAATCGGCCGGTGATCCTTCCCCACCCGGCGCGCCACGAGGAGCTGTGGCGTGCGGACGGGGTCTATGACGTCATCGTCGTTCTCGGGCACAACGACGACCCGGTGATCCCGGGACGGGGCAGCGCCATCTTCCTGCACGTGGCCCGGCCCGGCTACGAGCCCACCGAAGGCTGCGTCGCCCTTGCCCTTGGCGATCTTCTCGCCCTGCTGGCCGCGTGCGCCCCACCCTGTCACCTGCAGATTGTCGGACGCGGGGGTTGAGAATTATCGTCGGCATTCCTACCTGACGAATTGCCCCCTTGGCAACGACATCAACTTATGGTTTAATGATGACCATGACAGGCGAAGTACGAAAAAGATCCGTGGTGATTGCCGGGCACCGGACCAGCGTATCGCTGGAGTCCGAGTTCTGGGACGGCCTGCGGGAGATCGCGCGGCGGCGGGAAATCTCCATCGGCCAGCTCATCACCGAGATCGACGCGGTCCGCCAGGGCAACCTGTCGAGCGCGCTACGGGTGTTCGTTCTCAAGACCTACCGGGACGAGCGCTGTCTCCACGACGACTCGGAGATGGCGTTGGCCGAGGCGATGGCGGCGGGACGGTGATCGGGGACGGGATCACGCTCCGGCGGTTGGGACCGGGGCGTCCCAGAACACGATTCGGCCGGCGCCTTCCTTCTTGCCCTGGAACATGGCGTCGTCGGCGCACTTGAGCAGGTCCTCGGCGCTGTCGCAGCCGGGGTAGACGGCGATGCCGATGCTGGTTCCGGCCTGGATGACCCGTCCGTTTCCCTCCACCGGAATTGTGAGAGCCGTCCCGATGCGTTCGGCCAGCACGCCGAGACCGGAACGATCGCCTGGATTGGGGACGCGGGCGATGACGGCGAACTCGTCGCCCCCCAGCCGGGCCGCGGTGTCGTCATCGCGGATGGTCTGGCGCAGCCGTTCCGCCACCTCCTTCAGCAGGTCGTCACCCCGGTCGTGGCCCAGGGTATCGTTGACCAGCTTGAACTTGTTGAGGTCGAGATAGAGCACCGCCACCCCGGTCGAGTCCCGCTTGGCCTGGGACAGGGACTGCCTCAGGCGATCCCAGAACAGCACCCGGTTGGGCAGCCCGGTCAGGGTGTCGTGCAGAGCCAGATGCTCGACCCGCGCCCGCTCCGCCTCGATTTCCTCCGCCAGCACGGCCAAGTGCTCCGCCTGGCGCTCGAAGGCCTGATTGGTGAAGTCCACGTTCTCCATGTAGCGGGTCATTTCCTCGTCCCGGCGCTTCAACGCATCCATGGTCGTGAGGAGAGGTCGCGTGAGGAGGAAATAGCTGAGAACCGCAAGGAAAATGGACAATAGGGTTGAGTCCGCCAGCGCCTCGATGAACGGATTCGTGATCCCGATCTGGTACAAAAGGTACATGGTGGCGAGTTCGCCGACGAACGTCGATATTACAATAATAATAAAGTGCTTCACGGGCGCCGAAATGGTGACGCCGCGACTCTCGGTCATGTTATCAAAGTCCGTGTTGCTCATTCCCCGTTCCATGTTCCCGTTCGTGTGTTGAACGACAGCGGCGCCAGCCGAAGCTGCGCGGACTCTCAACCCACTCCATTCATGCCATGACCACCGTCAATTGTCGACACCGGTTACGCCAAAAGTTCGATCAGGCCGTCCCGTCCTTGACGCGCACGTGGCTGACGACCCGCTTGACGTAGCTGAGGTTGCGGGCGCGGTTGACCACCGCGTCGAGTTCCTCCCGAGAGCGGGCGATGCCGATGATGTAGACCGCCCCGTTGACCACGCTGATGGAATAGTTGTTGGAGTAGACCTTGGCATCGAGGGTCAGTCCCGTGCGAAGCTGGGTGCCGATCCATACGTCGCGGCTGTAGTCGATCAGGTTGGTGGGACCAACCACCTCGATCTCGTTGTAGACCTCCTTGATCCCGGGGGCGAGCCAGGTCAGGCGGATGGCCTCGGTACGCACGGCGTCGTCCTCGACCACGCCGGTGACCAGCACCCGGCCGTCGTACACGGTGGCCTCCAGCTTGCCGAACATCATGTGGTCGCGCTGGAACCAGTGGTGGTTGATCTCGACAAGAATCTTGGCGTCCGAGGCGGCGCCGGCAAGTCCGCGTTCCTCGGTGGCGGTGGTGGCCACGGCGGCGCCGGCCCCGACGGCGATGCCGATGCATCCCCAAAGGGACGGGGCCAGCAGGGCGCAGGTGGCGAGGGCGACGAGACTGGAACGGATGGCGAGACGCATGATCGACGGCTCCGGAGCGACGAGGGCGATGGTGGCCATCCTATCACGAAGCAGTTTTACGGAACCGTTAAGAAGAGGGTTTTCCCGGACCGAAGGGTCCGCTATCGTCGCCGCCTTCGCGTTCCCCGTTCCCCGTTCCCCTTTCCCCTTTCCGAGATCCGTACCTTTGAGCACGTTGTTTGGCGTCGGCGTCGGCCCCGGTGATCCGGAGCTTTTGACCTTGAAGGCGGTGCGGATCATCCGCGCAGCACCCGTCGTCGCCTACCCGGCGCCGCTGGAGGGACCTGGCATGGCGCGGAGCATCGCGGCGGCGTTCGTCACGCCCGGCACCATCGAACTGCCACTGCGCATGAGCTTCGACCTGGATCGGGTTTCCGCCAACGCGGCCTACGACGCCGGAGCCCTGGCCATCGCCGATCACCTGACGGCCGGCCGCGACGTGGCGGTGCTGTGCGAGGGTGATCCATTCTTTTTCGGCAGCTTCATCCACCTGTTCGGGCGCCTGTGCGACCGCTTCGCCGTCGAGGTGGTGCCGGGGGTGACCTCGGTCGCCGCCTGTGGCGCGGCGCTGAAGTTTCCCCTGGCGGCGCTGGACGACCGGGTCGCCATCATCCCGGCGGGCTGCCCGGAGGACGAGCTGGAGCGGCTGCTGGCGGGTGTCGACGCGGCGGCGATCATCAAGGCCGGCCGTCACCTGGCCAAGCTGGTCCGGGTGCTGGAGCGGCTGGGCCTGGTCGATCGGGCGCGGTACATCGAGCGCGCCGGACTGCCGGACCAGCGCATCCGCCCGCTGGCGGCGGCGGCGGCCGACGGCGGCACGTATTTTTCCATGGTGCTGGTGCATAACGCGGCGGAGCCGCAACCAAAAAGATTCGTATTATTGACCTCAAAAATCTTCGCCGCGCGCGAAGATTTTTGAGGTCAATAATACAGGCGTGGGGAGGCTTGGCGATGAGCGAACAGGCACCGGTGGTGGTGGTTCTCGGGCCATTGGGCCTGGAAACGGCGCGGCGAATCAGGGCGGTGGTGCCGGGAGCGCGGCTTCATGGGCTGAAGGGCCGAGTCGACGCGGCGGAGCTGGCCGAGACCTTTTCCGACGGCGTCGACCACCTGCGGCGACTGTTCGCGTCCGGGAGTCCCATCATCGGCATCTGCGCCAGCGGCATCCTGGTCCGGGCGCTGGGGCCGGTCCTGCAGGACAAGCAGGCCGAGCCGCCGGTGCTGGCGGTGGCGGTCGATGGCAGCGCCGTGGTGCCGCTGCTCGGCGGCCATCACGGCGCCAACGCCCTGGCGCGGACCATCGCCCGGGTCTTCGACGTCGCGCCGGCCATCACCACCGCCGGCGACGCCCGCTTCGGCCTGGCCCTGGACGAGCCGCCCCCGGGCTGGCGGGTGGCCAATCCGCCGGTGGCGCGGCGGATGATGGCGGCGCTGGTGGACGGACGGCCGGTGGCCCTGGAGGTGGAGGCCGGAGACGCCGGCTGGATCCGCGACTCGGGCGCCCCCTTCGCCGACGGGGCTGAGCTGACGGTGCGGGTGACCGACAAGGCCGTCCCCGGCGACGATCGCACCCTGGTGCTGCATCCGCCGTCCCTGGTGGTGGGGGTGGGCTGCGAGCGCGGGGTGGCGCCCGGGGAACTGTCCGAACTGGTGTCACGGACGCTGGCCGACCATGGTCTGGCAGCGCAGTCGGTGGCGGCGGTGACCTCCCTCGACCTCAAGGCCGACGAGCCGGCGGTGCTGGCCCTGGCCCGGGCTCTCGGGGTGCCGGCGCGGTTCTTCGCGGCGGCGGCGCTGGAGGCCGAGACGCCGCGTCTCGCCACGCCGTCGGACGTGGTGTTCCGCGCCGTCGGCTGCCACGGAGTCGCCGAGGGAGCGGCCCTGGCGGCGGTGGGACGGGACGGGCGGCTGGTGGTGGCCAAGGCGGCCTCCGAGCGTGCCACCTGCGCCGTGGCCCGGGCGGCGACGACCGTCGATCCGGCGACGGTGGGACGCGGACGCGGGACGCTGCACGTGGTGGGCATCGGCCCGGGAGCCGCACACTGGCGCACGCCAGAGGCCTCGGCGGCGGTGGCCGACGCCCGTCACCTGGTGGGCTATGGCCTCTACCTCGACCTGCTGGGCGAGGCGGCGGCCGGCAGGACGCGCCACGAAAGCGCCCTCGGCGCCGAGGACGAACGGGTGCGGGTGGCGCTCGACCTGGCGGCGGCCGGCGAGACGGTGGCCCTGGTGTGCTCGGGGGACGCCGGCATCTACGCCCTGGCCAGTCTGGTCTTCGAGCGGCTGGATCGCGACGACCGCCCCGACTGGAACCGGATCGAGATCAACGTGGTGCCTGGTGTCTCGGCGCTGCAAGCCGCCGCGGCGCGGGTGGGGGCGCCGCTCGGCCATGACTTCTGCGCCATTTCCCTGTCGGACCTGCTGACACCCTGGGAGGTGATCGAGCGGCGGGTGGCCGCCGCCGCCGCCGGCGACTTCGTCATCGCCTTCTACAACCCGGTCTCGCAGCGGCGCCGCGACCAGCTGGTGCGGGCGCGCGACATCCTGCTCGGCGGCCGCAGTCCCGAGACGCCGGTGATCCTGGCCCGCAAGCTGGGCCGCGAGGGCGAGCGGATCGAGGTGATCCGCCTCGCCGATCTCGACGCCGGGCGCGCAGACATGCTGACCCTGGTCATGGTCGGCAGCAGCGAAACCCGGGTGGTGACCCGGGGAGGACGCTCCCGGGTCTATACGCCCCGGGGGTACGCCGCCAAGGGGTAATACCCCCTCACCCGGCCGGCCGGAACTGGACGCGGCGGTTCTTCGGATCAAGGGGGTTGTCGCGGTAGAGGGGGTCGCTCTTCCCCTTGCCGACGGTCTTGAGCCGCGACGGGGCGATGCCGTGGGAGTCCACCAGATAGCGCTTGACCGCGGCGGCGCGCCGTGCCGACAGGTTGTTGTTGTACTCGTCGGAGCCGGCGCCGTCGGTGTGACCCTCGACGGTCATGCGCAGGCCCGGCTGCTTGGTCAGCAACTGGCCCATGACGTCCACATAGGGACGCGACTCGTCCATGATGTCCGCCGAGTTGTAGCCGAAGTTGATCGGAAAGCCAACGGCGTCCACCGCCGGTGCCGCCACGGCCGGCGCACCGCCACTCGAGCTGGAACCGGGACTGGTGTCACCGAGTTCGATCTTGCGCACCTGAAAGCTGCGGTGCGCCTTCGGGGCGCCGGCACCACTCAGGGTGTTGCTCAGTTCCTCGACGGAGGGAACGCGGTCGTACATCTTCACTTCGCCGGCCCGTGCCGCCGGCGCGGCCGTCGCGGCGGCAAGCACCAGAAGGCAGGCGATGGCGGCGTTGGAACGAAAAGACATCATGGCACCCGACCCGTTACTGGAAAGCGTGGGACGATAGCGCAACGACCGAACCTAGTACAGGTTGATCGTGATCTTCTTGTCGTTGTCATAGTCGCGGCGATAGAGATTGCGACTGAACGCATGGGAGCGGTCGAGGCTGTACGCCAGGGCCGACGCGGTGCCGGACAGGTTGCTGCGGTTGAAGGTGTTCGGCGTGTAGCTCGGGCGGGCCATCATGTTGGCCCAGTAACCGGCCTCGCCATGCACCGTGCCGACCACCGGGAACTGAGTCGGAGCCGCGGGCCTGGCCAGGATGAAGGGGGAACTGGTTACCACGCCGGTGGTAACGTCAAGCGCGCCCTCGTCGGCGAGGACCACGATCGACAGGGCGACCGAAAGAAGAGGCGCGAATACCTTGCGAAGCGTTGACATGGTGTGACTCCATCAGAGGGGGAGGGGAAGTCCCCTCCCCCGGGCGATGGCGGGGACTTATCGGCCGATGCCGCCGATGGACGACTCGGCGGTGTTGCCCTTGCCGGTGGCCGTGGTGTTCACGTTCTTGGCATTGGCGTTGATGTTGGTGTTGCCCTGGATCTGGGTGCCGGCGCCGAT